>DASSSF010000001.1:0-21986 GCA_035708565.1 Candidatus Limnocylindria bacterium
TGCCGAAGAGCTCGGCCGGCTCGACCTCGAAGGACACGCCGTCGAGCGCGACGACGTCCTTCTTCTTCCGCCGGATCGCGCCCGTGGACGTGTGGAAGACGCGCCTGACATCCTCGAGGACGATCGCGTGCACGGCGGGACTCTACGCTGCGGTACCCTCCCGGCATGCTGAGCGCGGGCGACAGGGCACCGGAGTTCTCGCTCCCGGATCAGGACGGCCGCACCGTGTCGTCGAAGGATCTGCGCGGGAAGCGCTACATCCTGTACTTCTACCCCAAGGACGACACGCCCGGGTGCACGACCGAGGCGCGCCAGTTCAACGACGACCTCGCGTCGTTCGACGGCGCGCAGGTGCCGGTGTACGGCGTGTCCGCGGATGACGCGTCATCGCATCAGGCGTTCCGGGCGAAGTGCGGCCTCCGCCTCCCGCTCCTGACCGACGCCGGCAACGCGGTGATGCGCGCGTACGGCGCGTGGGGCGAGCGCCCCGGGCGCGGCGAGGGCGTGATCCGCTCGACGTTCCTCGTCGGCCCGGAGGGCGAGGTGCAGCGCGCGTGGTACGGCGTGAAGCCCGACGGACACGCGAAGGAAGTGCTCGCGGCGCTGGGCTAGAGCTCGCGGCCCTCCGCCGGCGCGTGCTCGTCCGCGGCGAGCCGGCCCCCGAACTTCCGCGCGAGCTCGGTCGCGAACGCCGTGAAGGCCGCCATCCCGGTGGACCAGAGCGCCTCGCTCGCGGTCCGCTTCGGCTTCTCGACCTCGCTTATCTCCCTTCGGAGCTGCTCGCGGAAGCGCTTCCGCGCGCGGCCCTTGAGGCGGTCGATGCGGCCGCCGAGCTCCTCGACGATCCGCTCGATCTCCGTGTCCGGGCGGCGCTGCCGCGAGGCGCGCACGCGCGCCGCGATCGCCGCGCCGCCGAGCGCGACGAGCGAGCCGAGCGTCCCGAAGACGGCCACCGGCTGGCGCCGCGCGAGCGCGGCGATGTCCAGGTCCGCCTTCGCCTTCGCCGCGAGCGCGTCGAGGTCGCCCTCGATCCCGCGCCGCAGCGCCGCTATGTCGGCCTGCGTCCGAGCAGACGCGTCTTCGCCCATTGGACCGTCTCCTTGAACGTGTCGATCGAGCGCGTGGGTCCGCGGAGCTGGAGCCGCTTGCGGCCGCCCCAGCCGAAGAACGCGGCGATGAGCCCGAAGATGAGCATCGCGACGAGCGCCGCGAGCGGGAGCGGCAGCCAGATCGCGAGGAGCGCGATCACGAACACGACGAACGCGATGAGGAACAGGAGCGCGAGGACCGCCGCGATCGCGAACCACTTCACCGCGTTCAGGTTCGCGCGGACGATCTCCGCGATCTCCTGCTTCGGCAGCTCGATGTGCCTCGCGATCAGCGAGCGGACGTTGGAGCGCACGCGTCCGACGAGCGTGCGATAGCCGGGGCGCTGCACGGGGCGCGAACGTATCACGTCGGACACCAGGGACGTGGCGAAGCACGATACTTGCCACACCCGCGACGACAGGGGAGGGCCTCATGGCACGCACCGCCGCGCCCGCGCGCCGCAAGACCGCGTCCCGAGCACGACCCGCCGCCACGGCGCGGAAATGGGTCTACCTGTTCGTCGACGGGAAGGCCGAAGGCAGCGCGAAGATGCGGGACCTCCTCGGCGGGAAGGGAGCCGGCATCGCCGAGATGACGAACGCCGGCCTGCCCGTGCCGCCCGGCTTCACGATCACGACGCAGGCCTGCAACGCGTACTTCGACGGCGGCAAGAAGTTCCCGCCCGGCATGTGGGACCAGGTGGAGCGCGCGCTCGCGCGGGTCGAGCGGTCGACCGGCAAGCGACTGGGCGACGAGAAGGAGCCGCTCCTGGTCTCCGTGCGGTCGGGCGCGGCGATGTCGATGCCCGGGATGATGGACACCGTCCTCAACCTCGGGCTGAACGACGCGACGCGCGGCGCGCTCGCACGACTCACGAACAACGAGCGCTTCGCATGGGACGCCTACCGGCGCTTCGTGTCGATGTTCGGCCGCATCGTGCTCGACATCGAGCCCAAGCGCTTCGAGGAGCCGCTCGAGAACCGCAAGAGGCTGGTCGGTGCGGCGAGCGATGCCGACCTCAAGCCGGAGACGCTCGAGGACCTCGTTGACGAGTACAAGGACGTCGTCCGCGGGGCGACCGGGAGGCCGTTCCCGACCGACCCGCGCGAGCAGCTGCGCCTCGCGATCCAGGCGGTGTTCCGCTCGTGGTTCGGGAAGCGCGCGGTCGACTACCGGAACACGTTCAAGATCCCGCACGATCTCGGCACCGCGGTGAACGTCCAGACGATGGTCTTCGGGAACATGGGCGACGACTCCGGTACCGGCGTCGCGTTCACGCGCGACCCGAACACCGGCGCGAAGGAGCTCTACGGCGAGTACCTGACGAACGCGCAGGGCGAGGACGTCGTCGCCGGGATCCGCACGCCGAAGAAGATCAGCGAGCTCAAGCGCGACCTTCCACGGGCGTACGCGGAGTTCGCGCGGATCGCGAAGCGCCTCGAGCAGCACTACCGCGACATCCAGGACCTCGAGTTCACGATCGAGCGTGGCCGCCTCTACATGCTCCAGACCCGCTCCGGGAAGCGGACCGCGCGCGCCGCGATGAAGATCGCGACCGACATGGTGCGGGAGCGCGTCATCACGAAGGACGAAGCGCTCATGCGTGTCGAGGGCTCGCACGTCGAGCAGCTCCTCCTCCCGCGGTTCGACGAGAAGGCCGTCGAGCAGGCGCGGAAGGAGGGCCGCTTCCTCGCGAAGGGGCTCAACGCCTCGCCGGGGGCCGCGACGGGACGCGCCGTCTTCGACGCGGACCGCGCGGTCGTCCTCAAGGGCCAGAAGCAGCTCGTCGTGCTCGTCCGGCCGGAGACGAGCCCCGACGACTTCCACGGCATGGTCGCGGCGACCGGGATCCTCACGGCGCGAGGCGGGTCGACGAGCCACGCCGCGGTCGTCGCTCGCGGCCTGGGTCTGCCGTGCGTCGCGGGCACGACCGCGCTCCACGTCGAGCCGGAGAAGGGCCGGATGACGGTCGGTGACCGCCTCGTCAAGGAGGGCGAGTTCATCTCGATCGACGGCACGACCGGCGAGGTGTTCCTCGGCGAGCTCCCGACGGTCGAGCCCGACTTCAAGAAGGAGAAGGAGCTCATCGAGATCCTCAGGTGGGCGGACGAGCGCCGCCGCCTCGGCGTGTGGGTGAACGCGGACACGCCGGAGGAGTGCGTGAAGGCACGCGAGTTCGGCGCCGAGGGCGTCGGCCTCGCGCGGACGGAGCACATGTTCCGGCAGCAGGAGCGGCTGCCGATCGTGCAGGAGATGATCCTCGCGGACACGCCCGAGGCGCGGAAGAAGGCGCTCGCGCGGCTCCTGCCGTTCCAGCAGGACGACTTCCGTGAGATCTACAAGGCGATGAACGGCCTTCCCGTGGTCATCCGCCTCATCGACCCGCCGCTGCACGAGTTCCTGCGCGAGTTCGCGGATGTGGATGTCGACATCGCGGTAGCCGAGGCTTTGATCAAGGGAGGACTGAAGTCTTCAACAGACGGCGCGGACCTCGAGCGCAAGCGCCGCATCGACAAGCGGCTCCAGCAGCTGCACGAGGACAACCCGATGCTCGGGCTCCGCGGCTGCCGGCTTCTCCTCGTCTATCCGGAGGTGCTCGAGATGCAGATCCGCGCGATCCTCGGCGCCGCCGCGGACGTCGCGGCGAAGGGGGTCAAGGCGAAGCCCGAGATCATGATGCCGCTCGTCGGCACGATGGGGGAGCTCGACCGCCTCGAGGCGCAGGTCATGGAGGTCGCGGCGACCGTCGAGAAGGAGCGCGGGCGGAAGATCCCGTTCAAGTTCGGGACCATGATCGAGATCCCGCGCGCCTGCATCATCGCCGACCAGATCGCCGAGAAGACGGAGTTCTTCTCGTTCGGCACGAACGACCTCACGCAGACGATCCTCGGCATCTCGCGTGACGACGCGCAGAAGTCGTTCCTCACGCGCTACGTCGAGGAGCGGATCATCCCGGCCGACCCGTTCCAGGTCCTCGACCGCGACGGCGTCGGCGCGATGATGCGCATGGCCGTCGAGCGCGGCCGGAAGACGAAGAAAGACCTCAAGATCGGCATCTGCGGCGAGCACGCGGGGGAGCCGTCGTCGGTGGCGCTCTGCCACGAGCTCGGCCTCACGTACGTCTCGCCGTCGACGTACCGCGTGCCCGTCGCGCGCCTCGCCGCCGCGCAGGCGGCCATCGCCGAGAAGAAGGGTGCGGCCGCCCGCGACCGCTAGCGGGGGCATCCGGATCCGCCTGCTCGGCCGGCCGACGGTGGAGGCTGCGGGCGTGGAGCGCGCGATCCCCGGGCACAAGCCGTGGGGGCTCCTCGCGTACGTGCTCCTCGCGCCCGCGCCGCCCGCGCGCCGCGACCTGAGCGAGCTGCTCTGGCCCGAGGCCGACGATCCGCTCGCGGCGCTGCGCTGGGCGCTGCTCCAGGTGCGGCGCGCGCTCGAGCCCGAGGTCACGCTCGCGGGCACCGAGCGGCTCACGCTCGGCGGAGAGCTCTCGCTCGACGTGCGGCGCATCCTCTCGGGCGCTGCCGAGGCGGACGAGGTGGAGGACCTCGCGCGGGGCGACCTGCTCGAGGGCCTCTTCTTCGGCGACGCACCCGCGTTCGAGCACTGGCTGGCGCTCGAGCGGCAGCGCGTGGGCTCCGCGTCGCGGGACGCGCTCCTCTGGACCGCGACGCTCCACGCGCGGTCCGATCCACCGAGGGCGCTCCGTCTCCTCGAGCGCCTGCTTGCGACCGACCCGACGAACGATCCCGCGCACGAGCTCGCGGTCGACATCTACGTGGCGCGCGGCGACCGTGCGGCGGCGCGGCGCTACATCGACTCGGTCGAGCGCACCTACCGCGCCGAGCTCGGGACCGCCGCGCCGGAGACCGTCCGGCGCCCCCTCGAGCGCCCCACGCCGAGCGCCGGCGCGCGCGTGCCCCCGTCCGTGAGCGCGAAGGCGCTGCTGGACGTCGCGACCGCGCGCCTCGACGCCGGCGACTACGTCGCGGCCGAGGACGCCGCCCGGCGCGCGACGTCGGAGGCCGCCGCGAGCGGCGAGCGACCGCTCGAAGCACGCGCGCTCGTGACGCTCGGCGGCGTGCTCGTGCATTCGGTGCGCGGCCGCGACCGCGAGGCCGTCGGCCTTCTCGGCCGCGCGCTGCGCCTCGCGGCAGAGCTGGCCGACCACGCGCTCGCGTCGCAGGCGGCTCGCGAGATCGGGTACGTCGCCTTCCTCGCGGCCGACTACGGCGCCGCGGAGACGTCGCTGCGGCGCGCGGCCTCGCTCGCGGACCTCGCGAAGGATCGCTCCCAGAAGGCGCAGGCGCTCACGTACCTGGGCGCGACGCTCATCGACCGCGGCGACCTCCCGGCGGCCGAGCGGACGCTGCGCGAGGCGCTCGCGATCCTCGACGAGCTCGGCGAGCGGCGGTTCCGCAGCTTCACCTCGTCGTTCCTCGCGCGCGCGCTCATCCGCGGCGGGCGGGCGGCCGAGGGGGAGCGCATGGCGAGCGACGCGGTCGACGCGGCGAGGGCGGCCGGCTGGCACGCCGTCGTGCCGTGGATCCTCGTGCACGTCGGCGAGGCGGCGCTCGCGCAGGGCCGCACCGCGGACGCGGCGCGCGTGTTCGGGGAAGCCTTCACGCTCGCGTCCGAGATGGCCGACCCGTGCTGGGAGGGGCTGTCGCTCCGCGGCCTCGCGCGGGTCGAGGCGCGCCTCGGGAAGCAGGCACGCGCGCGCGAGCTCCTCGCCGAGGCGCACGAGCGCTGCACGCGCGTGCCGGACACGCTCTGGTGGGCCGACGCCGCGATCCTCACCGACCTCGTAGAGCTCGAGGGGGGTCGGGACCGGGACCGGGTCGAGGCCGCGCTGCGTCTCGTCCGGCGGGGCCCGATGCCCGACCTCGCGGACCGGCTCTTCCCGTACGACCGGCGCCAAACGGTGCGCCAAACGCCCGGCTGAGAAGGTCGCTCCATCACCGAGGCGCTCGAAGCGCCGGAAGGAGCCGACGGATGGAGCTGATCGTCGCGTTCGGGGCGCTGCTGGTCCTCGCCGCCTCGAGCCTGCGCTATGGGAAGGACAGCCGGGACCTGGGCCTCGGTACAAGGTGAGCGCCATCACGACGCTGAACGGCGTCGACCCCGCCGAGCTCGAGCGGACGGTCTCCGCGGCCCGCACCGATCCGGCGCGCGCCGATCGCCGGCCGCACCTCGTCGCGGAGTGGCTCGGCGCCGACCGCTCCCGCGTGCGGATCGCGGACAAGGCGCTCGAGGTCAACGGACCGGGGCAGCTCGGCCCGATGCAGCTCGTGCTCGCGGCCTTCGCCGCGTGCGAGATCGACGTCATCGCGATGCACGCGACGCTCCTCGGCGTGGAGGTCGAGGCGCTCGAGATCGAGCTCGACGCGCACTTCGACGTCCGCTCCTACCTCGGGCTCGACGGTCCGCCGTGCGGGCTCGATGAGGCGCGCTACGTGGTGCGGCTGCGCGCGCCGGGGATCACGGGCGAGCAGCTACGGCGGCTCGAGGAGGCGCTCCATCGGTCCTCCCCGGTGGGCGCGACGCTCGCGCGGCCGGTCCGCCTCGCGTCGACCATCGAGCTCGTCACCTAGCGGGTGCGGTCCGGCTCAGCACCTCGTACTTGACCGCGCGGCGTACGGTGACGCGGCCGCCGCCGCGGCGCGCGAGGGACAGCGTGCCGCGCGGGAGCGAGGCGTACCGGGGCGAGGTGCGCACGTACTCGGCGAGCGCCGCGACGCTCTCGAACGACATCTGGTGCCAGACCAGGCCGCGCCTGCCGCGCCGGAGCATGCCGCGCCGCACGAGGTGCGCGACCGCCGCGTCGGCGCCGGCGTCATCGCCCGCGACCTCCTCGTGCGGCAGGAGCTCGCCGATCACCCGGCCGCGGGAGAGGACGCGCGGGTTGCGCGACCCGTCAGGCCGGATGTCGACGATCGTGCCGCGCGGCCTGAGGTGCCTCACCGTCCGCTCGAGGGCATCGACCATGCCCGTTCGCCGGATGCATCAGAGCGACCAGGTGAAGATCGCGACGTCGAACCGCGCACGGCCGAGGTCGAGCGTCGGCGCGTCCGCGACGCGGAACTCCGTGTTCATGAGGCGGAGCTCGTGGCAGCGGGCCCGGGCGGCGGCGATGGCCTCCTCGTTCGGGTCGACCGCGACGAGCCGGCGCGCGTGACGCGCGATGTCGAACGCGAGCCGGCCGTCGCCGGTGCCGATGTCGAGCACGTCCTTCCCGCGAAAGACGTGCGTCCCGATCGCCGCGACCTCGCGGCCGGCGCGCGGATGCCGCGAGACGATGACGAAGCGGCCGAACGCGGTGGTCGTCACGGCGCGCCCGCGGCTCTCACGGAAAGATGAGCGCCTCGCGCTCGTCGAAGGACGTGCCCTCCGCCCAGGTGACCTCCCACACGTTGTCCTCGGGGTCGCGCCACTCGAACCCGCGCCCGCCGAACGAGAGGTCCTGCGGCTCGCGGCCGAGCCGGATGCCGTCGAGACCCTTCATCGAAGCGTAGGTGCGGTCGACCTCCGCGGCGTCCCGGCAGTTGAGCGCGAGGACGAAGCCCCGGAAGCTGCCGGCCGGCGGCGGCGCGCCGTACGCCTTCTCGTAGTTCTCCGCGCCGTAGAGGCCGAGCACCGCGCCGCCGCACCGGTACGCCGCGAACGTGTCGTCGCTGAACTTGGACTTCGGCCAGCCGAGCTGGTCGTAGAAGCGCTGCATGCGCGGCATGTCACGCACCGCGAGCGTGACGAAGGAGAGCCGCGCGGGGATCCCGGTCACCAGCCGTCGTCCCGCTGCGCCTCCCAGGCCTCGCTCCCGGAGAGCTCGCGCGAGAGGTGGCGGCGCCAGAAGTCGAGCGTCCGCTTCCACGACGTGCACGCCTGCTCGTACCCGGGCGCGCTCTCGTTCTCGAGGAACGTCTTCAGGAACCCGTGGCCGAGCCCCTCGTAGGTGTGGAGCTCGTGCTCGACGCCCGCGGCGGTGAGCCGGCGGTCGAGCTCGCGCACGTTGTCCATGCCGACGCCCGTGTCCTCCGTGCCGAAGTGGCCGAGGATCGGCCCGGTCATCCGCGCGGCCACGTCGAGCGGCGGCGACATGTCGGGCCGCCTCGCGGCCGGGAATCCGTAGTAGGAGACCGTCGCGAGGTCGCCGCGCGAGGCCGCGAGGTCGAGAGCGAACGTGCCGCCCATGCAGAACCCGATGGTTCCGAAGCGGTCGCCGCCCACGTCACCCCGCGCGGCGAGCCACGCGAACGCCGTGTCGAGGTCGTCGAGCACGCGGCGCTGCACGAGCTTCTCGCGCCGGTCCGTGGCGGCGGCGCGGTCGTCCTGCGGGACCGGCCCCTCGCGGAAGAAGTACTCGGGGTCGAGCGCGACGAAGCCCGCCTGCGCGATCCGCCGCGTGAGGTGGTCGTAGAAGTCGGAGCGGCCGAACACGTCGTTGATGACGAGCACGGCCGGCGCGGGGGTCCGCTCCGGCAGCGCGAGCATGGCCGGCAGCTGCTCGCCGGACAGGAGCGAGATGCGCACGTCCTCCGTTCTGACGTCCGGCAAGGGCGTGCCGACCGGGACCTCTGGATGGCACATCGAGCGACCTCCCGAGCCCTGTGTGGGCGGTAGGCTAGCGCGCATGGCGGTCGACGTCGGTACGGCGCGGCTGTCGCGCACGCGCAGCGTCGCGGCCCTGCGCATCCGGCAGCGTCTCGAGGAGCAGGAGGCGAAGGTCCTCATGGACTTCGCCACGCGCTCCGCGTCGGCGCGCCGCGACGCGCCGGAGGACCCGTCCCCGACGCGCACGGCGTTCCACCTCGACCGCGACCGCATCGTGCACAGCAAGGCCTTCCGCCGGCTCAAGCACAAGACGCAGGTGTTCCTCGCGCCGATCGGCGACCACTACCGCACGCGCCTCACGCACACGCTCGAGGTGAGCCAGCTCGGCCGGTCGATGGCCGCGGCGCTGGGCCTCAACGCGGACCTGGTCGAGGC
This sequence comes from Candidatus Limnocylindria bacterium, assembly GCA_035708565.1. Taxonomy (GTDB): domain Bacteria; phylum Chloroflexota; class Limnocylindria; order P2-11E; family P2-11E; genus JACDAF01. Next base: position 9,073 of record DASSSF010000001.1, read on the forward strand.
GATGACGCTCGGCCACGACGTGGGACACACGCCCTTCGGCCACGTCGGGGAGGAGCTCCTCGCGAAGTTCCTCCCGGAAGGCTTCCGCCACAACCAGCAGAGCGTCCGCGTCCTCGACCGCATCGAGAAGAGCGGCAAGGGGCTCAACCTCACGCACGAGGTGCGCGATGGGATCCTCAAGCACTCCGCGCCCACGGAGGGCGGGCTCCAGGACGCTGCGTGGGGCGAGCCCGAGACGCCCGAGGGGTGGGTCACGCGCTACGCCGACAAGATCGCGTACCTCCACCACGACGCCGACGACGCGATGCGCGCCGGGATCATCGGCGAGGACGAGCTCCCGAAGGACGTGCTCGCCTCGCTCGGGCGCACGCGCGGAGAGCGGCTCGACACGATGATCTACGACGTGATCTGCCACTCCTACGGCAAGCGCGAGATCTCCATGAGCCCCGAGGTGCTCGAGGCGACGAACGCGCTCCGCGACTGGATGTTCCAGAACGTCTACCTCGCGGGCCAGGCGAAGACCGAGGACGCGAAGGCGCAGAACGTCCTGTGGGAGCTGCTCGGCCACTTCGAGAAGCGCCCGGAGCTCATGCCCGTCGAGTACCAGCGCCTCGCCGAGCGCGACGGCATCAAGCGCGGCGTCGCCGATTACATCGCGGGCATGACCGACGGGTACGCGCTCGACACCTACGAGGCGATCTTCATGCCGACCGCCTGGAGCCGTCGCTAACGCCCGGAGATTTCGACCTCGTCAAAGAGCGCATCGACATCGTCCAGCTCGTGGGCGAGCGGGTGCAGCTGCGCAGGGCGGGCCGCACATACAAGGGCCTCTGCCCGTTCCACAGCGAGAAGACACCGTCGTTCACGGTCGACCCCGACCGCAAGACCTTCCACTGCTTCGGGTGCTCTGAGAAGGGGGACGTCTTCGACTGGCTCATGAAGACCGAGGGCATCGAGAAGAGCGAGGCGCTGCGCACGCTCGCCGAGCGCGCGGGCGTGCAGCTGTCGCGGCAGCCGCGCGCCGAGAACGAGCGGACGAAGCGGCTCCTCTCGGCGCACGAGACCGCGCTCTTCTATTTCCGGCAGGCGCTCCGCGGCACGCCGGGCGGCGAGGCCGTGCAGCGGTACCTCGCGAAGCGCGGCATCTCGCCCGCGACGGTCGACAAGTTCGGGCTCGGGTACGCGCCCGCCACGCGCAACGGGCTCCTCGAGTACCTCCGGAAGAAGGGCTTCAGCGACGACGAGGCGGTCGGGTCCGGCCTCGTGCTCGACCATGAGCGCGGCCTCTTCGACCGCTTCCGCGAGCGGCTCATGGTCCCCGTGCGCGACGCGAAGGGCCGCGTCATCGCGTTCGGCGGCCGCGCGATGCGCGCCGACCAGCCCGCGAAGTACGTGAACTCGCCGCAGACGCCGCTCTTCAACAAGAGCGCGGTCCTCTACGCGCTCGACGTCGCGCGGCCCGCCATCCGGAAGGCGAACGAGGCGGTCATCGTCGAGGGGTACTTCGACGCCATCGCGTCGCACCAGGCGGGCTTCGACAACGTCGTCGCCTCGCAGGGCACGGCGCTCACCGAGGAGCAGTACCGCGTCCTCGACGACATGAAGATCGAGCGCGCGGTCGTGGCCTTCGACGCGGACGCGGCCGGGAGCGCGGCGGCCGAGAAGCGCGGACGCGAGCTCGTGCGCATCGTCCGGCGGTCGCGGCAGGGCGCGGTCTCGACGCGCGTGGGCCTCGGCGTCTACGTCGCCCAGCTCCCGCAGGGCGATCCCGACGAGCTCGCGCGGAGCGACCCGGAGCGATACCGGCAGGTGCTCGGCGAGGCGAAGCCGGTGCTCGAGTACGTCATCGACCGGATCGCCTCCCGTTTCGACCTCTCCGGGGAGGACGGGAGGCGGCGCTTCCTCGCCGAAGCCGTCCCGCTCCTCGCCGACGAGCCCGACCAGATCACCCGCGAGGACTACCTGAAGCGCCTCAACCGGCTCACGGGCATCTCCCACGAGGCCCTGCGGGCCGAGGCGACGAAGCCCCCGGCGGCGGCCCCCGCACCTCGCCCGGCCGCACGGCCGGCGGCCGAAAGTGCCACGCCCGTACGTATTGGGAACAGAACGGGCCCCACGGAGCGTTACCTGATGGCACAATTGGTCCAGTTCCCCGAGGAGGCCGCGCGCATCGAGCTCGCGCCCGAGGACCTCGTGACGAGCGAACACCGCGAGATCTTCGAGCTCCTTCGAGCAGGCAAGCGTCCCGACGCTGACTTCCCGGCTCATCTCGCCGCCACCGTCGCGGCACTTGGCGCACAGTCGCCCGAGCCGGCGAGCACCGCGGACGTGGGCCAGGCGATCGAGATCGCGGCGCTGCGCCTCCGGGAACAGGGTGTGCTGCGACGTCTGGGGGAGGCCCAGGCGGCGCTCGCACGCGCGACCGACGGCGACGTGGGCGGGCTGGCGCAGCAGGTGACGGTCCTCGCGGAAGAGCTCGTACGGGTGCAGCAGGCGCTCGAGCGGGCGACGGTGCTCCGTCACACAGAGGAATACGAGGGATAGATGGCGACGACGACGAAGACCCGCGAGCGCGAGAAGGAAAAGGCCGCGGCGCCGACGCTCAAGGAGCGCACGGGCTCGGCGATCACCCCTGAGCACAAGGACCAGGCGGACCGGCTCGTCGCGCGAGGCCGGCAGCAGGGCTACCTGACCCAGGAGGACATCGCGCGCGCGCTCCCCGACGCCGACGCGGCGGAGATCGAGGAGATCCTCATCACGCTCGACGACAACACCGTCGAGATCCTCGAGGCCGAGCGCGGCCACACGTGGTCGCAGGTCAAGGAGGAGGAGGAAGAGGCCGAGGAGCTGCAGCGCGAGGACAGCGTCGCCGCTGTGCTCGCGAGCGACCTCATCTCGGTCGACGACCCCGTCCGCATGTACCTCAAGGAGATCGGCAAGGTGCCGCTCCTGAACGCGGAGGAGGAGGTCAACCTCGCGAAGTCGATCGAGCTCGGCGAGATGGCGCTCGAGTCGCCGGCGCTCGCGACGGTGCACCTCTACGAGCTCGGCGTCGAGGTCAAGAAGCGCATGAAGGTCGGCCGCGCGAAGGAGCTCGTCGACGAGGCGACGCGGTTCACGTCGAAGGCGCTCCGCTTCACGCTCGACCACAAGGACGGCGGTCCCGACCTCCGGAAGCTCTCGAGCCGGCTGCTCCGCCTCCGCGACCCGCTCAAGGCGGAAGGCAACAGCAAGGAGATCTCGACCGAGGCGAAGATCCTCATCGAGGAGATCGTCGGGATCATCGACGCCTCGAAGCGCGACCCCGAGCGGCTCGTGTTCCGCATCCTCCCCGCGTACTCCAAGGTGCACGGCGCGGCGGAAGGGGCCGACCAGCTCGCCGCCCTCGTCGCGACCGGCGTCGAGACGCGGACCGTGCTCGTGAAGTACCTCGACGAGTACGTCGCCAAGGACCCGGACGAGCAGCGCGGCCTCCGCCGCGTGGCGGACGAGCTCATCCAGAAGGGCGACGACGCGCGGCACAACCTTACCGAGGCGAACCTGCGCCTCGTCGTGTCGATCGCGAAGAAGTACATCGGCCGCGGCATGGGCTTCCTCGACCTCATCCAGGAGGGGAACATCGGCCTCATCCGCGCGGTCGAGAAGTTCGACTACCGCAAGGGCTACAAGTTCTCGACGTACGCGACGTGGTGGATCCGGCAGGCGATCACGCGGGCGATCGCGGACCAGGCGCGCACGATCCGCATCCCGGTCCACATGGTCGAGACGATCAACAAGCTGATCCGCGTGTCGCGCGGCCTCCTCCAGGAGCTCGGCCGCGAGCCGACCGCGAACGAGATCGCCGAGCGCATGCTCATCAGCGAGGAGAAGGTCCGCGAGATCGTGAAGGTCTCGCAGGAGCCGGTCTCGCTCGAGACCCCGATCGGCGAGGAAGAGGACAGCCACCTCGGGGACTTCATCCCCGACAACCAGGCCCTCGCGCCGAGCGACGCCGCGAGCCACAAGCTCCTCAAGGAGCAGGTCGAGGCGGTGCTCGACGGCCTCACGCAGCGCGAGCGCCGCGTCCTCCAGCTGCGGTTCGGCCTCGAGGACGGCCGGACGCGCACGCTCGAGGAGGTCGGCCGTGAGTTCAACGTGACTCGCGAGCGCATCCGTCAGATCGAGGCGAAGGCGCTCCGCAAGCTGCGGCACCCGAGCCGGAGCCGGAAGCTCAAGGATTACCTCGAGTAGTGCTTCGCACTCCTGACCGTCGTCGCTCGGCCATGCCCGCAAGCGGTCCCAGCCCTCGCTCCTAGGTCAGTAGTACGTGAGAGGGGCGCCGTGAGGCGCCCCTCCTTCACTTCTTCCGGTCGCCGAAGCGGTCGTAGGAGACGAGCTCGGCGAGCGGCTTCCGTCCCCGCGGCGGCCCGTAGGGCCGGGGATCCTTCGAGGACCGGGGCTTGCCGATCATCACGATCTGCCGCGCGGTCTTCTCGTCCGGGATCCCGAGGATCCGCTTCGCCTCGGCCTGGTGCGACGGCTCGCCGAACCACGCGACGCCGCCGCCGTACCCGAGGAGCTTCGCGCCGGTGAGGAGGCGCTCCGTCACCCGCCCCTCGTCGTACGCCTCGCCCGTCGGGCTCGCGCCCTCGAGGACGATCGCGATGCCGACCGGCGCCTCGGCCGCCCAGTTGATGTTCGGCCGGAGCTCCGAGATCCGCTTGATCCTGTCGCGGTCGCGGACGACGACGAAGTGCCACGGCTGCGTGTTCTTGGACGATCCGGTCCATCGCGCGAGCTCGAGGAGCTGGTCGACGACCTCGTCCGGCACCGCCTCCTTCGCGTAGATGCGGATCTGCGGGACTCGGCGGATCGGGTCGAGCACGGTGCCGCTCGGCATGTCGATGCGATGATGCGCCAAATGGCCGACATCGACCCGGGCGAGCTCGAGCGGCTCGCGTCCGCGTTGCGCCTGGCGGAGTCCGCGCTGGAAGAGGCGCTCGAAGCCGCCGAGAACCTCGGCTCGTTCGATCACCGCTTCGACGTGCCGCGCGCGCTCGGCGGCGCGCAGCGCCTGATCGGCAACGCGCTCGAGGCGGTGGACGCGGCGCGCGAGCGCTAGCCTCCGCGCGATGCCACCCGTCACCGCGACGCTCCTCGTGAGCGGCCCGAACCGGCCCGGCCTCATCGCGCGCCTGTCCGAGTTCGTGTACCGGAACGGCGGGAACATCCTGTCGGCCGACCACCACGCCGAGCGCGAGAGCGGGCAGTTCTTCCTCCGGCTCGTGTGGGACGCGTCGTCGTTCGCCCTCGACCGCGACGCCGCGCGCGCGGGGATCGACGCGCTCACGAAGGAGCTCGGGCTGCGGAGCGAGCTCACGTACTCCGACGTGCGGCAGCGCGCGGCCGTCTTCGCGAGCCGCACGCCGCACTGCTTGTACGACCTCCTCCTCACGTGGCAGCTCGGCGAGCTCGGCGGCGACATCGCGCTCGTGGTGTCGAACCACCGCTCCCTCGAGCCCGTCGCGAAGCACTTCGGCGTGCGCTACGAGCACACGCCGACGGGACCCGGCGCCGAGGCGCGCCAGCAGGCGCTGCTCGACGAGGAGCGGGTCGACCTCGTGGTGCTCGCGCGGTACATGCAGGTGCTGTCGACGCCGTTCGTCGAGCGGTGGCACGGCCGCGTCGTCAACATCCACCACTCGTTCCTGCCCGCGTTCGTCGGCGCGCAGGCCTACCGGCAGGCCAAGGAGCGCGGCGTCAAGATGATCGGCGCGACCGCGCACTACGTGACGACGGAGCTCGACCAGGGGCCGATCATCGAGCAGGACGTCGTTCGCGTGAGCCACGAGGACGAGGTCGAGGACTTCGTGCGGAAGGGCCGCGACCTCGAGCGCGAGGTGCTCACGCGCGCGGTGCGCTGGCACCTCGAGCGGCGCGTCATCGTCTCAGGCGACCGCACGATCGTCTTCGCGACGTGATCCGGCTCGCCGGCGGGATCCCCGCGCCATGGCGCGACGCGCTCGACGGGATCCACGAGGCCGTGCGCCTCGCGCGCGAGTCCGCGACCGAGAGCGCGGTCCCGGCGGACGACGCGTTCGGGCTCCTCGCCGTGGACGGCGCCGCGACCGACCTCACCGTCGCGCCGCGCGAGGAGGTCGACGCCGCGCAGCGCGGCGACGCGCCGTACCCGCGCCGGCTCGACCGGCTCCGGTCGATCTGCCGGCTGACGCAGCCGCACAGCGTCCTCATCGGCTCGCGCAGGGTCGCGTCGCTCGACGCGCTCGCCGGGCGCGTCGCGTCGCTCGCGGTGGCGGAGGGCTTCGACGCGCGGATCGTGAACGCGCTGCTCGCGCGCTGCGGCGTGGCGGCCCGGCGGACCGATGACGACGCCACCGCGGACCTGCTCGCGTGGATCCTCCGCCCGCACCTCGCGCCGCCCGCCTGGGCCGCGGACGGCCGCCTCTTCGACGCGCCGCGCGACGGCGCCGACCGCGCCATGCGCGACCTCGGCGTGCGCACCGGCACGCTCCGGGCGGGGACGTTCCCGTTCGTCGCGCGCGACATCGTCGTCTTCCGGCTCACCGACCACGTCGTCGTCACGCACGTCGGCTTCGACCGCGAGGCCGCGGCGCGCGTCGTCCGCGCCCTCGACGAGCACCCGGCGGCGCTCGCCTCGACGTCTACCGGCTTCGGGTTCCACCCCGCGAGCGCGTGGCGGGAGACCGCGGTGCCCGTGCACGTGGGCGCGATGGCGTACGCGCGCGAGCGCGGCCACCTGCGCTGACGGACCACTCCGCCTCCACGGGAAGCTCGTCGCGGAGGATCGGCTCGAGCGTGGCCACGTAGCGGGCGAGGCGGCGGGCGAGGTCGTCGCAGAGCGCCGCGTCGACACGCTCCGCCCGGACCGGCTCCCAGATCCGCGTCCAGCCCTTGTCCCACGTCTCGAGCCGCGCGTCCGGCAGGCGCGCGCGGATCTCGCGCTCGTGCGCGCGGAGGCCGCCGAGGAGCTGCGCGTTGAGGAGGCCGTCGGCCTCGAAGTGGAGCCCGATCTCGACGACGCCCTGCCGGCCGCGGTGCCACGCCTCGTAGTGCAGGTCGGCGTTCCCGTACCAGCACTTCACCATCCAGCCGCTCTCCTTCGTGCGCATCTCGCCGAGCGACGCCGGCACGAGCGCGCGGACGCGCCGCGGGATCGCGCGGAACAGGTCGGTGGAGCTCACGGCGTGCGCGTGCGCACGTAGAGGTCGGCCGCGCCGGTCATGACGGGAAGGACGATCCCGACGACGACGCCGAGCCGGAGCACGCGCCGGTCCGGCATGCGGACCAGATCCGCGACCCAGCCGCCGATCGGTGCCGCGACCGCCATGAGCGGAGCCGCGGCGACGATGCCGACGAGCGTGCCGCCCCATACCGCGGCGATCGCGAGCGCGAAGCCGAGCCCGGCGAGGCGCCACGCCCAGACGTCGTCGAGGCGCAGGCGCGGGAGCGCGACGGCAAGGAGCGCCGGCACGATGTACGGGATCGGCGCCGTGTTGCGCGGGTCCGGCGAGAGACGCAGGTACCCGGCCGTGTCGCGGTCGCCCGAGAGGAGCGTCGCCGCGAGGGCGACGACGAGGAACGCCCACCACGTCCCGACGAGGTTCCGGGCGAACGCGAGCGCGACGCCCGCGGCGAACGCGGCGAGCGGGATGAACAGCGGGCCGGTGCGCATGAGCTCCCAGGTGAGGTAGATGCGCGCGGTGTGCTGGAACTCCGGCGTCGCGGCGAGGACGGGGATGCGCGCGATCGCCTGGACCTGCTCGGCGGTGCGGTTGTTGTCGATGGGGCCGAGGAGGATCCCCGTCAGCGCGCCGACGATGACGGTCGCGAAGAGCGCGGGCGCCCATCGCGCGAGCGGCCGGTCGTCGCTGAGCGCGAACCGCGCCGAGACGAAGCCGAGCATGCTGAGGAGGATCCCCGAGCCGAGCATCGAGTGGGGGAGCGACCACGCCGTCTCGTCGAGGCCGAAGCGCGTGTGCCAGATCGAGTCGAGGACGCCCGCGACGGCGATGACCGCGAAGCCGCCGCCCGCGAAGACGAGCGCCGCGGGAATGTCGCCGACGATCGGCAGCCTGAGCGGCGCGCCGAAGTGACGGCGGAGGTCGGGCGTGAACGCGATCTTCGCGAGCGCGAGGGTCGCGAGGAGATGCGTCGTGTAGATGAAGAGGTGCGGCGGGGACCAGAAGTCCTCGAACGGGTTCCGCGTGTGCCACGCGCGGTCCCATGCGGCGCCGACGCCGAACGCGAGGAAGCCGAGCACCACCGCGGCGACGAGCCAGCGGTACGCGCTGTTCGCGCTCGCTTGGACCTCTGCGATGGCGCGGTTGTCAGCCGTCGTCACGTCAGTCAATGCGCGCGGTAGAATACGGACGCACAAACGATCCTCGGTAGCTCAGCGGTAGAGCAGTCGGCTCATGGTCAAGGGCAGCCCCTTGGGGAAACTCAGGGGTGTAACTGGGTGAATTGCGGGAAGCCTACGGCGTGTCGTCGCCAGGGTGATCCGCAGCCAAGCCCGGAGAGCGCTCCGGGAAGGTTCAGAGACTATGCGCCCGGCGCCTAAGGCCTCCAGGGCTAAGGCGAAGAGATAGTCCGTGCCCGAGGGAAACCTCGGGGTTCTCGTAACCGATTGGTCGGAGGTTCGAATCCTCCCCGAGGAGCAGCGTTCCGCAGCGTCGCGAGCGGCCCCATCACGCTTGACGCGACAGGCCAGATAGAACTAATGTTCTACCATGTTGCAGGTCTGCGAGGCTTGTGGATCCGAGTTCGAGGCGACGATCCTCATCGATGGCGTCTCGCGCAGCTTCTGGGGGCGGAAGCGCTGCTTCAGTTGCCGACCCTATCGGCCGCGGCCCCACGCGCGCCGCCCCGCGCCACGCGCTTCGCGCCCGTTGACCTGCGCGTCGTGCGGGGCGCAGTTCCCGGCAAAGCAGGTCATCGATGGGCGCGTGCGCTTGCTCTACCGGCGGCGGTTCTGTCTGACGTGTTCGCCCTTCGGTTCGCGGAGCAGCTCCAAGGTGCCGCCGATCCTGCGCCCGTTCGCCGGCCGATGCCGGTCTCGCGAAGCGCGACGTGAGATCGAGCGCAGGTCCCTGAACAAGCGACGGCGGGCGCGCAAGCGCGAGCTCGTGGACGCGGCCGGCGGCAGGTGCGTGGACTGCGGCTATGCCACGACGCTGGCAGCGCTCGAATTCCATCACCGCGACGCGGCGCAGAAGGAGTTCGCGCTTGGCGGCTACAGCGGCGGCATCGAGCGACTGCGCGCGGAGGCCGCGAAGTGCGACCTCCTCTGCGCGAGCTGTCACCGGATGCGTCACGCCGCCCTCGATGCCGGCAGGGCGGGCGGCAGCGTCGTCGAGCACCGGCGGCGCCGAAAGGCGCGCGCGATCCGCTACATGGGCGCGTCATGCGAGACGTGCTGGACGACCGGTCCCGACGCGATCTTCGAGTTCCACCACCGCGATCCCGCGGAGAAGGAGTTCGGCGTGTCGGAGGACGGGATCCCGCGGTCATGGGAGAAGGTCCTCGCCGAGCTCGCGAAGTGCGTGATGCTCTGCGCGAACTGCCATCGCGAGGTCCACGCCGGCGTGCGCGATCTCGAGCCGGTGCTGCTCGGGCTCGCGGAGCCCGCCGCTCCCTACGGTTTGCGCGCCGCGTAACGAGCGGACGCCGCATGATGGCGCCGTGTTCGACCTCACGCCGCGAGAAGTCGCGCTGCTGCGCCGCCTGAACACGCCCGACAAGATCCAGAAGTACCTCGACGGCCTCATGTACAACCTCGAGAAGGACGGCGAGTCGCTCCGCTCGCCGCGCCGCGTGATCCGCGACCGCACCGCGCACTGCGCCGAGGCCGCGTTCTTCGCCGCCGCGGCACTCCGCGTCCAGGGCAGGCCGCCGCTCGTCATCGACCTCGAGGCCGTACGCGACGACGACCACGTGCTGGCGCTCTACCGCGAGCGGGGCCTCTGGGGCGCGGTCGCGCTCTCGAAGTTCGCGGGGCTGCGCTACCGCGCTCCCGTCCACCGCACGCTGCGCGAGCTCGTCATGAGCTACTTCGAGGACTACTACAACTGGGACGGCGAGCGCACGCTGCGCGCGTACTCGCGCCCGGTGTCGCTCGCGCGCTTCGACCGCATCGGGTGGATGACGAGCGAGGACGACCTGTGGCCGATCGTCGACCATCTCGCCCGCATCCCGCACATCCCGCTCCTCCCGCCGGGCACGGACCGGCGCCTCGTGCGCCTCGACCCGCGCTCCTATCGATCCGGTCTCGTCGGCGCCCCGCCGCACTGATGTCTGCTACGGTCACGCGCACATGAGGGAGGCGGCCGTCATGCGCACCTACGCGCTCGCCGAGCAGCGCCCGTACCTGCTGCTCGCGATCGTCGCGGCGGTGACGCTCTTCTTCGGCTTCATCACGCAGGCCGCGGGGAGCGCGTACCTGCAGTGGAAGGCCGACCCGATCGTCCTCCACTACCGCTCGACGCTCACGTACACGTCGGCGCTCGTGGGAGACGCGATCCTCCTCCCGATCGTGAACGTGATGGTCGCGTCGCAGCTCTGGATCTGGCGCCGGCGCCCGCGCATCAGCGAGATCGTCCCGGCGGTGCTCATGGGCGCGACGGTGACGGTCGGGGCACACCTCTACCAGGCGACGAACGCGATCCTCAACTGGACCATGCCGGTGCCGTACGAGTGGACGCCGCTCGGCTACGTGCACGCCGGCTTCATGATCGCCGAGCTGTCGCTGCTCCTCTTCTTCTGGGGTCAGGTCGGGCGCGTCGCGAAGGAGCGCCCGCGCGCGATCTTCTCGCACCGCGTCGTCGTCGTGATCCTCTGCAGCCTCTTCTTCATGCGCCTCCTGCTCGGCGACTACGGCTACTTCGCCTAGCACCATGGTGAAGGTCGAGCAGCACGCTCGATCCGACGAGCCCGAGGCGCCGCAATGGGTGGAGTGGACCATGCTCGCCCTCGCGGCGCTCATGGTCCCGATCGTCCTCATCCAGGAGTCGACGGATGATCTGACTGCCGCCCGCTCGGCGGAGATCGCGGGAGCGATCATCTGGATGGCGTTCGTAGCCGAGTACCTCTGGCTCCTGAGCCGTGCACGCGACCGCCGTGGTTTCGTTCGCGCGCACTGGTTCGACCTCGCGATCATCGTCGCCAGCCCGCCGATCTTCGTGCCCGACGAATTCGAGGCATTCCGCGCTCTGCGCGTGGTCCGGCTGGTCCGCGCCGTAGCCGCCGTGGGTCGCGCCCAGCACATGCTCAGGCGGCACCTGCGACGCGACAGCCTGCCGTATCTCGTCCTGCTGTCGCTGCTCGTCGTCTTCCTCGGCGGCCTGGCGATCCACGCGCTGGAGCCCGACCGCGCCACCTCGATCGGAGACGGGATCTGGTGGGCCGCGGCGACGCTCTCGACCGTGGGCTACGGCGACATCGCGCCCGCCTCGTTCTGGGGCCGGGTGCTGGCGGCGGCGATCATGCTCGTCGGGATCGGCACGTTCGCCGCGCTCACGGCGGCGGTCGCATCGTTCTTCGTTGAGGCGGACACGAGCGACGAGAGCGTGTCTCTCTCGAAGATGGAGCGTGAGATCACACAGATCCGTGAGGAGCTGGCGTCGCTGCGCCAGGACCTGGCCGCGCGGCCGAGAGGCGACTGACCTAGCCGAGCCGGCGCACCACCGACAGGTCGCGCTCCGAGTCGAGCGTGAGCACGCGCGCCGCGACCTCACGCGCGCCGCCCTCAGCGACGCGGTCCGCGACGAGCGACACGAACCGCTCGACGAGCGCGTCGCGCGGCACGGGGTTCTCCGGCTCCCCGAGCGCGTGCTCGACGCGAGCGCGGAGCGTGCGCCCATCCCGCGTGTCGATCTCGACCGTCGCCGGCCACCGCGCCGGGTAGACGGCGTCGAGCGACGGGTCGCGCACGCAGTCGGTGCGCGACATGACGGCGCGCACCGCGGGATCGCCGACCGCGTCGTCGCCGTACTCGGCGAGTCCCGCGCGGCCGTGCACGAGCGCGACCGCGGCGGCGTAGGGCGCGCTGAACTGCGCGTCGACGGAGTTGCGCGGCGCGCGCTTCGCGTCGATCGGATCGGCGACGAGGAGCCAGCCGCCCGAGAGCACGCCGAGGCGGATGCGCGCGACGTCGTCGGGCACGAGGCCGTGCTCGCGCCGCAGCCGCAGCACGCCGTCGATGAGCCCGTGGTTGTAGCGGCAACAGGCGTACGGCTTGATCGAGACGCGCGTGACCATGAGCGGATCGCCGAGGCGATCGGTGAGCCGTTCGGGGAGCGGGTGGTCGGTGTACCCGCGCAGCACGCCGAGCCGCCCGTCGAGCGCGCCCGCGGGGCCGGTGAAGCCCGTGCGCGCGAGCCCGGCGGCGACGATCCCCGCGTGGGCGGCCCACGCCGGATTCAGCCGCTTCGTCCACGCGCCATCGGCGAGGTACTCCATCGACCCCGACGCCATCGTCCCCGCGATCCCGATCGCGCGTACGAGCGCGCCCTGGTCGAGTCCGAGGAGGCGGCCCGCCGCGACGGCGGCGCCGAAGACGCCGGCGACGCCGGTCGGGTGGAAGCCGCGCTCGTACGACGACGCGGGGTCGAGCGCGTTGCCGACGCGCATCGTGACCTCGTACCCGCCGACCACGGCCTCGAGGAACGCCGTGCCCGCCGCGCCACCCTCTTCGGCGAGGGCGAGCGCCGCGGGGATGACCGCGACGCCGGGATGCAGCGAGGACTCCGTGGTGACGTCGTCCATCTCGGGCGCATGGGCCGACGCGCCGTTCGCGAGCGCGGCCCACGGCGCGGCGCTCGTCATGCCGCCGCCGAGCACGGTCGCCGCGCCGGCGCCCATGCCGCGCACGAACTCGTGGACCGCGACGCTGGACG
>DASSSF010000002.1:0-7992 GCA_035708565.1 Candidatus Limnocylindria bacterium
AGGACCAGGCCCGCGCCTTCGAGCGCTTCTACCGAGGCCGCACCGCGCGGGGGCTCGACCCGTCCGGGAGCGGCCTCGGCCTCGCGATCGCGCGCGCGATCGTCCGGGCCCACGGCGGCGAGGTGACGCTCGAGCCGCGCGTTCCGCGCGGGGCGACGGCGACGGCCGTGCTGCCCGCGCGGGCGCCGGAGCGCGCCGCGCGCCCCCCGGCGCCGTCCGTCGACGCGGCAGCACGATGACCGTTCCCGTCATGGACGGGTCGTGCACGTCGCAGAGGGTCCGGAAGGTTCCCGGCCGCGCTTCGACGTCGAACTTCCCGACGCTCGCCGCGCGGGCTCGCGAGCGGCCGCACGGACCGCGAGATCCGGACGCCTAGGTCGGCCCGCCCGGCCCGACGGGCCGAAAGACCCTATCCGTCCGCTGTCGGCTCGCTGAGCGTGCCCGCCATGCCGACGGCCATCGACGCGGCGCCTCTGGCGCTCATCGCGGGCGCGGACCCCGCGGGCGCGGCCGCCCTCCGGGCCGCGCTGGGCGCGCAGGGCATCCGCAGCGTGGCCTGCCGCACCGCGGACGTCGCGCTCGCGGGGATCGACTTCCACCGGCCGACCATCACGCTCGTGCAGCCCTCGGCGGAGGACGGCGTGTGGAGCGTCGTGCGCGCGGCCCGCGCCGCGGGATCGCTCGCGGTCGTCGTGAACGCCTCCGGCGACGCGGTGACGTCGAGCCTCGCGGACGCGGCCGGTGTCGACGACACGATCCTCGACGCGTCCCCCGAGCACGTGGCCGCGCGCGTCGCGGCGCTCGTGCGCCGCAGCGCGGGGCGAGCCTCGTCCGCGTCGGTGCTGCGCCAGCGCGACCTCCTCCTCGACATCGGCGCGCACGAGGTCCGGGTCGCTGGCCGCCGCGTCCCGGTGACCGCCCGCCAGTTCGCCCTCCTGCGCGCGCTCCTCGAGGCGCGCGGCGCGACGCTCACGCGGGAGCAGCTCGCGGCGCGCATCACCGGCGCCGACGACGAGCTCCCGAGCGACGCCGCGATCGAGCTCCACGTCTCGCGGCTGCGCCGCCGGCTCGGCGACACGCACACCGCGCCTCGCTACATCGAGGCGGTGTACGGGGTCGGCTACCGCGCCGCGCCCGTCGGATCGGACGCGCCGCCGGTGTCGGAGGGCGAGGCGGCCCGGGTGCTCGACGCGCTGCCTGACGCGGTGCTCGTCCTCGACGACGCGCTCAGGGTGCGGTCCGCGAACCGCGCCGCGGAGCTGCTCCTCGACCGGACCCGCGACGAGCTCGACGGCGCAGTGTGCAGCGCTCTCCTCGACTGCCGCGACCAGGACGGCCGCGCGATCGGGACCGCGCGCTGCCTCGGCCGGGTCGTCCTCGGCGGCGCGTGCGACGCGCGTGACGTGCGCGCCGTGGTGCGCGTGCCGGAAGGCCACCTGCCGGTCAAGTTCTCGCACGTGCGCGTCGACCTGCCCGACGGGACGCGCCGCCTCGCGATCACCTTCCGGCCCGAGGGGCCGGCTGATAACGGACGGACGATCTAGCCGCCTACCTTCCGGGCGTGATCGCCGCCGGCTCGCTGACCGTCAGGGACCTCACGACGCACGACGCGCCCGCCGTGGCGCGGGTCGCGACCGGGCTCGCGGCCGGTGGTACCGCGGACGAGTGGCGTGCCGCGCTCGCGGACCGGACCTCGTCCATCGCGGTCGGCGCCGTCGTCGACGGCCGCATCGTTGGCTACGCCTTCGCCGCGGTGCAGGCGCGCTTCGGGCTCGGCCCGCACGCGGCGTGGATCGAGGCGTTCGGCGTCGATCCTGCGTTCCGCGCCCACGGCGTCGGCCGCGCGCTCGCGGGCGAGGTCGTCGTCCGCGCCCGGCGGGCGGGCGCGGACCACGTGTACACGCTCGTCCCGCTCCACGACCGGACGCTCGACCCCTTCTTCCGCCAGATCGGACTCACCGAAGAGCCCCTCGTCTGCCTCGGAAGGGCACTGTGACCGTCGTCGAGACCCGCACCTTCGAGCGCTTTCGCGACGTCATCGAGGACCGCTCGTTCCCGACCGTGCGCGCCTGGCGCGAGCGCACCGGCCGGAAGGCGGTGGGCTGCTTCCCGGTGTACGCGCCGGTGGAGGTCGCCTACGCCGCCGGAATGCTTCCCGTGGGCGTCTTCGGCGGCGGGAACCGCGTCGAGATCGCGAACGCGGACTCGCGCTTCCAGTCGTTCATCTGCTCGATCGTGAAGAGCACCCTCGAGCTCGGGTTCGTCGGGGCGCTCGACCCGTTCGACGCGATGATGTTCCACTCGATCTGCGACCCGGCGCGCAACCTGGCGAGCGTCATGCAGCGGAACTTCCCGGCGCGGCACGTCGTCTACGTGCACCTGCCGCAGAACATGGCCTCGCCGTCCGCCGTCACGTACCTCGCCGGCGAGCTCCGCCGCGTCGCGTCGGAGCTCGGCGACGTCGCGGGCCGGACGGTCACGGACGACGACCTCGCGCGGGCGACCCTCGCGTACGACGAGGTGCGCGCGCTCCTCCGCGAGCTCTACGCGCTCCGCTCGCGCGCGCCCGAGCGCCTCGCGACCGCCGAGCTCTACACGCTCGCGCGCCTCGCGACGCTCATGGACCCCGCGGACGTCGCGCCCATCCTCGGCGAGGCGCTCGCCGAGGCGGAGGCGCGCGCGGAGCGCCCGAAGGACCGCGTCCGCACGGTCCTCGTCGGATCCTTCTGCGAGCAGCCGCCCCTCGAGCTCATCGAGAGCCTCGAGGCCGCGGGCTGCTACCTCGTGGACGACGACCTCCTCCAGGGCTGGCGCCCGTTCCTCGGCCACGTCGCCGCCGGCGGCGACCCGTTCGCCGCGCTCGCGCGCTCGTACCTCGACGGGAGCGCGCACCTCTCGACGAAGCACGACCTCCGGCGTCCGCGCGCGCAGGCGCTCATCGAGACGATCGACCGCACGAAGGCGGACGCCGTGATCTTCCTCGGCGCGAAGTTCTGCGAGCCCGGCCTGTTCGACTACGCGCTCTACCGCACCGCCCTCGAGAAGCACGGCACGCCGCACCTCTTCCTCGAGTTCGAGGAGAAGATGTGGCTCTACGACCGCATCCGTGCCGAGGTCGAGACGTTCGTGGAGTCGATGTTGTTCAGATGAGCACGACGACCGCCGCTCCGACCTCGTACCAGGGCACGGTCCACGAGCTCCAGAAGGAGCTCATGGGCACGTACTACCGCCAGCTCACGGACATCGCCGAGGGGAAGCCCGGGAAGACCGCGCAGCTCCTCATCGCGGGGAATCCCGTCGAGCTCCTCCGCACGTTCGACCTCATCCCGGTGTACCCCGAGGTGAACGCGCTCCAGCTCGCCGTGCGCAAGGTCTCGCTCCCGCTCATCCAGAAGGCCGAGGAGCTCGGCTACGCCACCGACAACTGCGCGTACGTGAAGGCCGACATCGGCCTCTACCACGGCGGCTACAAGGCGCCGTTCGGCACGGTGCCGAAGCCCGACGTGCTCGTATGCAACTACGTCGGGTGCAACGTGTATCTCAACTGGTTCGAGCACCTCGCGGAGCTCGTCGGGGCGCCGGCCGTGAACATCGATATCCCGTTCATCCGCACGCCCGACGGCGAGCCGCGCGCGGAGGACGTCGCGTACGTCGTCGCGCAGCTCCAGGAGCTCGTCCCGCTGCTCGAGCGGGTGAGCGGCGTGCCGTTCGACGAGGCGAAGTTCAAGAGGATCGTCACGCTCTCCGCGCGCACGGGCGAGCTGTGGTCGCGGATCAAGGCGCTCACGATGCGCGCGCCCGCGCCGTACGACGCGTACTTCGACTCCGTGACGATGATGGCCCCGCTCTACTGCCTCCGCGGGACCGAGGAGGGCCTCGCGTTCTTCGAGAGCGCGTACGCCGAGCTCACGGCGAGGGCGGAGCGCGGCGAGGGCCCGCTCCCCGAGGAGCGGTTCCGCATCGTCATCGAGGGACCGCCGCCGTGGCCGTTCCTGCGCGCCTTCCGCGACCTCTTCACGCGCTGGGGCGCGGTCGCCGTCGCGTCGACGTACTCGACCGTGGGCGGGATCTGGGAGTTCGGGTTCCGCCACGACCCGGAGCATCCGTTCGAGAGCGTCGCCGAGCACATGCTCTCGGCCAACCTCTGCAACCGGACGCTCCTCCAGCGCTACGACCAGATCGAGCGCTACGCGCGCGAGTGGAAAGCGGATGCGGTGGTCATCCACTCGGTGAAGTCGTGCCGTCTCTTCTCGGCCGGCCAGGGCGACATGCGGGAGCACTTCGCGCGCGACCTCGACATCCCGACGCTCCTCATCGAGTCGGACCTCGAGGACCCGCGCTACTTCTCGCACGCGCAGCTGCGGAACCGCATCGACGCCTTCTTCGAGGCCCTCGAGCAGCGCCGGATCACCGGCGCGGAGGTGGTGCACGCATGAGGTACGCCGCGGGAGTGGACGTTGGCTCCACGCAGACGAAGGCGGCGGTCGTGGACCAGGGCGGCCGCATCGTCGGACGCTCGCTCACGCACACCGGCGCGTACCTCGTGAAGGCCGCCGAGCGCGCGTTCCTCGAGGCGCTGGCGCAGGCCGGCGCGTCGCGCGACGACGTCGGCTACGTCGTCGGCACCGGCTACGGCCGCTTCAACGTCGCCTTCGGCGACGCGCAGGTCACCGAGATCTCGTGCCACGCGAAGGGCGCCTGGTCGCGCTTCCCGGCCACGCGCACCGTGATCGACATCGGCGGCCAGGACACGAAGGCGATCAAGGTGAGCGACCGCGGCGAGGTGCTCGACTTCTCGATGAACGACAAGTGCGCGGCCGGCAGCGGACGCTTCCTCACGAACTCGGCCGAGGCCGTCGGCATGGACGTGTCGGCGATCGGCGAGCGCTCGCTCGAGGCGAAGCAGCCGGTCCGCCTCTCCACGGTGTGCACGGTCTTCGTCGAGTCGGACATCCTCTCGTACCTCGCGCAGGGCAAGAAGGTCGAGGACATCCTCGCCGGCGTCCACGCCTCGATCGCGGCGCGCACCGTCGCGCTCGTGCGGCGCGTCGGCGCGGCGAGCGAGGTCACCTTCACGGGCGGGGTCTCGAAGAACATCGGCATGCAGCGCGCGCTCGAGGAGAAGCTCGCGCTCACGGTCAACGTCAGCGACGACTCCCACTACACGGGCGCGATCGGCGCGGCGATCTTCGCCCTCGAGCGCATGCGCGCCGGCGTCCCGGGTGAGGCGGTGGCCTGATGGGCGGCCTCATCGCCGGCATCGACATGGGCGCGCGGAGCGCGAAGGCCGTCGTCATCGACCAGGACGGGACCTTCCTCGGCAGCGGGCTCGCCCGGATGCGGCCGGACTTCGACGGGCTCGCGAACGACGTCCTCGGGACCGCGCTCGCGCGGGCCGGTGCGTCGCGCGGCGACGTCGGCTACGTCGCCACGACCGGCCTCGGCCGCTACAACGTCGGCTTCCGCGACATCCAGATCACCGAGATCACCGCGGTCGCGCGGGGGGCGACGCACCTCTTCCCGGGGAGCCGCTGCGTCCTCGACATCGGCGCGCAGAGCACGCGCGCCGTGCGCGTGCTCGAGAGCGGCCAGGTGAAGGAGTTCCGCACGAACGACAAGTGCGCGGCCGGCGCCGGCGGGTTCGCCGAGCGGGCCGCGCGGTACCTCGAGGTCACGCTCGACGACCTCGGGCCGCTCTCGCTCGAGGCGAAGGCGCCGCCCGCGATCTCGTCCGTCTGCGCCGTCTTCGCCGAGTCCGAGATCATCAACCTCGTCACCGCCGGGCACCAGGTGCCGGACATCGTCCGCGGGATCCACGACTCGCTCGCGCAGCGCGGCCAGCAGCTCTTGAAGCGCGTCGGCATCGAGCCCGAGGTGACGTTCGTCGGCGGGATGGCGCGCCAGGCCGGCATGCGCGCCGCGCTCGAGGCCGCGCTCGGCCTCCCCGTGAACGTCGCCGCGGAGCCCGACCTCGTCGCGGCGCTCGGCGCCGCGCTGCTCGGGCGGCAGCGTCTCGCCCGCCTCGCCCGCGAAGAAGGGAGGGCCGCCGCATGACGGTCCTGCGCCCGCGCGCCGACCTCGAGTTCACCGACATCACGTACCGGAAGGAGGGCTGGGTCGCCACGGTCACGTTCGCCCGGCCCGACGCCTACAACGCCTACACCGCGCACACCCTGTCCGAGGTGGCGCAGGCGTTCCGGGACGCGTCGCGCGACGACCACGTCGCGGTCGTCGTGCTGACCGGCGCCGGCGACACGGCGTTCTGCACCGGTGGCGACGTGAAGGAGTACGCGAGCGAGTACACGCGCCGGCCGCGCGACTACTGGAAGTACATGGGAGTGTTCATCGACGCGATCGACGCGATCCGCAACTGCGGCAAGCCGACGATCGCGCGCGTCAACGGCATGGCGGTGGGCGGCGGGAACGAGATGAACCTCGCGTGCGACCTCGCGATCGCTGCGGACCACGCGCGCTTCCGCCAGGTCGGCGTGCAGGTAGGGAGCGTCGCCGCGGGCGGCGCGACCCAGTGGCTGCCGATCGTCATCGGCGACCGCCGCGCGCGGCAGATGCTGATGCTCTGCGAGTGGGTCGACGCGAAGACCGCGCTCGACTGGGGCCTCGTGAACGAGGTCGTGCCGGCCGCCGAGCTCGACGCCGCGGTGGCGCGCCTCGCGGCGAAGCTCCTCGACACGTTCCCCGAGTGCATGCGCTACACGAAGCAGCAGACGAACTTCTGGAAGGACCTCGCGTGGAGCATGACGGCCGGGCACGCGCGCGACTGGCTCACGCTGCACTTCTCCGCCCTCGAGCCCTACGAGGGGATGACCGCGTTCGCCGAGAAGCGGAAGGCGGACCGGCTCGGCGTGCGCGAGCGCGCCGCGTCCGGCGGTTCGAGCGAGTACGTCTGGGGACCGAACACCGGCACCTGCCCGGCGTGCGGCGCCAAGGGCCTCCCGGAGGCGTTCGCCCACTGCGGCCGCTGCGGCCAGCCGCTCGGCCGGTGACCCTCGCCCGCGCGCTCGAGGGCCAGGTCGCGCTCGTCACGGGCGCGTCGCGCGGCATCGGGCAGCAGGTCGCGGTCGACCTCGCCGCCGCGGGCGCGAACGTCGTCTTCTCGTACCGGAGCGACCGCGCGGGCGCGCTCGCGACCGTCGAGGGCATCGAGCGCACGGGCGCGTGCGCCGCGTCGCTCCAGGTCGACCTGCGCGAGCCGCGTTCGGCCGCGCAGCTCGTCGACCACGCGGAGCAGCGCTTCGGCCGGCTCGACATCGTGGTGTCGAACGCCGGCGTCGCCCGCGACAGCGTCGTGTGGAAGATGACGGACGAGCAGTGGTCCGAGGTCATCGACACCGACCTCACCGCGACGTTCCGCCTCGTCCGGGCCGCCGTGCCCGTCATGCGCCGCGCGGGGCACGGGCGGATCGTCGCCATCTCGTCCATCAACGGCCTCCGCGGGAAGTTCGGCCAGTCGAACTACGCCGCCGCGAAGGCCGGCCTCATCGGCTTCATCCGGTCGGTCGCGCGCGAGGTCGGCGGCTACGGGATCACCGCGAACGTCATCGCCCCCGGCCTCATCGACACGGAGATGACGACCGCGCTCCCCGCGGAGGTGCGCGCGCGCGCGATCTCCGAGACGGTGGTCGGCCATCCCGGCACCGTCGAGGACGTCGCGGCGGCGGTGGTCTTCCTGGCGGGTCCGGGCGCCCGTCACATCACCGGAGCCGTCCTGAGCGTGGACGGCGGGCAGCGGATGTAGCGGACCGTGCTGCCTGGCGTGCGTGCGGCCGGACGGACGGCGGTCCTCATCCTCAAGGTCTTTCCGATGCTGCCCTCGCGGCCGCTCGACCTCGTCACACCTCGTCCGGTCGTCGATCGGGTCGCCTACGCGACACGGCACGGCACGGCGGAGGCGCAGCTCTACCGCCCGTCGGCGCGGGGGCCGCATCCGGGCGTCGTGGTCTGCCTCGGCGTCGTCCCCTTCGGTGTCGAGCA
>DASSSF010000003.1:0-38844 GCA_035708565.1 Candidatus Limnocylindria bacterium
TCCGCTCGTCGGCCGGCTTCGCCTTCTCCCAGAGCACCTTCGGGACGACGCCGAACATCGACCCCCCGTCGAGCTTGAACGAGCCGTCACTGAAGATGTCGACGTCCCACCGGCCCACGCGCACGGATGCCAGTATGGCCGCGTGATCCTGCGCGAGTTCCGCGACGGCGACGGCGACGCGCTGCGCACGTTCTGGCTCGTCTGCGGGATCGACCTCAGGCCGGGCGATGACGACGCGAGCCTCGCGCGCTTCGCCGCGCGCGACCCCGCGCTGTTCCTCCTCGCGGAGGAGGATGCGCGCCTCATCGGATCCGCGCTCGCCGGCTGGGACGGCCGCCGCGGCTGGCTCTACCACGTCGCCGTCCACCCCGACCACCGCCGGCGCGGGATCGCGCGGCACATGGTCGGCGCGCTCGAGGAGCGGCTCGCCGAGCGCGGCTGCCCGAAGGTCAACCTCATCGTCTGGGCGAAGAACACGGTCGCGGTGGAGTTCTGGGAGCGGCTCGGCTACGCACGGGAGGCCACCGTCGAGCTCGGCAAGGCGCTCCGGTGAGCACGTCCGCGGACCAGTTCTCCCGCACGGCGCGGGCGTACCTCGCGAGCGACGTGCACGCCCGCGGCAAGGACCTCCTCGCGCTCGTGGAGCTCGCCCGCGCGGAGGGAGCGGACCTGGCGGTCGACGTCGGCGCGAACGTCGGGCACACGCTCCGCGCGGTCGCTCCCCACGTCCGCCGCGCGGTCGGCACCGACGTGGCGCTCGCCGCGCTCGGGCTCGGCCGGGGCGCGACGAGCGCGCCGAACGCGCACTTCGCCGCGGCGGACGCGGCGGCGCTGCCGCTCGGCGACGGCGCGGCCGGCCTCGTCACCTGCCGCCTCGCGGCGCACCACTTCCGCGACCGCGCGCTCGCGCTCGGCGAGATGGCTCGCGTGCTCGCCCCCGGCGGGCTCCTGCTCCTCGCCGACAACTACGCGCCCGACGATCGGGGCGCGGACCGCTTCATCAACGCGCTCGAGGCGGCGCGCGATCCCACGCACGAGCGCGCGGAGACGATCGACGGCTGGCTCGCGCTCGCGCGCGGCGCGGGGCTCGAGCCGCGCGTCGCCGGGACGTGGACGGCGCGCCTCGTCACGGAGGAGTGGCTCGACCGCGCGCAGACGCCGCCCGCGGCCGCGGAGCGGGTCCGTCGGATGCTCGCCGAGGCGCCGGCGCCGATCCGCGCGACGTTCGGGATCGACGAGCGCTCGTTCCTCGTGCTGAAGGTGCTCGTCGCCGCGCGGAAGCCGGCGTGACGCTCCTCGAGGGCATGCCCGTCGCGCGCGGCGTGCCGGTCGTCAGCGCCGCGACGATGGCGGCGGCCGACCGCGGCGCGATCCTCGTCATCGGCGTGCACGAGCTCGCGCTCATGGAGAGCGCCGGCCGCGCGGTCGCGCGCGTGGCGCGGGCGATCGGCGGCGCGAGGGTCATCGCGCTCGCGGGCACGGGGAACAACGGAGGCGACGCGCTCGTCGCGGCGCGGATCCTCGCCGGCTGGGGCCTCGAGGTGAGCGTGCTCGCCGCGGCGCCCGACGCGATGCGCGAGAGGGCCGCCGCGCAGCGTGACGCGTGCGTGCGGTCCGGCATCGCGGTCGACGGCTGGAGCGGCTCGCTGCCGGAGGCCGACCTCGTGGTGGACGGGCTCCTCGGCTACAGCGCGAGCGGCGCGCCGCGCGAGCCACAGGGCGCGATGATCCGCGCCGCGAACGCGAGCGGCGTGCGGATCCTCGCGATCGACATCCCGTCGGGGCTCGACCCCGACGCGGGCACGGCGCCGGGCGACGCGATCCGCGCCGCTGTCACGGTCACGCTCGGCCTGCCGAAGACCGGGCTCCTCGCGCCGCAGGCGCGGCCGTTCGTGGGTGAGCTCGTCCTCGCGGACATCGGGCTCCCGCGCGCGGCGCTCGAGGCGGTGGGCGTCAATGTGGGAGCGACCTTCGCGGAAGGGGACATCGTCCGGGTCGGCTGAGGCGCGGCGGGCTAGCTGACCTGCACGACCTCGACGGCGGCGCCTTCGCGCACGACCTGCGCGTGCGCGTCGATCGCCTCGAGCCACTGCCGCGTGCCGGCTCCGAGGACGAGAGCTTCGAGAAGCTTCGCCTCGGACCGGCGCGGCCAGAGCAGCCGCGTGCGCTGGTGGGGGGCGCCGGCTGCCAGGAACCGCTCGAGCTGCTCGCGGGCGGAGAGCACCACGACCGAGGCGGGCCCTCCATCGAACGCGACAGCGCGGGCGCTCTCTCCGGCGAGCCACGCCGGAGGAGTGCCGTCGTAGCAGACGAGTCCGACGATCGGCGTGGGACCGAACTCCCAGAGCCACGCCGCGGCCTCCTTCACCACCTCGCTGTCCGCGAGGGGCACAGGGCCCTCGACCTCGGGGAGGTCGAGCACGAACCGGTCGTATGCGACCTGATCGACGTGCACGGTGCTGGATTACGCCGGCGACGGACCACCCGCGAGGGCCAGCGCCCGTGACATTCGGCCTGACCCGTCAGTACCGGCGACAATGCGTGTGATGGCGCTCACACGCGCACGGCTCGCGTTCATCGGCGGCGGGACGATGGCCGAGGCGATGATCCGCGGGCTGCTCGAGCGGAGGCTCGTTACATCGTCGCGGATCACCGCGAGCGGACCGCGCCGCGAGCGGCGGAGCGAGCTCGTCCAGCGCTTCGGCATCAAGGCGAGCGCGAGCAACGTCGAAGCGGCCAAGGGAGCGCAGGTCGTCGTCCTGTCGGTGAAGCCGCAGGTGCTCCCCTCGGTGATGAGGGAGCTCCGCGGCACGCTCGCGCCGGACCAGCTCGTCCTCTCGATCGTCGCGGGCGCCACCTCCGCCGCGCTCCGCGCGGGCCTCGACCACGCCCAGGTGGTACGCGCCATGCCCAATACGCCCGCTCAGGTGGCGATGGGCATCACGGTCTGGTGGGCGGCCCCGAGCGTGACCGCGGCGCAGCGCGGGCAGGCGCGCGCCATCCTCGGCGCGCTCGGCGAGGAGCTCGCGGTCGAGGACGAGGACGACGTCGATCGCGCGACGGCGCTCTCGGGCACCGGGCCCTCGTACGTCTTCCTCCTCATGGAGGCGCTCGTCGACGCCGGCGTGCACCTCGGCTTCTCGCGCCGCGTGGCGGAGGAGCTCGTGCTCCGCACCGTCGAGGGATCCGCCCTCTTCGCGCGCCGCAGCGGCAGGCACCTCGCGGAGCTCCGCAACATGGTCACGTCCCCCGGCGGCACGAGCGCGGCCGCCCTCTACCAGCTCGAGAAGGGTGCGCTCCGCACCGTGCTCTCGCGCGCGGTGTACGCGGCGTACGTGCGCACGCGCGAGCTCGGCGCGGCGTCCGAGAAGGAGCCGGGCGGGCGCGCGCGGTGATGGACGCCGCGGCGATGACGGCCGCGGTGGTCGTCGGCTGGATCGTCGCGTCCGCACGCGCGTCGGGCGGGCTCGCCGGCGTCCTGATCGTCCTCGCCTCCGCCGCCCTCGGCTACGCGCGGCCGCGCCGCGCCGCCGTCCTCGGGCTCGCCGCGGCGGCGCCCGCGGTGGCGATGAGCATCGTCTTCGACGCGAACGCCTCGGCGCTCCTCGCGCTCGTGCCGGCGCTCGCCGGCGCGTACGCGGGCGCGATCGCGCGCGTCACGCTCGCGAGAGGCCGCGCCGCCTGACGCGCGCGCTCTGCATCGTCAACCCCGCCTCGGGCTGCCGCACCTCGCCGCGCGAGGAGCTGCCGCGGATCCTCGACCGGCTGCGCGAGGCGGGCTTCGACCTCGACGTGCGCGAGACTGGCGCGGTGTCGCCGACGGCCGGGGACCTCGCGGACGAGGCCGTGAAGGGAACGTACGAGGCGTGCATCGTCGCCGGAGGCGACGGGACCGTGCAGCCCGCCGCGCTGCGCCTCCTCGACACGGGTGTCGTGCTCGGGATCCTCCCGTACGGGTCGTTCATGAACATCGCGAACGGGCTCGGCATCTCGCTCGTCGCGCGCGAGGCCGTGGAGGACATCGCGGCGCGCCACGTCGTCCGCTGCGACGTCGGCGACGTCGCCGGACGCGTGTTCTTCGAGACCGCCGGCGTCGGCCTCGATGCGGAGGCGTTCGGCGCGGCGCGCCTCGCCGAGCGCCGGCGCTACCGCGGCGCGCTCCGGCGCGTCTGGCGGGCGGCGACGCAGGGGTCGCACCGCGTCGAGCTGTCGATCGACGGCACCACGCGGCAGCACCGCGTCTTCCAGATCCTCGTCGCCAACAGCCCCTATTACCTCTGGTCGTTCCCCGTCGCTGACTCGAAGATGGACGACGGCCTGCTGGAGGTCGCCGTGTACGCTCGGATGGGCCGGCTCGCGCTGGCGCGCGGGCTCGTGGGCCTCTGGAAGGACGGGCGGTACCCGCAGCGGCCGATCACGTACCGCGGCGCGCGCATCAGCCTCCGCTCACGCGAGCCGCTCGCGGTCCACGCTGACGGGAAGGTCGTGGGCACGCTGCCCGTCGAGATCTCCTGCCGCCGCGGCGCGCTCGCGGTGTACGCGCCACCTCAGCCCGCGCGGCGCTGAGGCGGTCCCGCGAGCCGGCGCACCTGGTTGGCCACGTACTTGCCGATCGCGTCACCGATCGTCCGCACGTGCATCCCGACGCCCGAGAGCCGGCCGGTCACGCGCCCGCCGCGCAGGACGTGCAACAGCTCCTGCGCCGAGGTGAACGCGTCGACCTCGACGAAGGCACCGCCCAGCTCCGAGCGGCGATGCGCGTCGCTGCCGACGCCTCCGGGCAGGCCGTGGGACACGGCGAAGGCGAGCGCCTTCTCGTTGCTCGCGCCCGCGATCTCGCGGGCGTTGAACACCTCGACCGCGTCGATCTTCTTCGCGAGCGCGCCGAGCGCGTCGAGCGTGAGGTGGCGCATGCGGTTCCGGCTGAACGGATGCGGGATGTACGCGAGGCCTCCCTGCGCATGGATCCGGTCGATCGTCTCCTCGGCCGGCAGGTGCGGCGGCACCGCCTCGGTGAGATACAGCCCGATGATCTCGCCGTCCCTCGAATAGATCTCCTCGCCGACGATGACGGTGAACGGCACGTCCATCTCGCGCAGGCGGAGCGCGCCGTCGATGGTGTTGTGGTCGGTGACGCACACCGCGCCGAGCCCGACGGAGGCCGCGCGCTCCGCGTAGCGCGCGAGGCGGAACGTGCTGTCCGGCGAGAACTCCGTGTGCGTGTGCATGTCGAGCCGGATCCGCGGCCGCGGGGCTTCCTGTCCCGTCAGCGGCGCCGTTCCCGTCGAGGAACCGCCCGTCTCGTGTAGTACCACTCGCTGCCCTTGTACACGAGCACGAAGAGGGTCGCACCGACGATGCCGGCCATGAGGTCGTTCGCCGTGTCCATGATGTCGCGCACGTTCTTCGTGCCGAGGAGATGATCGCCGTAGATCTCGTTCACCTCGAGGAGCGCATGGAGCATCGTCGCGAACCCGGCGGCGGCGAGCGGCCCGATCGCGAACGCTCCCATGAGGACGATCCCGAGCGCACCCGGGCCGTAGAAGTGCGGGAGCATGTCGAACCCGACGCGCGTGTTGTAGGCGTTCACCGCGTTCCCGGCCATGTCGAGGAAGAAGATCGAGAGGTACACCGAGTCGAACCACCACGGGTACGACCGCCAGTTCTTCCGCAGCAGGTGCAGCGCCGGGAAGAGGAGCGAGAGCCCGAGGAGGACCACCAGGTTCCGCGGCCCGAGGGCCTTCCCCGCGAAGCGCTCGTCGGCGGCGTTGACGAGCGAGTCGGCCGTGAGGACGACGAGCAGCACGCGGAGGAGGACGTTGATGAACACGCCCCCGAGGTCGCGGGGCAGCGCGAGACGCCTGGTCATCCGCGTGAGCTCGGCCACGCGGAGCGCGAGGGCAAGCGCCGTGCCCGTTCCGACCCGTTCGCTACGCCGCGCGGCGGAGGCGCGGGTCGAGCGCGTCGCGGAGGGCGTCTCCGAGGAAGTTGAAGGCGAAGACCGCGAGGAAGATCGCGAACCCGGGTCCGAAGCTCATCCACCACATCAGGTTCGAGAGCCAGCGCTGCGAGTAGTTCACGTCGCCTCCCCAGCTGGGGGTCGGCGGCTGCGCGCCGAGGCCGAGGAACGACAGCGCGGCCTCGGCGAGGATCGCGAACGCGATCGACAGCGTCGCCTGGACCACGAGCGCGTTGGTGACGTTCGGGAAGATGTGGCGCAGCACGATCCGGAGCGGGCGCGCGCCGATGGTGCGCGCCGCCGTGACGAACTCGCGCTCGCGCACGGACAGCACCTGGCCGCGAGTGAGCCGCGTGTAGAGGGGCACGGCGACGACGCCGATCGCGATCATCGCGTTCTGGATCTGCGGGCCGAGCGCCGCGGTGATCGAGATCGCGAGGATGAGCGCCGGGAACGCCAGGAGCGCGTCGATCCCGCGCATCGCGATGAGGTCGAACGCCCCGCCGATGTAGCCCGACGCGAGCCCGAGGGAGACGCCGATGGTGAAGCCGATCGCGACCGCGATGATCCCCACGGCGAGGGAGATCCGCGAGCCCCAGACGACACGGGAGAGGACGTCGCGCCCGAGGTCGTCGGTACCGATCAGGTGCTCGGCGCTCGGCGGCTCGAGCGCCCGCGAGACGTCGACGAGCGTCGGGTCGTAGGGCGCGAGCCACGGCGCGAGGAGCGCCATGAGCACGAGGAAGAGCACGAGCGATCCGCCGACGACGATCCGGGGGTTGCGGCGGAGGAAGCGGATCACCCGCCGCGGCTCCCGTACGAGATGCGCGGGTCGAGCACGCCGTAGAGCACGTCGACGATGAGCGTCGAGAGCATGAACGAGAACGCCGACACGAGCACGACGCCCTGGACGACGGGGTAGTCCCGGCCCGCGATGCTATCGACGACGAGCTTCCCGACACCGGGCCAGAAGTACACCTGCTCCGTGATGACCGCGCCCTCGATGATCGCGCCGACCTGGAGCCCGACGATCGTCACGACCGGGATGAGCGCGTTCTTGAAGGCGTGGCGGAGGATCAGCGTGCGCTCGCGGAGGCCCTTCGCGCGCGCGGTGCGCATGTACTCCTGCGAGAGCACCTCGAGCATGCTCGAGCGGACCTGCCGCATGTTCACGGCGAGGCTCGCCGTCGCGAGCGTGATCGCCGGCAGGATGAGGTGCTCGAGATTGTCGAGGACGTCGTCCTTGAGCGGCGTGTAGCCGCCCGGCGGCAGCAGCCGCAGGGCGAGCGCGAACACGAGGATGAGGATCAGCCCAAGGAAGAAGTTCGGGAGCGAGACGCCCGCGAGCGTGAAGCCCGTCGCGAGGAGGTCGAGCGGCGAGTTCCGTTTCACCGCCGAGAGCGTGCCGACGACGAGCGCGATCGTGACCGAGATGAGGAGCGCCGCGAGGCCGAGCTCCATCGTCGCCGGCAGCCGCTCGAAGATCGCCTCCGTGACCGGCTGGCGCGTGCGGATCGAGCGGCCGAGGTCGCCCTGCACGGCGTGCGTGAGCCAGGAGACGTACTGGAGCGGCATCGGCTGGTCGAGCCCGTACTCGTGACGGAGCTGCTCGAGCGTCTCGGGATCGCGCTCCTCGCCGGCGTACACGAGGACGGGGTCGCCGGGGGTGAGCCGCACGAGCGTGAAGACGATGATCGTGACGAGGAACGCGACCGGGATCATGAGCGCGAGGCGGCGGAGGATGTACTGGCCCATCGCTCCGCCGCCCCGCCTTCGCTAGACCAGGGTCACTTCGCCATCGACATGAACTGGAACCGGACGATCTGGTCCGGGTACACCGGCGGCGCGACGACCTTCTTCGAGGTCGCGAGCTGCGCGGCGCCGTAGCCGAGCCAGATGCGCGCGGGATCGTCCTGCACGTAGATCTTCTCCGCCTGCCGGTACAGGTCGCGCCGCTTGGCCTCGTCGGGGGTCTGGCGCGCCTGGTCGAGCAGCGAGTCGACCTGCTTGTTCGAGTACGAGGAGTCGTTGAACGGGCGGCCGCTGTAGATGTGGTCGTACGTGTTGCCGTCCGGATCGACGCGGCCGCTCCAGCCGACGAACGAGAGGTCCTTGAACGTCTTCTTCGACTGCTGGTCGAGGATCTGCGCGAACTCGAGCTGCTGGATGTTCGCGGTGATGTCGGCCTTCTTGAGCTGCGCCTGGATGAGCTGCGCGATCTGGAGGATGACCGGGTCGCCGGACGAGACGAGCAGCGTGAACGTGAGCGGGCCCTTGCCCACATCGCTCACGAGCTTCTTCGCGGCCTCCGGATCCGCCTTCTCGAACGGCTTGAAGCTCGCGTCGAACGCGAAGTGGTTCGGCGCGATCGTGCTGTAGCCGGCGACGCCGAGGTTGAAGTACCCCTTCTCGAGGAGCTCCTTGCGGTCGATCGCCGTCGAGACCGCCTTCACGTACTTCGCCTCCTCGAAGACGAAGCCCTTCGCGCGGTTCGGGATGAGCGAGCGGAAGGAGTACGCCGGCTTCTCCTGGTAGTTGAGGCCCGACTCGCCCTTGATCGTCGGGATGTCCTTGCCTGCGATGTTGTTCGCGACCTGCGCGTCGCCCGTGCGGAGGTTCGTGAACCGCACGTCGCTCGAGCGGATCGGCTTGATCGTGATCTTGTCGAGGAACGGCAGCCCGTTACCGTTCTTGTCCTTGCCCCAGTACGCCGGGTTCTTCTCGAGCGTGATGTGGTCGTCCTTCACCGCCTCGGTGAGCATGAACGGGCCCGTCCCGGCCTTGAACGCCTTGCGCGTGAAGTCCTGCCCGCCGGCCTCCGCCGCCTTCTGGGACACCATCATCCCCGCGCGGTCGACGAGCAGCGAGAGGAGCGGGGAGAACGGCGTCTTGAGGTTGAACTTGACGGTCTTGCTGTCGACGACCTCGACGCTCTCGACCGGCGCCAGCTCGCCCGAGCGGGCCGAGCCCTGCGCCGTCCGGTAGCGGTCGATGTTCCACTTCACCGACGCGGCGTCGAACGCGCTGCCGTCGTGGTACTTCACGTCCGTCCGGAGCGTGAAGGTGACGGTCTTGCCGTCGGCCGGGATGTCCCACTTCTCGGCCAGCCACGGGATGATCTTTCCCGTTTCGTCGATGCGGACGAGCGAGTCGTAGATCTGGTAGTGGACGTTGCGGTCGATGAAGGCCCGCGAGCGCAGCGGGTCGAAGTCGATCGGGTCGTCCTCGAGCGCGAAGACGATGCTGCCGCCGTACTGCGGCTTGGCCGCCGCGCCGGGCGAGCCCGTCGCGCCTCCGCCGCTCGGCGACGGGCCGCTGCATGCGGCGACCACCGCGATGACCGTGATGAGAGCGATAGCGCGGACAAGTCGGCTCAAGCCACACCTCCCCCGGGCGCGCTGTTTTGTGAGGATACGCAGCGTTCCGGCTCGCGGTTCGGACTTTCACAACAAGAAAAGCCCCCGGCTTCGTGCCGGGGGCTTTCGCTCGGGATGCGCAGGTCCGCTAGCTGAGCGTGTCCCGGTCGACGCGGTCGACGTGCTCGGTGCGCTCGGTGCGCTCGCTCTCATGGACGCGCTCCCCGCCCTTGCGGCCGATCGCGGGCAGGAGGCGGTACGGCCGTCGCTGCGGCGCGGGCTCCACCGGCCGCTCGACACGCGTCTCGGTGACCCGGTGCTCGACCGGCGCGGCGGCCACGGGCTCGCTCACGACGCGCGAGGCCACGCTGCGCGCCGGCGCCAGGAGGCCACCGAGCCAGGCGGCGAAGATCGTCGCGAGGAAGCCGACGATGGCGCCGAAGGTCAGCGCGTCACCGGCCGTCTGCGGTCCGAACGCCCACGGGTACGCGACGTCCGGCGGGAAGAGGCGCACGTCGCCGAAGGTGCCCTGCTGCGCCGCGTACCCGACGAGGAGCACGGCGAGCACGACGAAGAGGCTCCAGAAGGCGACCATCATCCCGTGCCACGACGTGCGGTAGCCGGCCATGCGCCCCGCCACGTAGCCGCCCACGAGGTACGCGATCACGAGGGCGAGGAGCGCGGGTACGGCGAGCGAAATGTCGTCAATGGTCCCGCCCCGTGTCGCCGTCGCGGACATCACGAGCGGCGCGAGGAGGGCCATCATGCCGAGGGACGCGATCCAGCCGCCGAGCACGCTCATCCACGAGGTGCCCCGCGGGGTGACGACTTCCGTCATCTCGTGCCTCCCTATGGGAAAGGTCGTGCCCGACCCCTCGCAGATCGGGTGCCAGGTCAGCGAGCGGGCGGGCGCTGCCCCGCCGCTCCGCCCCGCTACGCCCGGCTCGCCGCCTTCGCGCC
Source organism: Candidatus Limnocylindria bacterium (assembly GCA_035708565.1). Lineage (GTDB taxonomy): Bacteria > Chloroflexota > Limnocylindria > P2-11E > P2-11E > JACDAF01. Next base: position 10,276 of record DASSSF010000003.1, read on the forward strand.
CGACGCGCGACGGAGAGTGTCGGCGAGGTCGGTCCGCTCCCAGGGCAGGTCGAGCTCGGGCCGGCCGAAGTGGCCGTACGAGGCGGTCTGCCGGTAGATCGGCCGGAGGAGCTGCAGCCGCTCGATGACCGCCGAGGGACGGAAGTCGAACTGCTCCTCGATCATCGCCTTGATCCGGTCGTCCCCGACCTTCCCCGTGCCGAATGTCTCGACGTTGAGCGAGACGGGATGCGCGACGCCGATCACGTACGCGACCTGGATCTCGCAGCGGTCGGCGAGGCCGGCCGCGACGACGTTCTTCGCGACGTAGCGAGCGGCGTACGCGCCGGAGCGGTCCACTTTGGTGGGGTCCTTCCCCGAGAAGGCGCCACCGCCGTGCCTCGCGTAGCCCCCGTATGTGTCGACGATGATCTTGCGGCCCGTGAGGCCGGCGTCGCCCATCGGGCCACCGATGACGAAGACGCCCGTGCCGTTGATGAGGACCCGCGTGTCCTTGTCGAGCCACTCGTCGCCGATCGCGCGCCTGATCACGTGCTCGGTGAGCTCCGAGACGATCTTCGGGTGCGAGATCTCGGGGTCGTGCTGCGCCGCGACGACGACCGTGTGCACGCGCTTCGGCTTCCCCTTCGAGTACTCGACCGTCACCTGGCTCTTGCCGTCCGGCCGCAGCCACGGCAGCACTCCCGTCTTGCGCGCGACGGCGAGCTCGCGCGCGACGCGGTGCGCGAGCGTGATCGGCAGCGGCATGAGCTCGGGCGTCTCGTCGACCGCGAAGCCGAACATCATCCCCTGGTCCCCCGCGCCGAGCTCGTGCGGGTCGGTGCCCTCGCGCGCCTCGAGCGACTCGTCGACGCCGCGAGCGATGTCCGGCGACTGCGGCTTGATCGCGGACAGCACGCCGCAGGTCTGGTAGTCGAAACCGTAGTCGGCGTTCGTGTAGCCGATGTCCTTGACGACGCCGCGCACGAGCGCCGGGACGTCGACGTACCCCGTCGTCGTGATCTCGCCGCAGACGAGCACTGTGCCGGTCGTCGTCGCCGTCTCGCACGCGACGCGGGCGTTCGTGTCCTGCTCGAGGAGCGCGTCGAGCACCGCGTCCGACACCTGGTCGCACAGCTTGTCGGGGTGGCCCTCGGTGACCGACTCGCTCGTGAAGAGCAGCTTCTCCGCGGTGATGAACGATGTGGTCACGGTCACGTCCCCGCCTTCCAGGACACGGCGTACTCCGCCTGCTCCTTCGTCATCTCGTCCACCCGCATGCCCATGGCCGCGAGCTTGCGCCGCGCGATGTCCTCGTCGAGCTCGCGCGGCACCGCGTAGACCTGCGGCTTGAGATCCTTTCCCTGGCGGAGGATGTACTCGATCGCGAGCACCTGGTTCGAGAAGGACATGTCCATGACGGCGGCCGGGTTCGCCTCGGCGGCGACGTGGTTGAGCAGCCGCCCCTCGCCGAGGACGTACACGCGGCGGTCCTTCGCGAGCGTGAACTCCTCCACGTACGCGCGGATCTCGCGCCGCCGCGAGGCCATGTCGGCGAGCGCGCCGAGCTCGATCTCGTCGTTGAAGTGGCCGACGTTCGCGAGGACCGCGCCGTCCTTCATGGTCGGGAAGTGTGCGCGGCCGAGCACGTTGAGGTTGCCCGTCGCGGTGAAGAAGATGTCGCCCCGCTTCGCCGCCTCGGCCACGGTCATGACCTGGTACCCGTCCATCGCGGCCTCGAGACCGCGCAGCGGGTCGACCTCGCAGATGACGACGATCGCGCCCATCCCGCGCAGCCGGGAGGCGACGCCGCGGCCGACCCAGCCGTAGCCGCAGACGACGGCGGTCTTGCCGGCGATGAGGATGTTCGTCGCGCGCAGGAGCCCGTCGATCGACGACTGCCCGGTGCCGTACTGGTTGTCGAACATGTGCTTCGTCTGCGCCTCGTTCACCGCGACGATCGGGTAGCGGAGCACGCCTTCGGCGGCCATCGCGCGCAGGCGGATGACGCCGGTCGTCGTCTCCTCGGTGCCGCCCTTCACGTTCGGAAGGAGCTCGGTGCGCTTCGTGTGGAGCAGCGTCACGACGTCCGCGCCGTCGTCCATCGTGATGTGCGGCTTCGTCGCGAGGACCGACTCGATGTGGCTGTAGTAGGTGTCGCGGTCCTCGCCCTTCCGCGCGAAGACGCTGATGCCTTCGTTCGCGACGAGGGATGCCGCCGCGTCGTCCTGCGTGGACAGCGGGTTCGACGCGCAGAGCGCGACCTCCGCTCCGGCGTCGCGGAGGGCGATCGCGAGGTTCGCCGTCTCGGTCGTGACGTGGAGGCACGCCGCGATCCGGAGCCCCGCGAAGGGGCGCTCCTTCGCGACGCGCGCCCGGATCTGAGCGAGCACCGGCATCTCGCGGCCGGCCCACTCCGTGCGGCGCGTGCCCGCGTCGGCGAGGCCGATGTCGACGACGTCGTGGGCCGGGCGGCCGGTGGTCATGGTGGTCATACGTTCCCTCTTCCGAAGATCTTGGTCGTCAGGCGGTCCCAGGCGGCGCGGCGGAGCGCCGGCCCCTCGATGAACGGAGCGTGCGTGCGGTAGCCGAGCCGCTGGTACACGGCAACGGCGGGGTGGTTGTCCTGGCGCACGTTGAGGACGACGTCGCGGTGGTCCTCGAGCGCCGCCTCCGTGACGGCGCTCGTCACCGAGGTCGCCATCCCGCGGCCGCGGTACGAGACGCGCGTGAGCACGTTGCCCACGGCGGCGACGCTCGCCGCCCGCGAGCGCACGTGCGTCCCCGCGGCGGCGACGAGCGTGCCGCCGGCGTAGGCGCCGAAGTAGATCTCGCGCGCCAGCCGCTCGGTGGTGAAGTACGAGCGCGAGACGTGGCCGTACAGGTCGACGACGTCGCCGACCCGCTCCGGGCCGAGCCGCACGACGTCGTGCGACACGCGCGGCCGGAACGAGCGCGCGTCCACGACCATGCGCTGCATGCGGTCGCAGCGCTCGAAGCGGTACACGCTCTCGATCGCGAGGCGGCACGGCGTCGGCCCCGCGACGACGATGCGCGGCTCGCGCAGCGACTCGCGGAGGATCGTCGCGACCGCCTCGGGCTCGCCCGTGACGAAGCACGGCCGGAACGGGAGGACCTCGACGAGGAGCGCGCAGGCGACCGGCTCGTCGCCGCGGTACGCCAGCCACCAGCGCGCGGGGTCGCCGGCCGCCGGGTCGATGTCCGCGAGCGCATAGGCCGCGAGGAGGCGGTCGCGCTCGAGGAACGCGCGCGTCTCCGCGGCGTCGGCGCGCTCGGTCACGCGGATCTCGGGCAGGAGCGGGGCCGCGGTCATGTGTCCTCCATCGTTCGATGGGGCACCAAGCGGGCCTCCGCCGGTGGACTTGCGCCCGAGTCTACCGCCTCCGCTTGGGCGTGGGCGTCGGCCGTGGCGTCGCGGTCGGCCGCGCGGTGAGCTCCGGGAAGCGGGTGAAGAGGTCGTTCAGGACCACGTCCATCGCCGCGGTCGCCTCCGCGCCGATCGCCGCCGGGTCGCCGACGAGGACGAGGCCCTGGAGCGACCGGGCACCATCGTCGCGCTCGGCGGCGAGCCGGCCGCACGCGGCGACGACCGACCGGAGGGCCGCGTTCGCCGCCACGCGGATCGATCTCAGCATCTCGTCCGCGCTCGTGACCGCGTCCCTCGCGGCACGTGTCCTCGCGCTCCGCTCGGCCCGCTGCAGCGCCGTGCGATGCGCGGCGAGCGCCGCGTTCACCCGTGCCATGGCGTCGGTGCACGCGTTCGCGTCGACGGTCGCCGCCGCCGTCGCGGCCGCGGTCGCCGGCGCCCCCGCCGGTGCGGACGCCCGGGGTGGCGCTGAAGGCGCTCGGGTCGCCGAGGTCGAGAGCGCCGGCGCCGGCGTCGGGGCGGCCGCCGTGATCGGGGTCACATCGCCTTGCACGGTGGCGGCGAGCGCGCCGGACGCGCCGATGATGAGGACACCGCCGATCGCGCCGGCCCTCGCGTGCGAGAGGAGCGCGAGGAGCCGAGCGAACACGCGGTCGTAACGCCGATCTTGCCTGTGTGTTAGGGATGACGGCCCCGTCGGGCGCGAGACCGATCCGTAACTTCGTCCGCACGAACACCCTCCTATCGTGCCGGTCGTGGACGCACGGACCTGCGACGCCTGCGGACTCGAGATCGCGCCGGCCGCGACACACTGGTTCGAGATCGGTCGGCGCATCGGCTTCCTGTGCCCGTCCTGCGCCGACGACGGCGACGCCGTGAGGCGCGCACAGAGCAGCGGCGCGGACCTGCGGCGCGGGGCGATCATGGGCGCGGCCGCGGTCGGCGTCGCCGCCATGACGTGGTACGGAGTGGTCGTGCTCACCGGCCTCGAGGTCGGGATCGTCGCCACCGCCGTCGGCGCCGTGGTGGCCATGGGTGTCCTGGCCGGGGCGGGGCCATGGCGCTCCCAGAAGCTGCAGTGGCTGAGCGTCGGCGAGACCCTCGTGGCGCTCGTCCTGGCCGATCTCCTGATCACCCGGCATCTGCTCGTCACCTTCGTCGAGGAGGAGTACGGGCGAGCGGCCGTCGCGCTCGTCACGCCGGCCGTCGTCGGGGAGGCGATGGTCAGGTCGATCGGCGGCGACATCGCCATCCTGGCCTTCTGGGCGATCGCGCTGATCAGCGCGTACGAGATCCCGACGATGGTGAGGGTGCACCGCCCGGCGGCGGTCGAGGCCGCTAGTACCGGATCAGCGTGACGATGTCGTGACCGGCTAGCCGGTCACGACCCTTGAGGAACGACAGCTCGATGAGGAACGCGAGCGCGACGATCTCGCCCCGGAGCTGCTTCACGAGCTCGATCGTGCCGGCGACGGTGCCGCCCGTGGCGAGGAGGTCGTCGACGACGAGCACGCGCGCGCCGGGCGCGATCGCGTCCCGGTGCATCTCGAGCGTCGCCGACCCGTACTCGAGGTCGTACTCGACGCTGACGACGTCGGCCGGGAGCTTCCCGAGCTTCCGGACGGGAATGAACCCCACGCCGAGCTTGTAGGCGATCGGCGCGCCGAAGATGAAGCCGCGCGACTCCATGCCCACCACGGCGTCCACCTTGCGGTCGCCGACGCGTTCGAGGAGCGCGTCGATCGCGGCCTTGAACGAGGGACCGTCCTTGAGGAGCGTCGTGATGTCCTTGAACTGGATGCCGGGCTTGGGGAAATCCGCGACGTCGCGGATCTTCGCGGCGAGGTCGGCGGTCACGGCGCGAAGACTAGCGGGCGCTAGCGGGGCAGGCCGGGCGGACCCGACCACACGTCGTAGATGCGCAGCCTGTCGCCGTCGGGCCCGACGAGGAAGAACCGGTGAGAGGCGATGCCCCAGGCACCGCCCGGATCGGACGCGAACCGCCATGCGGCCGAGACGACCTTCCGGCCACCGAACCAGTACGAGCCGTGGAGAACGACGTCGCTCGCCGCCGGGAGCCGTCCCCACCCGAGCCAGCCGCGTTCCGCGTCGAGCGTTTCGAGCGCGAAGCAGTCGGCGATGGCGGCCTCACCCGATCCCAGGAGCGAGAGCGCCCGCTGTACGACCGACTCGTGGGGCGCATCGGGCGGCGAACACGAGCCGCCGCTCGGCCGCGTGAACGGCGACGGGCGCGCCGGGGGCCGCTCGCCAGCCAGGCTCCACGCGATCCGGAGCACATCGTCACCGCTCAGCGCGTCCGAAGCGACGGTGTAATGAGCGTTCCCCTCGCTCCACGAGATCTGCTTGAGCACGCCCTCCCGCTCGAACGCGGACGGATCGAACGTGAAGATCGCCGGCCGGCCGCGCACGACGAGGCCCAGCCCCGAGGTGCCCGCCTGCGGCGGTGCGACCGGCATGAGCCGGACGACGAGCGTCCCGGTCCCCGCCCGATAGGTGACCGCGTACCGGTCCGCAGCGACCGTCTCGGTGACGCTCGCCCGCGCCGCAGCGAAGGGAAGCCATGTCGGCGCCAGCACGAGCGACGGCGTCGTGAAGGCAGCGCGGACGCGGTCCCATGCGAGGCGCTCGCTGGCGTCGACGGTCGCGTCCCCGCGCGATGTCGGCGCAGGGGACCTGGATGCGACCGGCTCCCGCGCCTGGGTCGGGCGCTCCGCGCTTGCCGTGGCGGGGACGCTTGGCCTGGTCGCGGGATCCTCCCGGGTCGCCGGCGGCGCGCACGCGATCGTGAGCGCCACGAGCGCGGCGACGACCCTCACTCCGCGCTCGTCGCCTGCGCCTCGGGCGACGGGGGCGGCAGGTGCGCGTCGTCGAAGAGCTGCTCCACGCGGAAGGTCTCGCCGTCGCTCAGCACCTTCGTGATGTTCGTGTTCGTCGCGCGCGCGCGCTCGAGGCGCGGCAGCAGTCCGAGGAAGTGGCTCACGAGGATCCGCGTGACGCCGCCGTGGCCGACGATGACGACGGTCTTCCCGTCGCTCTCGCGGGCGATCCGCTGGATCGCCGGGAGCGCCCTCGCGAGCACCTGGTCGAGCGACTCGCCGCCGGGCCACTGCACGAACCCGTCCTCGTGCCACTGCGACAGCCCGTGCGCCTCGTCCCAGGTGCGCCCGGCCATGTCGCCGACGTCGATCTCGCGGAGCTCGGTGAAGCACTCGACCGGCACTCCGTGGCCTCGCGCGATCGCCTCGGCGGTCTCGCGCGAGCGCGAGAGGTCGCTCGACACCACCCGGTCGACGCGGATCCGGCCGAGCACGCGAGCGACGGCGTCCGCCTGCGCGCGCCCGGCGTCGGTGAGCGGCGAGTCCTGCTGCCCCGCGAAGACGCGGCGCGCGTTCGCCTCGCTCTCGCCGTGCCGCACGAAGTACAGGGTCGCGGCCACTAGACGCCGAGTTCCCGCGCGACGGCCTCCCAGTCCGACACCCGCGTGATGTTCGGGTGATCGGCGTCCCGGTTCCACGGGCGGTCGAACAGGAAGACGCGGATCCCGGCCTCGGCGAGCGTGCAGGAGATCGTCCGGTCGTCCTCGCAGAAGGCGTCGAGCCCGAGGTCGGTGGCCACGCGCGCCTTGTACTGCGCCGACGAGTAGGCGTCGTAGCGGCCCGTCGGCGTCGGTGTGAAGTCGCCCCGCGGCTTGAGATGCACGCCCTTCGCGTACCGCATGAGCCCCTTCTCCCGCAGCCACGTCTCGGTGATGATCCGACGCTTCTCGGCGCGCGCGGTCACGAAGTACACCTCGTGGCCGGCCTCGACGATCCGCTCGAGGACGACCGGGCAGTCCTCGTACATGTCGAGCTCGCCGAAGAAGGGGCTGTCGTAGAGGCGCATGCGGAACTCGTCGCGCAGGTGTGGCCGCACCGGCGTGTCGTCGAGCAGGTGCCAGCCGATCTGGCTCTCGTCGGGGAGCTCCACGCCGAACCGCTCCGCGAACGCGCGGAGGTACGGGAGGGCGCACACCGCGACGACGTCGTCGAGGTCGACGCCGAGCTTCATGGCGCGGCCCGCCAGCGCCGCCACGCCTCGGCGAAGGCGAGGGCGGCGAGGACGAGCATCACGAGCGCGATCCCGGCCGTGAGGTAGTCGAAGTTCGGGAACTTCTGCAGCGCGACGGCGACGACCGCCCCGCCGAGGAACAGGCCGCCGCATCCGAGGAGCGCGCCGAACAGGCCGAAGGTGGCGGCGATCGCGCGGCTCATGCGGGCCTGCGCGGCTCCATGTACCACTCGATGAACTCGCGGCAGCGGCCGTCGGGAGCGAAGCGCATCACCCAGATGTTCGCGTAGAGGCGCGCCGGACGCCCGGCGGCCTCGTCCGCGGCGTACTGCGTGAGCCCGTGCGCGACGGCGAGGTCGCCGTCGAACGCGAGCGGGTGGTACTCGGCGCTCCACGAGGCCGGATCGTCCCTGTTCTCGAGCCACGCCGCGACGATCGCCTCGCGTCCGGCCACCGGCTCGGTGTCGAGCGGGTGGTACTTGTACGTCGCGTCCTCCGTGAAGAGGGCGGCGATCCTCTCGGGGTCGTACGTGCGCCACGCCTCGATGTACGCGTCGAGCCAGAGCCGCAGCGCACCCCGGTCCATGCCGGTCAGCCCGCCGCGAGCCCGAGGGCGCTCATCGCGAGACCGTAGACCAGCAGAGCCGGAAGCGCCGCGCACGGCTGAGTAGGGAGGCGTCGTAGCGGCGCCTCCCTACTCAGGTCAGCGGGAGAACGAGCTCGCGGCAGTCCTGTCCGCGATCGGATTACCAGGCACGGCCGGGGAGCTCCGCGACGCCGTGCTCCATGCGAAGCTCGCGTCGCCTGCGAGGCCAAGTTGATCCGCGCCGACGAACGCTTTGACCGTCGCGCCATCGACCTTGAACGGGAATGCGTTGAACGTGACCGTCGGCGGCGTGGTCGTCAGGTCGAGGAGGATCGTCTCCCATCGTGGCGTCGATGCGCACGCCGCGACGGGGGCAGCGCAGAAGCGGACCGTGGCCACGTACATCGGTGGCGACGAGCTCGAGGCGCTGATGAACCAGTTCCACGCCCGGAATCCGGTGGGCGCGTCGGGGATCGCGACCGTGTGCTCGATCATGAGGTAGAGCGTTGCGGTGCCTACCTGCTCCGTGATCTTCGCGGCGACGATGTCGAGGTACGCGGGCTCCGTCGCCGAGATGTCACCCGTGGGGTCGCTGACGGTGCTCGAGTGCGCGGACGCGGGTGTCGCGAGCGCGAGCACTAGGACCGCCGTGGCCGCGAGCGACAGCGAGGGTCGCCTGAGCATTGCCTTCCCCTCCGCTCGCCGGCGCGCGGCGGCGCGAGGCTCCGTGCGCGATGAGCGCCGATGAGCGTCGGGAGCCTACTCCCGTCCACCAAGGACTCCTGCCGGGCAGGACAGCACGTGGCGGCGCCCCTGGGTCAGGCCGCCAGCCCGTCGAGGAGGCGCGTGAGCGCGTCGCGCCAGTCGCCGCGAACTGCCGTGACCGCGAGGCGGAGCTGGCGCTGGCCGTGCTGGATGCGCGGGAACGCGCGGAGGAGCGCGGCGCGCTCGCCCTCTCGCAGGTCGCGCCCGAGCACGATGCGCAGCTCCGGCCCGCGGAGACGGACCTCGCTCGCTCCCGCGTTCGCCGCGCGGAGCTTCACCTCGACACCGTAGAGCAGGTTGCGCACGGGCTCCGGCGGCGGCCCGTAGCGGTCGCGCAGCTCGTCGCGCAGGGCCGCGAGGTCGTCGAGGCGGCGCAGCTCGGCGATGCGGCGGTACGTCTCGAGCTTGCGCGCGCGGCTCGGCACGTACGAGTCGGGGATCGCGGTCGAGAGCGACAGGTCGACGACGACGTCCGGCGCGGGAAGGGTCGTCGGGGGCATCCCGCGCTGCTCGCGCACGGCCTCCTCGAGGAGCTGCGCGTAGAGCTCGAAGCCGACCGCGGTGACGTGCCCGTGCTGCTCCGCGCCGAGGATGTTGCCCGCTCCGCGGATCTCCAGGTCGTGCATCGCGATCTTGAAGCCGGCGCCGAGCTCGCTCGCCTCGAACACGGCCTGGAGCCGCGCGCGCGCCTGCTCGGTGAGGCTCTGCTCGCGCTGGTAGAGGAGGTACGCGTACGCCTTCTCCGCCGAGCGGCCCACCCGGCCGCGTAGCTGGTAGAGCTGCGCGAGGCCGAGCGTCCCGGCCCGGTCGATGACGATCGTGTTCACGTTCGGGATGTCGAGGCCGGACTCGATGATCGTCGTGCACACGAGGACGTCGTGCTCGCCGCCGGCGAAGTCGACCATGACCTTCTCGAGCGTGCGCTCCGGCATCTGGCCATGGGCGACGATGAAGCGCGCCTGCGGCACGAGCGCGCGGAGGCGCGCGGTCTCCTGCTCGATGCCGATGACGCGGTTGTGGACGTAGTAGATCTGCCCGCCGCGGTCGAGCTCGCGGAGGATCGCCTCCTTGATCACGTCGTCCGTGCGCTCGACGACGCGCGTCTCGATCGGCTGGCGGTCCTCGGGCGGCGTCTCGATGACGCTGATGTCGCGGACGCCCGAGAGCGCCATCTGGAGCGTGCGCGGGATCGGCGTGGCGGTCATCGACAGCACGTCGACCTCCGTGCGCAGCTGCTTGAGGCGCTCCTTGTGCTTCACACCGAAGCGGTGCTCCTCGTCGATCACGACGAGGCCGAGGTCGCGGAACCGGACGTCCTTCTGGATGACCCGATGGGTGCCGACGACGATGTCGATCTCCCCCGTCGCGAGCCGCGCGACCACGTCCTTCTGCTCGGCGGGGCCGCGGAATCGCGACAGCATGCCGATCTTCACCGGGAACGTGGCGAGCCGCTCGCTGAACGTCTCGGTGTGCTGCTGCGCGAGGACGGTGGTCGGCACGAGCACCGCGACCTGCTTCCCGTCCATGACGGCCTTGAACGCGGCGCGGAGCGCGACCTCGGTCTTGCCGTAGCCGACGTCGCCGACGATGAGCCGGTCCATCGGCCGTCCCGTCTCCATGTCGCGCTTCGTGTCCTCGATCGCCTGGAGCTGATCGGGCGTCTCGGTGTAGGGGAACGCGTTCTCCATCTCGATCTGCCACGGCGTGTCGCGCGAGAACGCGATCCCGGGCGCCGCCTCGCGCGCGGCGTAGAGCGCGAGGAGCTCGCGCGCGATCTCCTCGGCGGCCTTCTTCGCCTTGCGCTTCGTGCGGACCCAGTCGGCGCCGCCCATGACGGAGAGCGCGGGCCTGTCGCCGCCGACGTACCGCGTGATCTTGTCGATGCGCTCCGTCGGCAGCCAGCGCGTGCCGTCGGCGAAGGTGAGGACGAGCGACTCGCGCGAGACGCCGAGGACCATCTTGTCCTCGAACCCTTCGAACCGCGCGATGCCGGAGTCCTCGTGGACGACGTGGTCGCCCGGCTTGAGGTCGGCGAGGAGCGTGCCGACCGCGCGGCGCCGGCGCTGGCGCTCCGGATGGCGCGGCTTGCGGAAGCCGAAGACCTCGGCGTCGGTGAAGACCCGCAGGCCCGCGTCCGGCGCGACGAAGCCTTCGGCGAGCGGCACGTGGAGGAGCACGAGCGAGCCCTCCTCGGGCTCGCGCTCGAGCGTCTCCGACGGCGTGGCCGTGACCTCGCGCTCCGCGAGCAGCTCGGCGAGACGCGCCGCCTGCGGGGACGCGATCGCCGTGACGCCGCGGGCGCGCTGCTGCGGCACCTCGCGGAGGAACGTGTCGAGACGGCCGGCGTACGACGGGGCGCTTCCCCACCGGAGCGCGACCCCGCCGGGGGCGGACCGCAGTACGCCGCGGTCGCTCATCGCGCGCTCGAGCGCGGTCCGCGACAGGTACTGGGGCGGCATCGCGGTCACGGGGAGCCCCTGCTCGCGGAGCTCCTCGCGGCGCTCCTCGGCCAGCTGCTCGTGCGTGTCCCAGGCGAGGTCGAGCTCGACGGCGTCCTCGAGCACGACCGTCGCGGCGCCCTCGGGCAGGTGGTCGAGGAGCGACGCCGTGGCCCCGAGCGCGGCAGCGAAGGCCGTGGTGCCGGGAGCGTCGCGGAGATCGCGCAGCGGATCGAGGAGCGCGCGGTACGCGCCGAGCTCGCCCTCGGGATCGAGCGCCGCCCAGCCCGCCGCCTCGAGCCGCTCCGCGAGATCCGGCGCGCCTTCGACCGAGTGCTCCCGCGCGGGGAGGACGACGAGCTCCTCCATCGGCTCCTGCGAGCGCTGCGTGACCGGGTCGAACGCGCGGAGCGTCTCGACGTCGTCGCCGAAGAGCTCGAGCCGCGCGGGCCGGTCCGCGGCCGCCGGGTACACGTCGATGATCCCGCCGCGCCGCGAGAACGTGCCGCGCTCGCTCACCTCGGGGACGCTCTCGTACCCAGCGTCGAGGAGCCACGCGAGCGTCTCCTGCCAGCGGACCCGCGCCCCGGCGCGGAACGTGCGCGTGCGCGCCGCGAGGTCCGCCGGCGCGATCGTGTGCTGCAGGAGCGCGCGGAGCGACGCGACCACCGCGACGCCTCGCGCGTCGCGGAGGCGCGCGAGCGCGAGGAGGCGGCCGTGCACCGCGGTCGCCGATGGGACGCCGGCCGCGTACGGCATCGTCTCGCGCTCCGGGAACGTGAGCACGCGGTCGTCGCCGAGCCAGCCGGCGAGCTCGGCGCGCCAGCGGCGCGCGCGCTCCTCCGACGGCGCGACGAGCGCGACCGTGCGCCCTCCGGCGGCGAGCGCGGACCAGGCGTACGCGCGCGCGCCGGCCGACGCGTCCGAGACCGCGGTGCGGCCGCCGGACGCCGCGCGGTCGCGGAGCTCGGCGAACCGCTCGCTGCGCTCCGCGAGCGCGAGGAGGCCCGCGAGGCGCGCGTCCGCGCGGACGGCCTCACTGAGCATTGAAGGTCACCATCGCGCGCTGGATCCCGTCTCTGAGCGCGACCTCGGCCGCTTCGGCCGCGCGCAGGACCATCGCTTCCGCCGTCGCGACCTCGTCGGGCGAGAACGGCGTGAGCACGTACTCCGCGAGGTCGCGGTCGACCTCGGCCCGCGGGTCCGGCGGCGCGACGCCGACGCGGATCCGCGGGAACCCCTCGCCGACGGCGGCCACGACCGAGCGCATCCCGTTGTGCGTACCCGGCCCGCCCTTCTCGCGGACGCGGATCCTCCCGAGCGGCAGGTCCACGTCGTCGAAGATCACGAGGAGGTCCTTCGGCTCGAGGCGGTAGCGGTCGAGGAGCTTCACGACGGCCCTGCCGCTGTCGTTCATGAACGTGTGCGGCCGCGCGATCGCGACGCGGAGCGTGCCGAAGCCGCCCTCGGCGATGCGCGACTCGGCGGCTTTGGTGTCGAACTCGAGCCGCGCGCGCTTCGCGAGGCGCGCCGCGACCTGGAAGCCGACGTTGTGGCGCGTGCGCGCGTGCTGCTCGCCGGGGTTCCCGAGCCCGACGACGATGCGGTCCGCGCGCGGCGCCTGGCCGCCGAAGAGACGCTTCAGCACGTTCCTCCTGGACGCCGAGACGCGGCGCACACCCGCGGGTGGGGTGTGGCCGCTCTTCGGTCGCGTCTTCGCCTTTACCGAGGATAGCCCGCACGGCGTGCGCTCGAAGGACGGCCGTCCGAGCACGCCTCCGCGGGACGCCGGCCGCGTATGCGGTCCGTATGCGTGTGGTAGCATGTTCGTATGACGAAGCGCGCCCGGCTCTCCGCGACCGTGGACAGCGACGTCCTGGCCGCCGCTCGCCATGCGGTCCGCGAGGGAGGAGCCGACAGCCTGAGCCGGTGGGTGAACGACGCGCTCGCGCGACAAGTGGAGCACGACCGCCGGATGAGGGCGCTCGACGAATTCGTCCGCGCGTACGAGGAGGCGCACGGCGAGATCACGACCCGGGAGATCCTCGAAGCCACCCGGCGGACGCGCGCGCGTGCGGAGGTGATCCGGCCACGCGCCGCGCGGCGCCGTCGCGGGGTCGCGTCGTGAGCATCGTGCTCGACGCGAGCGCGCTCATCGCGATCGAACGGGGCGACCGGGAGATGATCGCGCTCGTCAAGCGGGAGCGGCTCGCGGGACGCGCGCCTCTCACGCACGGGGGGGTCGTGGGCGAGGTCTGGCGCGGGGGCCACGGACGCCAGGCCGCCCTCGCGCGGCTGCTCCCGGCGCTCGAGGTCCGCGCCATCGACCTGGACCTCGGACGTCGCGCGGGCGTGCTCCTCGCTTCCGCTGGCGGCTCGGACGTGCTCGACGCGGCGCTGATCGCCATCGCCGTCGACGGTGACGAGGTGCTCACGTCGGACGTCGGCGACCTGCGCGCGCTGGCGCGGGCGGCAGGGAAGATCCTGGACCTGATCGGGGTCTGACGGCGAGGTCCCGCGCCGATCCGCGGCTCGTGCCTCTCCGGCGCGAGGACAGCGCGTGATCAGGTCGCGAGCGGCACCGCTCCGCTCACGTCTCGCCCGTGCGATGACAGCGCCGAGCGCGGCGCGCAGCGTCAGGGCGTGCGCTCCGCGACGCTCACGCTCTTCCTCGCGGCCGTCGTCGGCGTCGCGGCGCAGCTGCTGTTCTTCGCCAAGGCGCCGGGCATCAACGCGGCGATCGCGGCGCTCCTGTTCGTCGGCGTCGTGCTCGCGGTGCGCCGGCCGGCGCTGGTCGACCTGTGGCTGCCGGTCGGCGCGCTCGCCTTCGCCGGCCTCGTGGCGATCCGAAGCGAGCCCGCCGTCGTCGCGTTCGACGCGCTCGCGGCGGCGGGCCTCGCGGTCGCCACGGCGGCGTCGGCGAGCCGCCGCATCACGACGCTCCCGCTCCTCGCTCTCGCGCGCGAGGCCGGCGAGGTCCTCGGCGCCGTCTCCGTCCGCGCCGGCGGCCTCATCGCCCGCGCGCGCGGCGAGAGGGCCGCGCTCGGGCCGCGCTACCGGAGCGCCGCCGCGTACGCGGGCGGCCTCGTGCTCGCCGTGCCGTTCCTCGTCGCGTTCACCGCGCTCTTCTCCTCAGCGGACGCGGTCTTCGCGCGGTGGGCGGAGGACCTGCTCGACCCGCGCCTCGTCCGCGAGCTGCCGGGGCGGACCGTGCTCGCGGGCGCCGTCGCGTGGGTCGCCGCCGGCGCGCTCACGCTCGCCGCGCGAAGCGGGGCCGCGCACGAGGCGCGCGGGCCGCACCGGCCGGCGCGGGCGGAGACCGCGCTCGCGCTCCTCCTTCCGATCGACGCGCTCTTCTCCGTGTTCGTCGTGCTCCAGGCCGCCTACCTCTTCGGCGGGCGCGACACGGTGGAGGCCGCGGGCATCCCGTACAGCGCGTACGCGCGACGCGGGTTCTTCGAGCTCGTCGGCGCCGCGTCCCTCGTCGCCGCCGCGCTCTTCGCCGTCGACCTGCTCGCGCGGCGGACGCGGCTGGTCGTCGCCGCGGCGCTCGCGCTCCTGCCGCTCACCGGCGTCGTCCTCGCGTCCGCGGCGTACCGGCTCGCGCTCTACCAGGAGGCGTACGGCTGGTCCGAGCTGCGCCTCTACGCCCTCGCCGCGACCCTGTTCCTCGGGCTCACGCTCGCCATCCTCGGCACGGCCATCGTCGCCCGGCGCATGGACCGCGCGGTCCAGCCGGTCGCGGCGGCCGCGCTCGCGGTCGCGCTCGCCGTGAACGCCGTCGGGCCCGCCGGCCACATCGCCCGGGCGAACCTCGACCGCGCGGCAAGCGGTCCGTCCGACGAGCGCGCGCTCCGCGTGGACCTCTGGTACCTCGTCTCGCTCGGCGACGGCGCGGTGCCGGAGCTCGTCGCGCGCCTCCCGGCGCTCCCCGAGCGCGAGCGCTTCTGCCTCACGACGCTCCTCCGCTGGAGCGCGCGCTGGCGCGACCTCGACCGCCCCGGTCCGTGGCAGAGCCTCAACCTCGACCGCGAGCGGGCGCAGCAGGCGCTCCTCGCCGTCCGTGACGAGCTCTTCGCGCCGGTCGTGCCGCCGCGGGACGACCACACGCGCTCGCGGGAGCGGGCGATCGAGACCCGCTACGGCGCGGAGTGCGCGGCCGCGCCGGAGCCGGGGCGCCGCTAGCCGCGTGCGGGCACTATCGGGTGAGTGCGCTTCCCCGAGTTCTCGATGGAGCGGATGCAGTCGACGTTCGAGCACGTCGTCCGCTACGACCTGTCCGAGTCGGGCGTCGAGGCCCTGACGGTGGACGAGGTCGAGCGCTCGATGAAGGAGCTCGGCGGGCTCCGCCTCGGATACGCGGACGGCCGCGGCCGCGAGGCGACCCGCGCGCTCGTCGCGTCGTTCCACGCCGGGCACGAGCCGGACGACGTCCTCCTGACGACCGGCACGAGCGAGGCGAACTTCCTCGCGCTCGCGACGCTCGTCGAGCCCGGCGACGAGGTGATCGTCGTCATGCCGAGCTACATGCAGGTGCACGGCATCGCGCGCGGCCTCGGCGCGCGCGTGCGCGAGGTGTGGCTGCGCGAGGAGCGGGGCTGGGCGCTCGACACACAGGAGCTGCGCGACGCGATCTCCGACCGCACGAGGCTCGTCTGCGTCTGCCAGCCGAACAACCCGACCGCGCAGCGCCTGCCGCGTCAGCAGGTGATCGACATCGCGCGGATCTGCGCCTCGCGCGACGTCTGGATCCTCGCCGACGAGGTCTACCGCGGCGCGGAGCGCGACGGCGAGGAGGCGGCCTCGTTCAGCGGCGCGGCCGAGCGGGTCATCGTGACCGGCGGGCTCTCGAAGGTGTACGGCCTGCCCGGCCTGCGCATCGGCTGGATCGTCGGCCCGCGGGACCGGATCATGGCCGCGTGGTCGCTCAAGGACTACACGACGATCGCGCCGGCGACGGTCTCCGAGCATCTCGCCGAGATCGCGCTCGAGCGGCGCGCGGACCTCACGAAGCGCGCGCGCTTCCTCCTGAACGAGCGCTGGCCGCTCCTCGAGGCGTGGGCCGTGCGGCACGCCCGCGCGCTCCACTGGACGCCGCCGCAGGCGGGCGGCGTGTGCTTCTTCTCGTACACGTGGCCGATCGCGAGCGTCGAGCTCTCCGACCGGCTGATCCGGGAGTGGAGCACGATGATCGTCCCCGGCGCCCACTTCAGCGCCGAGCGCCACGTGCGCATCGGCTACGGCATGCCGAGCCGGATCCTCGACGCCGGACTCGCGGCGATCGACCGGCTCCTCGCGGAGTTGCGCGTCGAGGCATAGATCGTGCTCGCTCGTCCGGTGACATTCCGAACGGAGGACGCCGTGGACCTCAGCTTCATCCTCTCGATCGTCGCGCTCATCTGCGGGATCCTGATGCTCGTCGGAGCGCGCGTCCGCGCACCCCTCGCCGCGATCGCGATCGTCTGCCTCGCCGTCGTGCAGAGCGGGATCCTGTCGCGCCTCGGGATCTAGATCCGTGAGCCCGGAGGGCCCCTCGAAGACCTGCTCGCGAGGACACCGCTACCAGGGCGCCGGCGGCTGCCCGGTCTGATGGAAGGGCAATAAGAGGAGCGGGTCCGCTCCGGCCGCGAAGGAGAAGCCGCCCACGCGGTGAAGTAGGTCACGGCTCTGCCTCTCGACGGCAGGCAGGCGAGCGACCTAGAGTGGGCGCGAGCATGGCCGCTGTCCCGGTCCACCTGCTCGAAGCAGGGGTCGTGACCGAGCAGCGCTTCGCCGCGTTGGGGGGCGCGCCGGCAGCGCTTGGCCCCGCCGTGTCCGAGCGGATCCGGCCGGACAAGAAGGTCCGCATCCCCTTCGTCCCGCGCGACCGCTGGCTGACCGCCGCGCGCGAGTCGTGCCGCACCCTGGCCGAGGCGGTGCGGTCAACGATGGCCGCGGGCGCGGTGCCCGTCGTGCTCGGCGGCGAGTGCACGGTCGTCGCCGGATCGGTCTCGGGAGCGCTCACGGTGGAGCCCGACCTCGCGCTCGTGTACTTCGACGCGCACGGCGACTTCAACACGCTCGCGACGACGCCGACCCACTACGTCGCGGGCATGTGCCTCGCGCACGTCTGCGGGCGGAAGGTCGCGCCGCTCCTCTGGCCCGGGGCGCGGACGATCTCGGACGACCGCGTCGCGCTCGTGGGCGGACGCGCGCTCGACCCGGGCGAGGCCGGCAACCTGCAGCTCTCGCGCGTCACGCGCGTGGCGTTCGACCGCGAGCACCCGGACGCGCCCGGCCTGCTCGCGTGGGCGCGGCGCAAGCCGCTCCTCATCCACGTCGACATCGACGTCGTCGATCCCGCGGAGGTGCCCGCGGTGGTGAACCCCGTCCCGGGGGGCCCGCGGCTGCGGTCGCTCGCCGACATCCTCTCGGCGCTCGCCGCCGTCGCGACCGTGCGAGGCGTCGAGCTGTGCGGGTACGACCCGCAACGCGACGAGGGCGCGCGGCTCGCGGGCCCGCTCGCGGACCTCGTCGCCGCGGCCGCCGCGAAGGCCGCCGTCCCAGTGGCCCGCTAGAGACCGAAAGGACCCCGCCTCGCGGCGGGGCCCTCCGTCCCATGCAGGCGCGTTCGGGGATCAGTCGCCGTCGTACGTGTTGCGCACGGTCTCGTCGCTGAGC
Source organism: Candidatus Limnocylindria bacterium (assembly GCA_035708565.1). Lineage (GTDB taxonomy): Bacteria > Chloroflexota > Limnocylindria > P2-11E > P2-11E > JACDAF01. The sequence goes on from DASSSF010000003.1 coordinate 28,160, forward strand.
CACTCCTCGAGCAGCTCGTCCCGGTCGGAGGTCGACCAGCGCGAGATCTTCCGCGTGCGCGGCGGCTCAGGGAGCGGGCGCTTGGCCCAGTGGAGACCCTTCCCCATCGCGCTCGCGGTCACTGTCATGTCGCTCTCCTCCTAGACGTCCGAGTACAGGTAGAACTCGTACGGGTGCGGCCGGAGCGCGACCTGCTTCGCGCTGTCGCGCCGCAGCGCGATCCACGTGTCGATGAGGTCCTCGGTGAACACGTCGCCGCGGAGCAGGAAGTCGTGGTCCGCCTCGAGCGCGTAGAGGACCTCTTCGAGCGAGCCCGGCGTCTGCCTGATCGCGCGCTTCGCCTCGCCCTCGAGCTCGTAGAGGTCCACGTCGAGCGGCGGCGGCGGCTCGATCCCGTTGATGACGCCGTCGAGCCCGGCCATGAGGCACGCGCTGAACGAGAGGTACGGGTTGCACGACGGGTCCGGGGCCCGGAACTCGAGGCGGCGCGCCTCGGGCTTGTCGAAGTACGTCGGGATGCGGATGCAGGCGGAGCGGTTCCGCTGCGAGTACACGAGGTTGATCGGCGCCTCGTACCCCGGGACGAGCCGGCGGTACGAGTTCGTCGTCGGCGCGGCGAACGCGAGGACGGCGGGCGCGTGCTTCAGGAGGCCGCCGATGTAGTGGCGGGCGGTCTCGGAGAGGAGGGCGTAGCCGCTCTCGTCGTAGAAGAGGTTCCGTCCGGCGCGCCAGAGGCTCTGGTGGGTGTGCATGCCCGAGCCGTTGTCGCTGAACAGCGGCTTCGGCATGAACGTGGCGACCTTGCCGGCCCGCGCCGCGACGTTCTTGCAGATGTACTTGTACTTGAGGACCTTGTCGGCCATCTCGACGAGCGTCGAGAAGCGCATGTCGATCTCGGTCTGGCCGGCCGTGCCGACCTCGTGGTGGTGGACCTCGATCTGGATGCCGGCCGCCTGGAGCGCGAGGACCATCTCGGAGCGCAGGTCCTGGAGGCGGTCGGCCGGCGGGACCGGGAAGTAGCCCTCCTTGTAGCGCGGGCGGTGCGCGAGGTTCGGCTTCCCGCCGTTCTGTCCGCTGTTCCAGATCCCCTCTTCGCTGTCGATGTGGTAGTAGCCGGCGAACGGCGTCTGGTCGAAGCGGAGCGAGTCGAAGATGTAGAACTCGATCTCCGGTCCCCAGTAGGAAACGTCTGCGATGCCCGTCGTCGGGAGGAAGCGCTCCGCCTTCTTCGCGACGTAGCGCGGGTCGCGCGTGTACGGCTCGCGCGTCACCGGGTCGATGACGTCGCAGATGAGGTCCAGCGTGCGGACGCCGAGCACGGGATCGACGAACGCGCTCGTCGGATCCGGCATCAGCAGCATGTCGCTCTCGTTGATGTGCTGGAAGCCGCGGATGCTCGAGCCGTCGAAGCCGATGCCGTCGGTGAAGAGCCCTTCCGAGAGCTCCTCCACGGGGATCGAGAAGTGCTGCCACGTCCCCGGCAGGTCGACGAAGCGGAGGTCGACGATCCTCACGTCGTTCTTCTTCGCCATGGCGATGACGTCCTTCACGGACGTCCGCGGCAGCTCGGCCGCGGCGGTCTTCGGTCGTTCGATCGCGAGCGTCATTCTCGCCACCTCCCCGGTCTCGCTCGGTGCTACGCGGCGCGCGTCTCCTCGGCCAGGACCTGGACCTTCGGGCTGCGCACCGGAAGGGCGATCCAGGCGATGACGAGGAGCGCGAACGCGACGAACGCTGCGATCTCCATCTCTACCTCCGTCAGTCGATCTGGTACGCGATCTCGCCGTGCTGGCTGCGGTCGAGGCCGACCGTCTCCTCGTTCTCGCGGACGCGGAGCCCGATCGTCAGCTGGATCGCCTTCACGATCACCGCGGTCGCGACGCCGGCGTAGAGCCACGTCGCGCCGACCGCGATGAGCTGGTTGATGAGGAGCGCGCCGTTCCCGTAGAAGAGCCCGTCCGCGCCGGCCGAGTTCACGGCCGCGGTGGCGAACAGGCCGGTCGCGATCGCGCCCCAGGTGCCTCCCACTCCGTGGACGGCCCACACGTCGAGGGCGTCGTCGACGCGAAGCCGCGGGCGGACGAGCATGGCGAGGTAGCAGACGGTGCCCGCGCCCATCCCGATGAGGATCGAGGCCGGCACGTTGACGAACCCCGACGCGGGCGTGATGGCGACGAGCCCCGCGACCGCGCCGAGCGCGGCGCCGAGCGCGCTCGGCTGCCCGCGGTGCATCCACGACACGGTGACCCAGGTGAGCGCGCCCATCGCGGCGGCGGTGTTCGTGACCACGAACGCGCTCGCGGCGAGCCCTCCCGCCGTGAGGGCGCTGCCGGCGTTGAAGCCGAACCAGCCGAACCAGAGGAGCGCCGCGCCGAGCACGGTCATCGTCGCGTCGTGCGGCTCGGTCCGGACGATGCGCCGGCCCACGACGAGCGCGGCGACGAGCGCCGAGACGCCGCTCGAGATGTGGACGACGGTGCCGCCCGCGAAGTCGAGCGCGCCGAGCGTCCGCAGCCACCCGCCGACGCCCCACACCCAGTGCGCGATGGGCGCGTACACGATCGTGGTCCAGAGCAGCGTGAAGACGACGAACGCCTTGAACGACACCCGCTCGGCGAACCCGCCTGTGATGAGCGCCGGCGTGATGACCGCGAACATCATCTGGAACGCCATGAACGCGAGCGCCGGGATCCCGGGCGCGTAGTCGGGGTTCGGCTCGGCGCCGACGCCGCGGAGGCCGAGCCAGTCGAGCCCGCCGATGATCCCGCCCTGCGAGGGGCCGAACGCGAGCGTGTAGCCCCAGAGGACGAACTGCACCGAGACGAGGCAGAGGATGAAGAACGAGTGCAGCAGCGTGGACAGCGCGTTCCGGCGGCCGACGAGGCCCGCGTAGAAGAACCCGAGCGCGGGGGTCATGAGCATGACGAGCGCGGTCGCGACGAGGAGCCAGGCGGTGTCGCCGGCGCTTATCTCCATGCGGGGAGGCTAGGCAGCGGCTAGGCCGCTCACAGTCCCGCGACGGTCGCGCGAGGGTCGCGGATCGGTGACGGCGGGCGGCGCTATTCGGTCGAGATCGTCTGGTCGACCTGCTCCGCGCCCGGCCGCACGACGAGGAACGACGAGCGGACGTCGAGGGCGCGCACGCGCGCGGCCTCGTCGCTCTGCCCGGACATCGTGAGGAGCAGCGCGTACGCGCCGAGGAGCTCGCCGCACGCCGCGGCCTCGCTCTCGTCCGGCGCGCGCAGCGTGACCTTCGCGCCCTTCGCGAGCCGGTCGCGGAGCCCGCGGTCGTCGAGGCCGCGGGACGCGTCGACGCGGAGGTAGACCGCGCCGCCGCTCATGCCCGAGCAGATCCAGCGTCCGGGGTCGCCGAGCACGACGGCCGCGCCGCCGGTCATGTACTCGAACGCGAAGCCGCCGAGGTCGCCGCCGAACACGGCCTCGGCGCCCGACATCCGGATGCACGCGCGCGCGTCGGCGTCGCCCTGCACGAAGAACCTGCCGCGCTGCGCGCCGTACGCGAACGCCTTCCCCACCGCGCCGTCGACGAAGCGGCCGAAGGCGTTCGGCGCCTTGAGGATCGCGACCGTCCCGCCGAGCGCCGTCTTCGCGGCGCCGTCCTGCGCGCCGCCCGCGATCTCGAGCGCGAGGGCGTCGGTCGCGTACGCGGCGAAGCCGTTGCCGGCGACCGCGCCGTACGACTCGCGCACGAGCGCGGCCTCGCGGCGCGCGATCACCTCGCGCGCCGCCGCGCCGGCGAGGCCCGTCGCTACGACGCGGTCCTCGGGCACGAGGGCGCCGGCCACCGCCGAGCGCTGCGGCAGCGCCGCGCGCGGAGCGACCGCGACCTCGCCGCCGGGGCGCCAGCCGACGGGCGCGAGCATCCACGCGAGGTCGACGCGGTCGAGGCCACGCGCCTGCTCGAGGAGGTCGGTGCGGCCCACGAGCTCGCGGACGCTCGAGACGCCGAGCGCGCCCGCGAGGCGCGCGACCTCGGCGCGGATCGCGCCGAAGAAGCGGCAGAGCCGCTCGACCGCGCGCTCGTGCTCCTGCGGCTCGAACTTCTTGAGACCGCGGGCGGTCGCCTCGGCGAGGCTCTCGATCTGCGTCGTGATGCCCACGTGGCAGGTGTCGAGCTGGCAGCCGCGGCAGATCGTGCAGCCGATCGCGACCATCGCCGCGGTCCCGAAGCCCACGCGGTCCGCGCCGAGGCAGAGCATCTTCACCACGTCGAGCGCGCTCCGCATGCCGCCGTCGCACCACAGCTGGACCTTGTCGCGGAGGCCGTTCGCGACGAGCGCGCGGTGCGCCTCGGCGACGCCGATCTCCGCGGGGAGCCCGGCCCGGCGCAGCGCGTGCTGCCGCGCGGCGCCGGTCCCGCCGTCGTAGCCGGACACCGTCACCACGTCGGCCCCGGACTTCGCGACGCCGCACGCGATGATCCCGACGTCGGGCGTGACCGGGATCTTCACCATCACGTACGCCTCGGGGTTCACCGTCCGGAGCTCGTGGACGACCTGCGCGAGGTCCTCGATCGAGTAGATGTCGTGGTTGTTCGAGGGGGAGATGAGGTCCACACCGACCTGCGAGTTCCGCGCGAGCGCGACCTTCGCGCTCACCTTGCGTCCGGGGAGGTGCCCTCCCTCGCCGGGCTTCGCGCCCTGCCCGATCTTGATCTCGAGGTAGCGGCTCGAGTTCGCGAGCATCGCGCTCACGCCGAAGCGCCCCGACGCGATCTGCTGGCCGCGGTTGGCGGGATACCGGCCGATGAGGTCGGGCAGCTCGCCGCCCTCGCCGTTGATGCAGAGGAGGTCGAGCCGGGCCATCGCCTCCGCGTACGCGCGATACGCGGTCTCGCCCTGCGAGCCGAACGACATGGACGAGATGTACACAGGCCCGCTGTGCTCTCCGACCCGCGTATCGGCCATTCGTTCGGCCGGGACCGGCTTCGCCGGCCCCGGCCGTGCCCCATTCGAAAGGTCCAGAAGGTGGCGCAGCGACACGGGATGGTCGCGCTCGAGCTCCTCGAGCCGCGTCGCGTACGCCTCGTAGGTGCCGTCGCCCGTGGCGACGGCGAGCGCGGCCTTCCACGCGCGCGGCCAGATGCGGAACGCGGGCTCGAGGCGTGCCGGCGTGCGCTCGCGCAGCGCCGAGGCACGGTCGAAGCCGTCGCGGTCGATGTCGTCCCAACCGAGCCCGCCGCCGCCGAACGTCCGCACGCCGAGGGCGCGCGCGATGTCCGCGCCGAGGCCGATGCCCGCGAACGCGCGGCCGTAGCCGCGCAGCTCGTGCATGCCGAGCGTGGAGATGACCTTCTCGATGCCCTTGCGGAGCGCCTCGACGAGGTTCGGGAGCGCGTCGGGGTCGCCCGCCGCGACGGCGTGCTCGAGCAGGAGGTACGGGTTCACGGCGTCGGCGCCGAGGCCGAGCGCGCACATGAGGTCGTGCAGGTTGCGAAGGCTGCCCGCGGAGAGGACGACCGCCGCGTCGCGGCGCAGGCTGCCGCTCGCGGCGTCGGCCTCGACGAGCGCGCGATGCACGGCCGCGGTCACGAGCAGCGGGTCGAGCCAGGCACGGCCCTCGCGGCTCGTGCCGTGGTCGCGCACGACGACGAGGCGCGCGCCCGCCCGCACGGCGCCGCACGCCTCGGCGGCGATGCGGGCGAGCGCGTCGCGCGGGTGCTCGTCCCAGTCGCGGTCCGCCTCGACCACCGCGGGCCCGTGCGCGCTCATCCGCTCCGCGCGCGCGACGAGGTCCTCGAGCGTCCACGTGCCGAGGCGGTTCGCGACGGCGCGCGCGTCGGCGGCCGCGAGGCCGACGGCCGCATCGTGGCCGCCGAGGAGGATCGGCTGCCGGAGCTCGATCCACGAGCGGCGGCGCGACGCGCGGTGCGGCGACGGCCGCGGGCCCACGACGACGCGCGTCGAGAAGTGCTCGATCTCCCGCTCGCGATCGATCGCGGGATTCGTGACGACGGCGACGCTCTCGTGGAGGTGGTCGGCGAGCATGCCGCGCCGGGGGGCGAGCGCCGCGAGCGGGCCGTCGTAGCCGAGCGAGCCGATCGGCTCGTTCGCGGTCTCCTCCATGAACGCCGCCTGGCGCAGGTCATCGGGGTCCCAGCCGAGCGCGGCGAAGCGCTGCTCCCGGCGCGTCGCGAGGTCGTCGACCTCGTCCGGCGGCGTCGCGAACTCGACGCGCGCCGAGGCGCGCCGCCGCTCGGGTCCCTGGAGCGGCCCGCCCGTCTCGATCCGCTCGCGCGCGCCGGCGCTGTCGATCCCGCGCCGCGCGCGAGCGTCCACGAAGCGCCGGCGCATCTGGTCCTGCGGGACGACGCGCCAGCCGCCCGAGCGGCGCTCGAGGAGCACGCGCTCGCCGGGGCGGAGCGGCCTCGGGTCCGCGCTGTACCGCGAGAGCGGGATGAAGCCGCGCTCGCTCGCGAAGACGTGGTCGTCGTCGGTCTCCACGTGCCAGAGCGGGCGGAGCCCCATCGCGTCGACGCCGAACGCGCAGACGTCGCCGACGCGCGCGAGGAACGCGGCCGGCCCCTGCGCGAAGGGGCCGAAGGCGGCGCGGGCGTGCATGTACGCGTCCTGCTGCTCCGGCGGCATCCGCTTGATCTCGTTCACGATCGGCGGGAACAGGAGCTCGACCGCCTCGACCAGGTCGAGGCCGGATCCGAGCGTGAGCCCGCGCAGCACCGCGTCCACGTCCTGCGAGTCGCTGCCGTCCCGCGAGAGCGCGATGCGGAGAGCGCGCGCCTCCTCGCGGAGGCGGCCGATCGTGTCGATCTCGCCGTTGTGCGCGAACGCGGCGAACGGCTGCACGCGCTCGAACGTGCTCGCGGTGTTCGTCGAGTACCGGTTGTGCCCGAACGCCATCGACGTGCGGAAGCGCGGGTCGGCGAGGTCGGGGTAGTACGCGTCGAGCTGACGCGCGGAGCCCCGGATCTTGTACACGACGGTGTGGCGCGAGAGGCTCACGACGGTCGCGCCGGTCCGCGCCTCGATCTCGACCGCGGCGCGGTGGAGCGCCGCGTCGGCGGCGCGGCCGCTCGCGTGCGCGAGCAGCGCGACCTGCCAGAACACCGGCTCCTCGGCGCGGCCACGGGCGAGGAGCGCGGAGCGGCGCGTCACGGAGTCGCGCTCGAGGACGATCCGCGCGCGGTTCGCTCGAAGGATCGTGCGGATCCGCTCGCGCGCCTCGCCGGCCTCCGCCCGCGGAAGGAAGAAGTGGCCCACCGCGAAGCGGCGGTCGTCCGCTATCGCGGCGGCGGCGCCCGCGTCCACGAGGAGGTCGGCCCAGAGGTCGCGCGGGAGGTCGGTCAGGACGCCCGACCCGTCGCCCTCGCCCTCGATCTCGCCCGACCGGTGCGCGAGCGCGTCGAGGCCGCGGAGCGCGGTGGCGAGCGGCTCGCGCGCGGCGAGGCCGTCCTTCCGGACGACCGCGACGAGGGCGCAGGCGTCACGCTCCTCCCGCACCTGGTCCGCCATGGTGGAACGGTAGGAGCGGCGTGCCCGCGCGAAAGTGACGGGACGGTCGTGGATCGGTGACGTCCTAGGCTTGTCGGGTGGCGCCCCTCGTCCGCGGCATCGACCTCGTCTACCTCTACGTGCCCGACGTGGCCCGCGCGGCGCGCTGGTACGAGGAGACGCTCGGCCTCCGCTTCGACGTCTTCGGCGACGACTGGGCCGAGACGAAGCTCGAGGGTGGCCAGCGCCTCGCGTTCCACAAGACGAGCCGCGGCGAGCCGCAGACGCCCGGGACGGTGATCGTGGACCTCCGGACCGACGACATCGAAGCGGCCCGCGCGCAGCTCGTCGCGAAGGGCGTCCGATGCGGCCGGATCGAGGACGACCCGAGCGGCCGCCACCTCGAGCTCGTGGACCGGGACGGCTACCGCATCCAGCTGTTCGAACGCGCGCGCGAGGACCGCACGAGCACAGCCTCGACGTAGCCCGCGCATGCGCGCGCGAGCGACGCGTCGGCGGTGAGGAGCCGCGCGCCGAGGCGGCGCGCGAGCACGGCGTAGAAGGCGTCTCCCGGCGAGAAGCGGTCGCGAAGGGCGAAGGCCTCCGCCAGCATCGGCGTCAGCGGTCGCCGGCCCGCCGGCAGCCGCGCGACCATGAGGAGCGAGAGCTCGGCGCGATCCCGGTCGATCAGGCGCCGCCGCAGGGCACGGCGGATGCCGGCCAGCGCCTCGGCGTCGAAGTGCGCCGGTACGGCGACCTCGTCGGTGAGGAGATCGTCGACGGCGGCGCGCGTCATCCCGGCGGTCACGCGGTCCACAGCAACGGAGGCGTCGAGGACGATCAGCCCTCCCAGCCCTCCTCGCGTCTCGCCTCGCGGATCAGCTCGGCGGCGTCGATGCCCTTGACCTTCGGGAGGCGACGGACCTCCTCCAGCCACTCGGCCATCGTCGGCCGCTCCATGTCGTCCCGGAGCACCTCGATCACGTACCTGCTCATCGACACGCCCTTGCCGGCGGCGCGCCTCCGCACGGCATCACGCAGCCCTCGCGGCACGCCGCGGATCTGCAGGTCGACGGTACGCCCCGGACGCATGCATGCATTATTGCATGCTCAGCCGAGGCGGTACCCCACCCCGCGAACGTTCGCGGGCAGCGGCGCGCGCGCTTCCTCGAGCTTCGTGCGCAGGCGCGCGAGGTGGGCCTTGAGCCACTCGGGATCCGGCTCGCGCTCGTCGGGCCAGCCGGCGCGCAGCAGCGCCCTCCGCTGGACGACCTCGCCCGGCCGCGCGGCGAGCGCCGCGAGCAGCCGGAACTCGATCGGCGTGAGCTCGATGGGCGCGCCGTCGACACGCGCCTCGTGCGCGCGGGCGTCGACCTCGAGCGAGCCGATCCGCGCCGTGGCAGCGGGCCGCGCCGCCGGACCCGCGCGGCGGAGGAGCGCGCGCACGCGCGACAGGAGCTCGCGGCGGTCGAACGGCTTCTCGAGGTAGTCGTCCGCGCCCGCGTCGAGCATCGCGGCTCGCTGCTCGGGACCTTTGAGGCCGGTGAGCATGAGGATCGGGGTCGACGCGGTCGCGCGGATCTTCCGGCAGACCTCGTCGCCCGTGAGGCGCGGCAGGGTGCGGTCGAGGACCACGAGGTCCGGGCCGAGCTCCTCGTGCTTGCGGACCGCGGCATCGCCGTCATACGCGGTCTCGATGTCATAGCCCTCCTGCCCGAGGACGGCCGCGAGCATGCCCACGTGCGCGCGGTCGTCGTCGACGACGAGGACGGTCGTCACGCGCGCTCGCGCGGCAGCGTGAACGCGAACACCGCGCCGCCGCGCGCGCCCTCCTCGTAGCGGAGGGTCCCGCCCATCGCCTCGACGACGCGCTTGCACGAGTAGAGGCCGATGCCGGCGCCCGGCACGCCGCTCTCCTCCGCGGCGCGGACGTACGGCAGGAAGATGCGCTCCCGGTCGGCCTCGGGTACTCCCGGGCCCTCGTCGGCGACGCGCACCTCGGCGCGGTCGGGCTTCGCCGTGACGCCCACCGTGATCCTCGTGCCGGCGGGGGCGTACTTCGTCGCGTTATGCACGAGCGCCCCGAGCACCTCGATCGTCCGCCGGCGGTCGGCGCGCACGGTGACGGGCCGGCCGGAGCGCGGGGCGGCGAGGCGGTGCCCGCGGACCATCGGCGCGAGCTCGCGGAGCCCGGCGGCGAGCGCCTCGCGGAGGTCGAACCGCGTGCGGCGGACCGTGAGGTCGGGGTGCTCCACACGGACGCTCGCGAGGATGCGGTCCACGAGCTCGTCGAGGCGCTTCACCTGCGCGATCGCCTCGTCCGTGCCGCGCCTGCCGTGCCCGTCGCCGAGGAGGTCGAGGTGGCCGCGGATCACCGAGAGCGGCGTGCGGAGGTCGTGCGTGACGACGGCGACGAATTCGCTGCGCGCCTTCTCGAGCCGGCGGAGCTCCTCCGCGGTGCGGCGCTCGAGCGCGTAGAGCGACGCCTTGTCGATCGCGAGCGCGGCCTGGTTCGCGAGCGTGCCGACGAACGCGACCTCCTCCCCCGAGAACTCCGTGTACTCGGGGACCTGGAGCGCGACCGCGCCGAGGAGCCGGTCGCCGGCGAGGAGCGGCAGCGCGAGGTGGTCGAAGCCCACGATCGGCCGCGCCTCGCGGAGCGCGCCGCTCGCGGCGGCGAGCACCGGCTTCGCGAGCTCGCCCTGCTTCGCGCGGATCTGCTCCGTGTCGCCGTCGCGCATGAGGATCGCGCACGACGCGCCCGGGTACACGCGGACGAGCCGGTCGACGACCAGCGAGAGCACCTCGTCGAGGTCGAGGGTCGAGGTGAGGACGTTCGAGACCTCGAAGAGCGCCGAGACCTCGCGCAGCTTGCGCTCCGCGTCGCGGTGGAGGCGAGCCTTCTCGATGATCCCCGCGACCTGGTCGGCGATGGTCCGCAGGAACTCGACCTCGTCCTTCGAGAAGTCGCGCGGCGCGACGGTCTGCACGTTCATCACGCCGACGAGCTCGTCGCGGGTGATGAGCGGCACCGAGAGCATCGACGTGAAGCGGTCGACGTCGACGATCGGTACCCGCTTCCAGCGCGGGTCGAGCCGCACGTCGCGCGCGGTGAGCGGCACGCGCGCGTTCGCGACCCAGCCGGTGATGCCCTCGCCCATCCGGAGGGTCGCGCGGCCGATGCCGCGCGGATTGAGACCGTTCGTCGCGGCCAGC
>DASSSF010000004.1:0-19541 GCA_035708565.1 Candidatus Limnocylindria bacterium
CTCCGCGCGCCGCTCATCGCCGAGTTCCCGACGATCCCGGACCGCCCGACGACCGCCGACACGAACCCGATCGTCCGCGTCGCGACCGAGGAGTTCCTCGCCGGCAACGTCGACGAGGTCCACCTCGCGTTCACGCGCTTCGTGAACACGCTCCGCCAGGTCCCGACCATCCTCCGCCTCCTGCCGTTCTCGCCGGAGGAGGAGGACCTCGACGCGCTCGAGCCGCTCCAGTACCTCTTCGAGCCGGACCCGGCGACGGTCCTCAACGCGATCATCCCGCGGCTCCTCGAGGTCGCGACGTACCAGGCGATCCTCGAGTCGAAGGCCTCCCAGTACTCGGCGCAGATGGTGGCGATGCGCAACGCGACCGACGCGGCGGGCGACCTCATCGGCGAGCTCACGCTCGCGGCGAACAAGGCACGGCAGAACCGCATCACGAAGGAAATGCTCGAGATCGCTTCGGGCGCCGAAGCGCTCGCGAAGGGGTGACGGACATGGCGGTGGCCACGAGAGCGAAGAAGAGCACGGCCGAGGGCAGGATCACGCAGATCATCGGCCCCGTCATCGACGTGCAGTTCCCCGAGGGGCAGCTCCCCGAGATCTACGACGCGGTGAGCGTGAAGCGCGACGACGGGACCGAGGTGATCGCGGAGGTGCAGCAGCACCTCGGGAACAACTGGGTCCGTGCCGTCGCGATGGCCGCCACCGACGGCCTCCGCCGCGGCATGACCGCGACCGCCCAGGGCGGCCCGATCACCGTTCCCGTGGGGCCGCAGACGCTCGGGCGCCTGTTCAACGTCGTCGGGGAGCCGATCGACGGGAAGGGCGCCGTGAAGGCGGAGCGCCGCGACCCGATCCACCGCGCGCCGCCCCCGTTCACCGAGCAGTCGACGCAGGCCGAGATCTTCGAGACGGGCATGAAGGTCATCGACCTGATCTGCCCGTTCCTCAAGGGCGGCAAGGCTGCCGTGTTCGGCGGCGCCGGGGTGGGCAAGACCATCGTCATCCAGGAGCTCATCCGCAACATCGCGGCGGAGCACGGTGGCTACTCGGTGTTCTGCGGCGTCGGCGAGCGGTCCCGCGAGGGGACCCAGCTGCTCGGCGAGATGAAGGAGTCGGGCGTCATCGACAAGATGTCGATGGTCTTCGGCCAGATGAACGAGCCGCCGGGCGCGCGGCTCCGCGTCGCTCTCACCGGGCTCACGATCGCGGAGTACTTCCGCGACGAGGAGGGCCGCGACCTCCTCATCTTCATCGACAACATCTTCCGGTTCACGCAGGCCGGATCCGAGGTGTCCGCCCTCCTCGGCCGCATGCCGAGCGCCGTCGGCTACCAGCCGACCCTCGCGACCGAGATGGGCGAGCTCCAGGAGCGCATCACCTCGACGAAGAAGGGCTCGATCACGAGCCTCCAGGCCGTGTACGTGCCGGCCGACGACTACACCGACCCGGCGCCCGCGACGACGTTCGCGCACCTCGACTCATCGATCCGGCTCGAGCGGTACCTCACCGAGCTCGGCATCTACCCGGCGGTCGACCCGCTCACCTCTACTTCACGCGCGCTCGACCCGCTGATCGTCGGGCAGGAGCACTACGACACCGCGCGCGAGGTGCAGCGCGTGCTCCAGCGCTACAAGGACCTCCAGGACATCATCGCGATCCTCGGCATCGACGAGCTCTCCGACGACGACAAGCTGCTCGTCGCGCGCGCCCGCAAGCTCCAGCGGTTCCTCGCCCAGCCGATGTTCGTCGCGGAGCAGTTCACCGGCGTGTCCGGCGTGTACGTGAAGGTCCCCGAGACCGTGCGGTCGTTCCGCGAGGTGCTCGAGGGCAAGCACGACGACCTCCCCGAGCAGGCGTTCTTCAACGTGGGTACGGTCGAGGACGCGCGCGCGAAGGCGGAGAAGATGGCGAAGGAGGCGGCCTGACCGTGCCGCTGCGGCTCGAGATCATCACGCCCGAGCGGAAGGTCCTCGAGGAGGAGGTCGACATGGTCGTCGCTCCCGCGAGCGAAGGCTACGTCGGGATCCTCCCGCACCATGCGCCGCTCCTGACGTCGCTCGGCCCGGGCGAGCTCATCGTGAAGAAGGGCGGCGTCGAGGAGACGCTCGCCGTGTTCGGCGGGTTCATGGACGTGCGTGGCGGCAGGGTCACGATCCTGACGGACGAGGCGGACCGCGCCGAGGAGCTGGACGAGGAGCGCGTCCATCGCGCGCGCGAGGAAGCGCAGAAGGTGCTCGAGGTCCCGGGCCTCTCGCCCGCGGAGGAAGCGCGGGCGCGCGCCCAGCTCGAGCGGTCCCTGGTCCGTTTGCGTGTCACGCAACGCCGGAGGAAGCGCGTCTAGCGGCTAGGCAGGACGCTCGCTTCACCGTAGAGTTCCTATCGCACTTCGGGCAGGGGGATGAGAGGGGCAGTGAGGACGCTCGCGTGGCTGTGCGCGCTCGCGCTCGCCACGGCGGCCTGTGGCGATCTCCGGTCGGGGGCGGCCGTGGGCACGGCCGTGCCGCAGCCGCAGCCCACCGCCCGGCCCGCTCCCACGGAGGCCGCCGCGCCCGCGCCTGCGCCCACGCCGCAGCCCACCCCGGCGCAGCCCGTGAAGCTCCGCGTGTTCGTCTCGTCCGAGGGTCCGTACCACGGCGGCACCGGAGACGTGCACGTCCTCGAGGGGAGCGCAGCGACCGGCTTCGAGGTCGTGAAGCGGATACCGCAGGGCGGCTGGCCGCACAACGTCTCGCTCTCGCCCGACCTCAAGTACGTCGCGGTCGCGCAGCGCTCGAGCAACCAGGTCTCCGTCATCGACCCGATCGAGATGAAGGAGATCGCGCGCTTCCCGGTGGGGAGGACGCCGCACGGCATCACCTGGAGCCCGGACTCGAAGGCCATCTACGTCGCCCACGAGCGCGACCACTTCATCGGCAAGGTCGACGTCGGCACGTGGAAGATGACGCCGATCCAGGTCGGCGTCCCGCAGCACGTCACCGTCACCCACCCGCAGCGGCCGCACGAGCTCTGGTTCACCCTCACGAACACGAGCGAAGGCGACGTGCTCCGCGTGTACTCGTTCGAGACGAAGCAGGTGACGCGCATCCGGGTCGGCGACGTCCACGATATCTACTTCACGCCGGACTTCAGCGAGCTCTGGTCGTCGTCGTCGGGGTTCCTCGAGAAGCCGTCGGACCGCATGGTCATCTACGACCCCGAGACGAAGCAGGTGAAGGAGACGATCCGCCTGCCCGGCCACTACCCCTTCCACGGCCAGAAGCTCTACCGCGACGGCCAGTACTTCCTCCCGGACAAGGACGTGATGCTCATCTCGAGCCACTGGAACGCGCAGAAGGGCGCCCAGGGCGCGAGCCTGCTGTGGGTCGACTGGAAGGCGCGGAAGGTCGTGGGCGAGACGCCGCTCGGGCGCCACGTGTTCCACATGACCTACGACCCGCTCGGCCACCGGGTGCTCGCGACGAGCAACGTCGACGGCATGGTCAACGTCATCGACGCGAAGACGCGCCAGGTCGTCCAGAAGGTGCCGGTGCCGAAGGCGCACGGCATCGTCGCCATCGGCATCTACTAGGCTCCCGCGCGTGCTGATGCGCGCGCTCGCGGTCCTGTTCAACCTCGTCCCCGTCCGCTGGCAGCGCCGCTTCATGAGCGCCGCGAACGACCGCTTCCTCGTTGGCGTCACCGGGCTCGGCGTGGACCCGGAGGGCCGCGTCATCCTCGCCCGGCACCGCTTTGGCGCGCCGCAGTGGCGGTTCCTCGGCGGCTTCCTTCACGCCGGCGAGCGCGTCGAGGACGCGCTCGCGCGCGAGATCCGCGAGGAGACCGGGCTCGAGATCGTGCTCGGGCCGGTGCTCGAGGTGGTCACCGGCTTCCGCTGGCAGCGCGTCGAGATCGTCTACGCGTATCGCGTCGTCGGCGGCACGGAGCGCCTCTCGAGCGAGGTCGCCGAGCTGCGCGCCTTCCCGGCGGACGCGCTCCCCGAGGTGCGCGCGGACCAGCGCGGGCTCATCGAGCGGAACGTCGCGCGGGCCGTGGCGTGGGCGAGGCTGGCCTAGGCCCTGATCCAGGAGCAGAGGGGCAACGATGCAGTGCAGCAGCCTCGGAACAGCGAGGTGCTGTGGATGCCCGTCGACGACGCGATCGGACGGAGCCGCCGTCAGGCTCCGTCAGGTTGAAGGCGTAGGGGCGTGCCCCACGCACCGACCGGATCCGCGCCCGACGGCGGCGAGCGCGACCCTGCGCTCACACTCGGAGCGTGCTGCGGTGGGACCTCATCGTCCCGGCGCTCTTGCTGTCCGCGCTTCTCGTCGCGGGCGTGCTCGTCGTCGCCGCGCGCGGCGTCCCGGCCCTGCGGCGCTGGCTCGTCGTCGTCGCGATCGGTGTCGCGACGATGCCGGTCGCGATCCTGCTGCACAACGTCCTGAGCGCCATCCTTGACACCGAGGAGGGCGTCCTGTTCGTCATCGGCATCACCGTGGCCCCCCTCTGCATCGCCGCGGGGATCGTCGGCGGCGCGGCCGTGCTGCTCCGCGAGCGGCGCGACCTCGGGATCCCCGTCGCGATCGCGGCGGGTGGGCTCGCGCTCTTCGCGTTGAGCTCTCTCCTCAACCTGGTCGTGACGACGATCTGGGGCGAACAGGACTACCAGATCGCGTTCAACGCGGTCACCGTACCCCTCGCGACGACCGCAGCGGTGGTCGGCGCGCTCTGGTCGCTCCTTGCGCTCGTCGTCGGCCGGCGTCGAACGGCCACGGTCTAGCGTCCTGGCCGCGCCATGCGTGACCGGCGGGACTCGGCGGTCCGACCACTAGCCCTTCCGTGACGAGATCACCGCGCAAGGCACCGCAGGACGGCCGGTAGGCCTGTCGATCGACCGATCGCGGTGCGGCCCGTTGCTCCAGGGCGGTCTGTGCGGCTACTCCGGTGCGCGGTCCCCGCCCAGCGCGGCGAGGATCTCGCGGATGTGCCCCTGGTGCTCGAACTCGTGCTCGAGGATCCGGCGCATCACCTTCCGCACCGAGAAGCGGCGGCCGAGGATCGTGTGGTCGGCCTTCGTGTCGTCCGGGTCCATCACCGTGAAGCGCTGGAACGCGAGGCGGTGCACCGCCTGGAACGCGGGAAGCTCGCCGTCGGCGAGCGGCCACTTCTCGAGCTTCGAGACGAGACCGACCTCCGTGAACATGACGTGCTCCAGCGCCTCGCGCACGCTCCACGTCGACTCCGTCGGCCGGCGCTCGAGCTCGTCGGACGAGAGCCCGCGCACCAGGCCGAGCGTCGCGGAGCGGACCGCCTCCAGCTGGTGGAGGAAGTCGCGCAGCTCGTGCTCCTCGAGCGGCCGGAAGTCCTCGTCGTACGTCTGCGCCGCCGCCGGCTCGCGGACGCCGAACGTGTCGGGATCGAGCGCTTTCCAGTGCTCGGTCGAGACGCCTCGGAGCTCGAGCATCCCGAGGTAGTCGCGGAACGCCTGCTTCGCCTTCGCGACGGCCTCGTCGCGCGTCGCGCCGCGCGCGGCGGCGCCGGGGAGCTCCGCGACGCTCGCGAACCACGTCCCGTCGGGCGAGGCCTGCACGTACACCGTGCCGCTCACGCGCTGACCCAGACCTTCTGCGCGAGATCGGGCCGCACGTCGCGCTCGGCGCCGTCGACCGCGATGCGCAGGCCGCGCTCGCGCGAGACGACGCTCACCGTCGCGCCGATCCGCACGCCGACCGAGTCGAGGTACTCGAGGAACCCGTGCTCGTGCTCGTACTGGTCCGGGATGCGGAGGACGACCGCGCTCGTGCCGGGCGCGAGCGCGCCGAGCTCTCTCGTCGGGCGCGCCGCGACGCCCGGCATCGGGTTGCCGTGCGGGCAGGTCTGCGGATCCTTCAGCACGGCGCGCATGCGCTCCTCCATCTCGGGCGAGAGCGCGTGCTCGAGGCGCTCGGCCTCGTCGTGGACCTTCCACCACTCGTAGCCGAGGACGTCGACGAGGAACCGCTCGATGAGCCGGTGCCGCCGGACCACCGTGTCCGCGGCCGTCTGGCCCGAGCTGGTCAGATGCACACCTTTACGATCGTCCACCGTCACGAGGCCCTCGCGCTCGAGGCGGTGGAGCATCTCGGAGACGGCCGGCGCGGAGACGCCGAGGAACTCGGCGATCCGGGCCCCGCGGACGTCTGACGCCTCGTCCCGGAGGGTGTAGATCGCCTGCAGGTACTCCTCGATCGCCGGGGAAGATCCAGTCAATTGTTGACCTACTAGGTCGGAAATAGTTAGGCTCGCCTAAGACGGCGCCTGTGCCAATTCGACTCTATAGGAGCGGCGTCGCAGAGGGAGCAGTGCCTGTGAGCGTCCGCGCGATCGCCCTGTTCGTTTCTCTCCTCATGGTGCTCGGCTCGTGCGCGCCCGGCGCCGCGCCCGCCGCCCCCGGCAAGCTCGTGATCGCGGTCCAGCCGACCGCGACGCCCGAGACCTTGTCGGCCGACGCGAAGGAGCTGCGCCAGCACCTCTCGAAGCGGCTCGGCCGGGAGGTCGAGATCGTCTTCCCGACCACGTACGCGGGCGTCGTCGAGGCGCTCCGGTTCGGACACGCGCACGCCGCGTTCATGAGCGCGTGGCCCGCGCAGCTCGCCGTCAAGCACGCGGGCGCGGAGGTCGCGCTCGCGGAGGTGCGGGAGGTCGTCATCGGCACGGAGAAGCAGGAGCAGCCGTACTACTTCTCCTACTGGGTCGTCCGCAAGGACAGCCCCGCGGCGAAGCTGGCCGACCTCAAGGGGAAGAAGGCCGCGCTCACGAGCGCGCTCTCGACCTCCGGGTACGTGGCGCCCGTCGCGCGCATGGTCGAGCTCGGGCTCATCACGAGCGCGCCGGGCAAGGAGGCCGACCCGAAGCAGTTCTTCTCGGAGGTCCTGCTCCCGGGCGGCTACCAGCAGGCCTGGGAGGCGCTCAAGGCCGGGCAGGTGGACGTCTCCGTGATCGCCGGCGACGTCTCCGAGAAGCTCTACCGCGAGGTGCTCGACGCGACGAAGGTCGTGGAGCAGCAGGGGCCCGTGCCCTCGCACGCGGTGCTCTTCGCGAAGGACCTGCCCGCCGCCGACCGCGACAAGCTGAAGGCGGCGCTCCTCGAGCTCGGCGACCCGGCGCTCCGGCCGCTCATGCGGAAGTTCATCTCCGGCATCTTCGTCGGCTTCAGGGCGACGTCCGCGCAGGAGCACCTCGGCCCGCTCGCGAAGTACCTCGACCTCACGCAGCTCGCGTTCGTAGAGCGCATCCGCTAGGGCACCGTGAGCGACGCGGCCGCGCTCGCCGCGGAGGACATCTGGTTCGCGTACGTCCGCGGCCGATCCATCCTCCGCGGCGTGTCCCTGAGCGTGGAGCGCGGCGAGGTCGTCGCCGTCCTCGGGACGAGCGGCAGCGGCAAGACGACGCTCCTCAAGATCTGCCGGGGGCTCCTCAAGCCCACGCGCGGCACCGTCACGATCCTCGGCGAGCCGCTCCCCTGCGCCACCCGCGGCGCCCTCGACCACCGCATCGCCTACATCCCCCAGCAGCTCGGGCTCGTCCGCGCCCTCTCCGTGCTCGACAACGTCCTCCTCGGCGCGATCACGCGGGTCGGTCGCATGCCCGCGCTGTTCCACGCGTTCCCCCCGGACCTCGTCCTGGAGGCGCGCGCCACCCTCGCGATGCTCGGGATCGAGGCGAAGGGCGCCGAGCGCGCGTTCACCCTCTCAGGCGGCGAGCGCCAGCGTGTCGCGATCGCTCGGGCGCTCATGCAGCGGCCCGCGGTGATCGTCGCCGACGAGTTCATCTCGCAGCTGGACCCTCACAACACGGCCGAGATCGTGCGCATCTTCAAGGACGTCTCCCGCTCAGGCGTCGCCGTCCTGATGAGCACGCACGAGCCCGCGGTCGTGCGCGAGCGCGCGGACCGCGCGATCGTGCTCCGCGCGGGGGAGAAGGTCGTCGACGTGCGCCTGGAGCCCCAGGCGCCCGGCCCCGACCTCGCGGCGGCGCTGCGGGCGTGAGGCCCCCGCGCGTCCCGCCGCGCCTCGTCCTCGCCGCCCTCGCCGCTCTCGTCGTCGGGTCCTGCGCGCACCTCGGCATGCTCGACGCGGCGCGGATGGGCCGCGGGGCCCGCAACCTCGGCGAGTTCCTGGCGGCGCTCTTCCCTCCGGACGTGAGCACGCTGCCCACCCTCGGCGTGGCGATGCTCGAGACGCTCGAGATCGCGTTCGTCGGCACCGCCCTCGGGTTCCTCCTCGCGCTGCCGCTCGCGCTCCTCGCGAGCCCGATCCTCTTCGGCCCGGCGGTCACCGGCGCGACGAAGCTCGGCCTCGCGATGGTGCGGACCGTCCCGTCGCTGTTCTGGGCGATCGTGTTCGTCGTCGCCGTGGGGCTCGGTCCGGCGGCCGGGGCGCTGGCGGTCGCGCTCTACTCGCTCGGCTACCTCGGCAAGCTGCTCTACGAGACCTTCGACGCCGTCGACCCCGAGGTGATCGAGGCGATCCGCGGTGCCGGCGCGGGCCGGCTGCTCCTCGCCCGCTACGCCATCCTCCCCGAGGCGGCGAACGGGATCCTCGCCCAGCTCCTCTTCATGTTCGAGTACAACGTGCGCGCCTCCTCGATCATCGGCTTCGTCGGCGCGGGAGGGATCGGGTACTACATGCTCGGCTACCTCCAGGTCCTGCGATACGACCTCCTCCTGACCGCGCTCGTCGTCACCCTCCTCGTCGTCATCGCGATCGACCGCGCGAGCAGCCTCGTCCGACGCCTGTACTTGATCCCGGTGAGCGTCCCGCCCGGCGAGTGACCTCGGTACCATCGTCGGCGGGCCCGCGTTAGGCGTCAGGAAGGATCGCAGTTGTTCGCACGCCAGATCGGCATCGACCTCGGCACGGCCAACGTCATCGTCTACGTGAAGGGCAAGGGCATCGTGCTCACGGAGCCGTCGGTCGTCGCGCTCGCGCACGACGACGACGGGAAGACCCCACGTATCGTCGCCGTCGGCGAGGAGGCGCGGCTCATGCTCGGCCGCACGCCGGGGAACATCACCGCGCTCCGTCCCATGCGGGACGGCGTCATCGCCGACTACGTCATCACGGAGCACATGGTCCGGCACTTCATCGACAAGGTCTGCGGCCGCGTGCGCATCTTCCACCCGGGGCTCATGATCTCCGTCCCGTCCGGCGTCACGAGCGTCGAGCGTCGCGCCGTGAAGGACGCCGCGCTGCGCGCCGGCGCGCGTGAGGCGTACCTCATCGAGGAGCCGCTCGCCGCCGCGATCGGCGCGAACATCCCGATCGCCGGCCCCAGCGGGAACCTCATCATCGGGATCGGCGGCGGCACCGCCGAGATCGCCGTCATCTCGCTCGGCGGGATCGTCGTCTCGCGCAGCGTGCGCGCCGCGGGGAACCGCTTCGACGAGGCGATCGCGAGCTTCATCCGCAAGCGCTACAACCTCATGATCGGCGAGCGGACCGCCGAGGAGGTGAAGATCCAGATCGGCTCCGCGCTCCCGATGGACCCCGAGCTCACGATGGAGGTGCGGGGCCGCGACCTCATCGCGGGGCTCCCGCGCACCATCACCGTTGGC
Source organism: Candidatus Limnocylindria bacterium (assembly GCA_035708565.1). Classification (GTDB taxonomy): domain Bacteria; phylum Chloroflexota; class Limnocylindria; order P2-11E; family P2-11E; genus JACDAF01. Next base: position 9,575 of record DASSSF010000004.1, read on the forward strand.
AGCAACGAGATCACCGAGGCGCTCGAGCCCGTGCTCCAGCAGATCGTGAGCGCCGTGAAGAGCGTCCTCGAGGAGACGCCGCCCGAGCTCGCGTCCGACGTGATCGACAAGGGCATGGTCCTCTCCGGCGGCGGCGCGCTGCTGCGCAACATGGACAAGCTCCTGACCCAGGTCACCGGGGTCGCGTGCTACGTGGCCGAGAACCCGCTCTACTGCGTCGCCAAGGGGACGGGGCTCGCGCTCGAGAACCTGGACTACTTCCGCCGCAACCTCGTTACCGTTCACTGATCAACGGCCGCGTCGACATCCTCGGCGTGGGGTTCGACCCCGTGGACCTCGCCGCCGCGCTCGCCCAGGTCGAGCGGCGGCTCGACCTCGGCCGGCGGACCTTCGTCATCACGGCGAACCCGGAGTTCGTGATGCTCGCGCGGCGCGCGCCGGACGTCATGCGCATCGCCCATGACGCGGACCTCGTGATCCCCGACGGGACCGGGGCGCTCCTCGCCTCGCGGATCCTCGGGCAGCCGCTTCCCGGCCGGGCGCCCGGGCGCCTCCTCGTGGACGGGCTCGTCCCGGTGCTGGAGCGGCGCGGCCTCTCCGTGTTCCTCCTGGGCGCCGCGCCGGGCGTCGCCGAGCGCGCGGCGTCGCGGCTCGCCGAGCGCGCGCCCGGCCTGCGCCTCGCCGGCACCTACGCGGGGGCGCACGACGAGGACGGCGACACGGTGGCGCGCGTCGCCGCCGCCGCGCCCGACGTCCTGCTCGTCGCCTTCGGGATGCCGCGGCAGGAGCGCTGGATCGCGCGCAATCTCGCGCGGCTCCCGTCGGTGCGGCTCGCGGTCGGCGTCGGCGGCGTGTTCGACCAGCTCGCGGGCCGCGCGACCGTCCCGCCGCCGCTCGTGCACCGCGCCGGCCTCGAGTGGCTCTGGCGTCTCGTGCGCGAGCCGCAGCGGATCCGCCGCCAGCGCGTCCTGCCGGCCTTCGTCGCGTACGTGATCGCGCAGAGGCTGCTCCGCTGAACGTCGCGCTCGCGCACGAGTACTTCTCCGCGCGCGGGGGCGCCGAGCGCGTGGTGGACGTGTTCCACGCGATGTGGCCGGATGCGCCCGTGTACACGTTCTTCCACGACCGCGCGGCGTACGGCCCGCTCGACGGCTGGACCGTGCGAGCGTCGTTCCTCCAGCAGTTCCCGATCGGCCGCGGCCTCCACCGCCTGCTCCTGCCGCTCTACCCGCGCGCCGCGCGCGCGCTGCGCGTGCCGGCCTCGGTCGACGTGCTCCTCGCGTCCACGAGCGCGTTCATCAAGGGGATCTCGCTCGACGAGCGGACCGCGCAGGTGGCGTACTGCCACTCGCCCACGCGCTACCTGTGGGACTGGAGCGACCGCTACCTGGACGAGGAGGTGCCCGTGCCCCTCCAGGGGATCGCGCGCGAGGTGATCGCGCGCCTCCGCGACGACGACCTCGCGTTCGCGAAGAGCGTCGACGTCTGGCTCGCGAACTCGCGCGCCGTCTCCGAGCGGATCCGCCGCTACTACGCCGCGGAGAGCGAGGTGCTCCATCCGCCGGTCGAGGTCGACGCGTTCGCGCCGGCGGAGCGCGGCGACTTCTGGCTGTACGTCGGGCGTCTCTCGCCGTACAAGCGCGCCGACGTCGCGATCCGCGCGTTCAACGAGGTGGGGATGCGGCTCATCGTCGCCGGCGAAGGGCGCGAGCGCGGGACGCTCGAGCGCATCGCGCGGGAGAACGTGACGTTCACCGGCCGCGTGAGCGACGAGACGCTGCGCCAGCTCCTCGGCGCGGCGCGCGGCCTCGTGTTCCCGGCGGAGGACGACTTCGGGATCGTGTGCGTCGAGGCGCTCGCGTCCGGCGCGCCGGTGGTCGCGCTCGCGCGGGGCGGCGCGCCCGAGATCGTGCGCGACGGCGAGGACGGCTTCCTCGTCGCGGAGCCGGATCCGGCCGCGTTCGCCGACGCCGTCCGGCGCGCGGAGGCCGCGGGCTTCGACCGGGACCGCCTCCGGGCGTCGGCGCGGCGCTTCGAGCGGCCGCGCTTCGAGCGCCGCGTTCGCGAGGTCGTCGCCGCGGCGGGAGCGCGGGCGTGAGCGATCGGGTCCGGCTCGACATGCACACGCATACGACCTACTCGAAGGACAGCCGCGCGTCGCTCGAGTCGTTCGCGGCCGGCGTCCGGCGCGCCCGGCTCGGCGTCGTGTGCGTGACGGACCACGACACGATCGAGGGCGCGCAGAGGCTCCGCGAGATGGCCGACGGCTTTGACGTCGTGGTGGGAGAGGAGATCTCGAGCGCTGACGGCGACCTCATCGGCCTGTTCCTCGAGCGCGCCGTGCCCAGCGGCCTCTCGGCCGAGGACACCATCGCGCGGATCCGCGAGCAGGGCGGCGTCGTCTCGGTGCCGCACCCGTTCTCGCGCAACCGCCGGGGCCGCATCCGGCGCGACGCGCTCCACCGCGTCGCGCGCCTCGTCGACTGCGTCGAGGTGTTCAACGCGCGGGAGCTCCTGCGCTCCGACAACGCCCGCGCGGCCGGGTTCGCCGTCACGCACGGGATCCGGGGCGCGGTCGGGAGCGACGCGCACCGGCCGTGGGAGCTCGGACGCACCTACCTCGAGGTCACGCCCTTCCGCATGGACCGTGAGGGCTTCCTCGCCGCGCTCGACGACGCCGAGGTGAAGGGCGAGCTCGCGGGCGTGATCGCGCACGCGATCACGCGCTACGACGTGCTGCGCAAGTGGCTCGCGAGGATCCGCTGACGGCCGCGCCATCCGTGCGCGGGCGCGAGGTCCGCGACCTCGTCGCGCTGACCCTCGCGCTCGTCGCGATCCGCCTCGCCTCGCTCGCGGTCGTCGCGCAGCCCGGCTACACCGACGCGTACTACTACGCGCTCACCGCCGAGCGGCTCGCGCACGGCCAGGGCCTCACCGCGGACTTCGTCTGGAACTTCCTCGAGGCGCCCGGCTTCAAGGAGCTTCCGGTCCCGAGCCACCGCTTCTGGATGCCGCTCGCCACGGTCGTGCAGGCCGCGGGCATCGCGCTCCTCGAGCCGCTCCTCGGGACGTTCCGCGCGGCGCAGGCGCCCATCGTCGCGCTCGCGGCGCTCATCCCGGCCGCCGGCTACGTCGCCGCGCGCGCGCTGGGCGCGGCGCACGCCCCGTCGCTCGCGGCCGGCGCGCTCGCGGGCCTCGGCGGCGCGTTCGCGCCGGCCTGGGTCAGCCTCGACAACTTCGTGCCGGCCGCCCTCCTCGGCACCGCGTTCTTCCTCCTCTACCGGCGCGCCGCGGAAGGATCGCTCCGTGCCGGGCTCCTCGCCGGCGCGGTCGTCGGCCTCCTCTACCTCGCCCGTTCCGAGGGCGCGCTCTTCGGTCTCGCGCTCCTCGCGCTCCGCTCGCGCGCCGGGCTCGCGGGGTCCGCGGTCGCGCTCGCCTTCGGCCTCGCGTGGCAGGCGCGGCAGGCCGCGCTGGGCTTCCCGCCCGACCTCCTCGCGCGGACGGTGCTCCTCGACCGCTACGAGGACTTCTTCGCGACCCAGCTGCCGGCCATCGGCATCGACGCCGGCGCGCGCGTGGGGGCCCTCGGGACGAACGCGGTCACGTTCCTCTTCGCGTTCGCGCTCGTGCTCGTGCCGGGCCTCGCGGCCGGGGCGTCGGCGCTCCGGGCGCGGCCCGACGTGCGCGCCTACGTCGCGCTCGCCTCGCTCGTGTACGTCGTGCTCTCGCTCGCGTTCACGCTGCACTCGACGCGCGGCGCGTACTTCCACTCCCTCGCCGCGCTCTTCCCGTTCGGCGTCGCCCTCGCGGTCGCCGGCACGGGGAGGCTCCTCTCGCGCCGCGCGGACCTCGCGAGGATCTCCCTGGCCGGCGCGGTGATCGCCGTGGCGCTGGTCGGGTGGTCCGCCCTCGGGGAGTGGGACCGCGCGTTCAACGGGCTCTATCGTTCGCGCGTCGAAGCGCTCGCCGCGATCCCGCAGGGACGGTTCCTCGCGATCGACGCCGCGGCGTGGCGCTGGATCTCGGGCCGTGGCGTCGTCGTGACGCCCGCGGACGGTCCGGGCGCCGCCGGATGCGCCGCCGAGCGCTACGGCGCACGCGCCGTCGTCCTGGAACCGGCGCACTTCAGCGCGTACGCCGCTTCGTACGGGACCCGGTCGGCGACGGCCGCGATGGCGGGGATCACCGACGTGGGCGACGTCCGGATCGTCGACGCGCGCCACTTCCCCTGCCGGCCGGATCCGCGATGACCTGGCTCGCGCGCAACGCCGCGCCGCTCGGCATCGCCGCCGCGACGTACGTGCTCGCGGTCGGCTTCCCGGGTGGGGACCCGGACACGTGGTGGCACCTCGCGAGCGGGCGCTGGATGGTCGAGCACCGCGCCCTCCTGCGCGAGGACATCTTCTCGTTCACGATCGACGGCCGGCCGTACAGCGTGGGCGAGTGGCTCGGCCAGGTCGCCATCTGGCTCGCGTACGCGGCCGGCGGGTGGCAGGGCATCGCGGTGCTGCGCGGCCTGCTCGTCGGGCTCGCGGGCTTCTTCCTCGCGCGTGCCGCCCGGCGGCTCGGCGCGCCGTGGGGCGCGACGATCCCGGTCGTCCTCCTCGCGCTCGCGCTCTCAAAGCAGTCCTGGACGGACCGGCCGCAGCTCTTCACGCTCGCGCTCTTCCCATTCGCGCTCGACCTCATGCTCGCCGCGCGCGCGGGCGATCGGCGCGCGCTCTTCGCCTTCCCCGTCCTGATCCTCCTCTGGACGAACCTCCACGGCGGGTATGCGCTCGGGCTCGGGCTGGTCCTCGCGTTCGCGGTCGAGGCGTTCGCGCAACGGCGACCGGACGCCCGTGCGTTCGCGCTCTGCGCGGCGCTGTCCGTCGGGGCCTCGTTCCTCGACCCGGGCGCGCTCGGCATCGGAGGCGCCGCGTCGCACGTCCTCTCGCCTCCGAGGTTCATCACGGAGGAGATGGCGCCCGACCTCGTGACGCCGGCGGGCTTCGTGTTCATGGCGTTCCTCGCGGCGACGATCGCCGGCGCGCTCCTCCTCGGCGGGTCCCTCCTCGAGGTGCTGCTGCTCGTGCCGGTGCTGTGGCTGTCCCTCTCGGCGCAGCGGCACCTCCCGTACTTCGCGTTCGTCGCGACGCCGTTCCTTGCGGTGAAGGTCGCGCGGCTCGCGAGCCGGCTGCCGGTCCGCCGCGGGCGCCAGTACCCGTTGCCGGACGCGGCGCGCGCGGCGCTGGCCCTCGCGCTCGTGGCGGGCGCGGTCGTCGTCACGCCCACGGCGCCCGCGGAGCCGGACGAGCGCGCGTACCCGGTCGAGCTGCTCGACCGGATCCGCGCGAGCGACGCCGCGCTCCTCCACGAGTACGACTGGGGCGGCTGGCTCATCTGGCGCGCGCCCGAGCGGCCGGTCTTCGTCGACGGACGCCTCTTCCCGTTCATGCCCGCCGTCCTCAACGACTACGTCGAGGCCGTGTCCCTCGGTCCCGCGTGGAAGGAGGTCCTCGACCGGCACGGGATCCGTGAGGTCCTCCTCCGGCCCAAGCGCCCGCTCGCCGTCGCGCTCCGCGAGCTCGGCTGGGTCGAGCGCGCGCGCGGCCGCGACGCGGTGATCCTCGCGCGCCCGTGATGAGCAGATCCGCGGCCGCCGACCTCCTCTTCTTCGCCGGCATCCTGTTCGGCGCAGCGCTCCTCGTCCTCGGCGGCTTCGTCGAGCTGCGCGCCGCGAGGTACGTCGACGCGAACGACTTCGCCGGCATCTGGGCGGGACCGCGCGCGTTCCTCGACGGGCACGATCCGTACGACGCGTCGGCCTGGCGCGACGTCGCGCGCACGTACCAGCGGCAGGTGCCGGAGACGGCGGTGTACGGGTACCCGGGCCACATCCCGCTCCTGCTCGCGCCGCTCGCGCTCGTGCCGCTCCCGGTCGCGTCGCTCATCTGGACGCTCGGCGGCATGGCGCTCGCGGCCCTCGCGCTCCGCGCGCTCCTGCGCGCCTACGTTCCCGCGCAGCCGGCGATCGCGCTCCTCGCCGGGCTCGTGCTGAGCGGGTCGCACCCCGCGCTCCTCGCGTTCTACGACGGGCAGTGGTCGTTCCTGCTCGTCGCGCTGTTCGCGGCCGGAGCGCTCGCGCTCCGCGCGAGGCGCGCGAGGTCGGCGGGCCTCGCGTTCGCCGCGGTCGCGCTCGCGAAGCCGCAGCTCCTGCTCGTGTCGGCGGCGGGGCTCGCGCGCGCAGCGCTCCGGCGCGGCCTCGGGCGCGCGCTCGCGTGGTCCGCGGGAGCGATCGCGCTCGCGCTCGCCGCGTCGCTCGCGCTGCTGCCTCGCTGGCCCGCGGCGTACGTCGAGCACGTGCTCGCCGCGCGGGTCCCCGCCACGCCCCGCGCGACGGCGCTCCCCACCGCGCTCCTCGACCTCTTCGGCGCGCCCGGCCTGTGGGCCGGTGCCGCGCTCGTGATCGTGGCGGCGGCGGTCGCCCTCGCGTTCGATCCGCGCGGCGACGCCGCGGTCGCGATGTGGCTCACGGTCGGCCTCGCGGCCGCGCCGTACACCTGGTCGTACGACCAGCTCGTCCTGGTCGTGCCGCTCGTCGTCGCGTGCGGGGTGCTCGCGCGACGCTCGCCGCGCGCGGCGTTCCTCCTCGCCGCGGCCGCGGCCGCGCTCCTGACCGTCGGCGCGACCCTCCTCCACGGCCTGTACGGCGACCTGCGCGCGAGCGAGTCGTACAACGGCCTCATTCCGGCCCTTTTCGCGCTGCTCGTCACCGCGCTGCTATGGCCCGACCGCCGGGCGGGACGTAGGCTCGCAGGCCCGTGAAGGACGATCTCCGGCTCATCGACGACGACGCCACGCGGCCGAAGCGGCGCGCGCCGAAGAAGCCGGCGCCCGACCTCGACGAGCAGTACGAGACCATCGTCGAGGACCTCCGGAGCGCCGTTCGCGGTCTCCGGCAGCAGCTCGAGCGCTACGCGCGCACGTACCAGAAGCTGGCCGCGGGCGAAGCCGGCGGGCACGTCGAGACGACGGCGGCGTTCCGCCGCCTGAAGCAGCTCGAGCTCGTCGCGGACCACATCGAGTCGAGCGCCGCGTACCTCGTTGGCTCCGGCCTCGCGCCCGCGCGGCCCGAGGAGCACGACGAGCGGATCGAGTTCGCGCAGCGCGTCCTCGACAGCCTCGAGGCCGAGCGCGAGCGTCTCTACCGCGACGTGCACGACGGTCCGGCGCAGGCGCTCGCGAACGCGATCTTCGAGATCGAGTACCTCGAGCGGCTCGCGGACCGGCCGGGGGAGCAGCGCACGGTGCGCGCCGAGCTCGCCGCGCTGCGCGAGCGCTTCCGCGGATCGCTCGAGCAGGTGCGCGCGATGATCCTCGACCTCCGGCCGCCGGTGCTGACGGAGCTCGGGCTCGCGGGTGCGCTCCGCTCGTACGCGAACGAGTTCGCGTCGCGGACCGGCATCGCGGTGGAGTGCGTGCTCGAGGCCACCGACACCGGCCTCTCGGCGCAGCAGGAGCTGGCGGTCTACCGGGTCATGCAGGAGGCGCTCCACAACGTGCACAAGCACGCGCGCGCGTCGCGCGTGCGCATCGACTGGGAGCGCCAGCGCGACCGCTGGATGCTCCGCTGCGACGACGACGGGGTCGGCTTCGACCTCGTGAAGGCCGCCCGGCGCCGCCGCTCCGTGGGCCTCCTCTCGATGCGCGAGCGCGCCGAGCTCATCGGCGGGCAGCTCGACATCCGCTCCGCGCCCGAACAGGGCACGGCCGTGACCCTTATCCTGCCGCTCGTGGCGGAAGGGACGGCGCGATGAGCGCCGACTCACGCGCGACGCGCATCCTCCTCGCGGACGCGAGCCGCATCACCACGCTCGGCATCCAGCAGGTGCTCGAGAAGGAGGAGGACGTCGAGATCGTCGGCGTCGCGACCGACGGCGAGGACGCGATCGCGAAGGCCGAGGAGCTCGAGCCCGACGTCCTCATCATCGAGGCGGACCTGCCGCGCATTCCCGGCATCCAGGCCGGGCAGCGCATCCGCCGCGAGCAGCCGAACATCGCCGTGATCATCCTCACCGCGGAGGACGACGAGCAGACGCTGTTCGAGGCGATCCGCGCGGGCGCGGCGGCGTACCTCCACAAGGACTGCCAGCCCGCCGAGCTCATCGACGCGATCCGCCGCGTGCGCGGCGGGCAGTTCATCATCAACGAGAAGATCTTCTCGCGGCCGGCCGTCGCGTCGCGCGTCCTCGCCGAGTTCCGCGAGCTCTCCGTGTACGGCCCGGGCTCGTCCCACGTGTTCGCCCCGCTCTCTCCGCGCGAGGTGCAGATCCTCGACAACATCGCGCAGGGCAAGACGAACAAGGAGGTCGCTTACGCGCTCGCGATCTCCGAGCAGACGGTGAAGAACCACATGTCGAGCATCCTGCGCAAGCTCTCGGTCAACGACCGGACGCAGGCCGTCGTCTACGCGATCCGCCAGGGCTGGATCAAGGCGCCGGAGCTCGGGCATTGAGCCGGACGGGCGGGACGCGCGAGCCGGAGGGCGCGCGCTGAGCACCGAGCTCGCCTCCGGATTCACGGCGGAGAGCGACCGCCTCAAGGCCGAGCTGCGGGAGCTCGACCTCCTCGTCGACTCCACGAACACGGAGATCGCGCGCATGAAGGTGCGCGAGGACCAGGCGAGGCAGCGCTACGACGCGGCGAAGGGCATGAGCCCGGACGTGTCGGCGGCCGCCGACGAGTACATCGGCGCGCTCGGCCGCCGCATGACGATGGAGGCGCAGCTCGCCTCGCAGCAGGCGAAGCGGAAGCTCCTCGACCGCGTGCAGGGCGTCATCGGGAACGCGCGCCGGCAGCTCGAGAGCTTCGAGCCGCCGCCCCCGCCGAGCCCCGCCGCGGCGAGCGTCGCCGCCGCGATCGACGAGAGCCGCCTGCTCCAGGCGGTCGTCGACACCCAGGAGGAGGAGCGCCGGCGCGTCGCCCGCCAGGTGCACGACGGGCCGGCGCAGGCGATGGCGAACGTCGTCCTCCAGTCCGAGATCAGCGAGCGCCTGTACGAGGTCGATCCGAAGCGCTCGCGCGAGGAGCTCGCCGGGCTGCGCGCGATGGTGAACAAGACGCTCCAGGAGCTGCGCGGCTTCATCTTCGAGCTGCGGCCGATGATCCTCGACGACCTCGGCCTCGTGCCGACCCTTCGCCGCTACATCCAGACGCTCGTCGACAAGCACCAGGTCCGCGTCGATCTCGCGAGCACCGGGCGCGACCGCCGGCTCCACGGCGACGAGGAGGTCGCGATCTTCCGGCTCATCCAGGACTCGCTCGTCGAGCGGATCGAGCGGGGCGGCGCGAAGATCATCGCGCTCTCGATGAACTGGCTAGAGGACGCGCTCGAGATCACGCTCCAGAGCGACGGGCGCGAGCTCCCGCGGGACGCGGAGCTCTCGTCGGGCCTCCGCCGCAGCGAGCGCCTCGCGCTCCTGCGGGGCACCGAGCAGCAGGAGACGCGCACGGACGGCACGAGCGTCCTCCGCGTGCGCGTGCCGGTGAAGGGCGGCTCGCAGCTCATCACCTAGCGCGCCGGAGCGTGACGACCGCGAGCACGGCGAGATAGGGCACCGCCGCCGGGACGTCGATCAGCTGGAGCAGCGTCGCCGCCGAGCCCCCGATGACCCAGGCCCACGACGCGCGCGCGCTCGTCGCGACGACGGCGATCGCCGGGTACGCGAGCACGAGGTCGTGGAGGAGCGCGTGCGGCGCCGCGAGGAGCGCGAGCACCGGTGCGGCCGCGAGGCTCGGCCGGCGGACGAGCGCGGCCGCGAAGATCCCCGTGAGGGCGACCGACAGGCCGAGCGCCGGGAGGGCGCCGAGGCCGAAGCGGCGCGCGGTCGCCGGGAGCGACACCTCCCCGCGTCCCGTCTCGCCGGCCGCGTAGGCGATCCGCTCGGGCCAGCGGGCGATCCCCTCGGGGCCGGCGACGGCGACG
>DASSSF010000005.1:0-34430 GCA_035708565.1 Candidatus Limnocylindria bacterium
GTGACGATCGAGTACACGAGCTCCGGCGTCGCTCGCTCCGGCTTGTACACGGTCGACGCTCCGACGCGGAGCGGGTAGAAGACGCCGTTCCCGAGCCCGTAGGCGTGGAAGAGCGGCGACACCGTGAAGTGGCGGTCGTCCTCGGTCATGCCGAGGATGTGGCGGCCGTACGTCTCGGCGCACCAGATCATGTCGTGCTGGAGGTGGACGGCGCCCTTCGGGAAGCCCGTGGTCCCCGACGAGTAGAGCCAGAACGCCGCGTCGTCGGGCGTCGTGTCCGCCGGCGCGCACTCCGTGTCGGCCGCCGCGAGCGCGTCCTCGAAGGAGAGCGCGCCGTCCGGCGCCGGCCCGCCCGTCACGAGGACGTGCCGGAGCCGCGGCAGGGACGCGCGCGCACCGAGCGCCTTCCCCTCGAGGCCGGCGGTCGCGACGACCGCGACGGCCCTGCTGTCGCGGAGGATGTACGCGAGATCGCTCGCGACGAGGAGGGGGTTCGTCGGGATGGGCACCGCGCCGAGCTTGATCGCGCCGAAGAACGCGTAGACGAAGGCGGGCGAGTCGGCGCAGTGGACGACGATGCGCTGCTCCATCTCCACGCCGAGCGCGCGGAGCGCGTTCGCGCAGCGGTCGACGCTCTCGCCGAGCTCGCGGTACGTCACGCTCACACCGCGGCAGCGGATCGCGACGCGGTCGGCGCGCACGCCGCGGTGCGCGTCGATGAACGTCTCCGCCGCGTTGTAGCGGGCGGGCAGCTCCGGCAGGTGGACCTCGGCCGCGGCCGGCCGGCCCGCCGTCACCCGCGCTCGCGCAGCTTGAAGCGCTGGATCTTGCCCGTGGCGGTCTTCGGCAGCTCGTCCACGAACTCGACCCAGCGCGGGTACTTGTACGGCGTGATGCGGTCCTTGACGAACGCCTTCAGCTCCTCGCCGAGGCGCTCGCTCTTCCCCTGCCCCTGCTTGAGGAGCACGAACGCCTTGGGCTTCGTGAGCTCGTCCTTGTCCTTCACCCCGACGACGCCCACCTCGAGCACCGCCGGGTGCTCCATGAGCGCGGCCTCCACCTCGGCGGGCGAGACCCACTGCCCGGAGACCTTGAGCATGTCGTCGCTGCGGCCCTCGTAGGTGTAGTAGCCGTCGTCCGAGACGTGGTACTTGTCGCCGGTGACGTACCACTCGCCCCTGTACGCGGCCTTCGACTTCTCGTGCTTGTTCCAGTAGTACGCGGCGCACGAGTCGCCGGAGACCCACAGGTGCCCGCTCTCGCCGGTCCCGAGCTCCGCCCCTTCGTCGTCGACGATCTTCGCGCGGTAGCCCGGCACGACCGTGCCGCTCGTGCCGCCGCGCGCTCTGCCCTCGAAGTTCGAGATGAAGATGTGGAGCATCTCGGTGGCGCCGATGCCGTCGAGGATCTCGAGGCCGAAGCGGCGCTTCCACTGCTCGAAGAGCGGCTTCGGGAGCGCCTCGCCGGCAGACACGCACATGCGGAGCGACGAGAGGTCGTACGTGAAGTCCGCCTCGGGGTACGCGAGGAGCGCCGCGTAGAACGTCGGCGCGGTGAACAGGATCGTGGGATCCTCCTGCGTGATCAGCGAGTAGACGAGGTCCGGCGTCGAGCGCTCCGGCTTGTACACGGTCGACGCGCCGACGCGCAGCGGGAAGAACACGCCGTTGCCGAGCCCGTAGGCGTGGAACAGCGGCGACACGGTGAAGTGCCGGTCGTCCTCCGTCGTGCGGAGGACGTGCCGGCCGTAGGTGTCGGCGCAGAAGATCATGTCGTGCTGCAGGTGGACCGCGCCCTTCGGGAACCCGGTCGTGCCCGACGAGTAGAGCCAGAACGCGGCGTCGTCGGGCGTCGTGTCCGCGGGCGAGAGGTCGCCGTCCGCCGCGGCGAGCGCCGCCTCGAACGACGCGGTGCCGGGCGGCGCCTCGCCGCCCGTAACGAGGACGTGGCGGAGTCGCGGCGCCTCGCGACGCGCGGCGACCACCTTCTCGACGAGGGGCGCGGACACGACCGCCGCGACCGCGCGGCTGTCGCGGAGCACGTACGCGAGGTCGTGCGGGACGAGGAGCGGGTTCGTGGGGATGGGGATCGCGCCGATCTTGATCGCGCCGAAGAACGCGTAGACGAACGCCGGAGAGTCGACGCAGAAGATGACGACGCGCTGCTCCATCTCGACGCCGAGCTCGCGGAGCGCGTTGCCGCAGCGGTCGACGTTCTCGCCGAGCTCCGCGTAGGTGACGCTCTTCCCCTGGCAGCGGATCGCGACGCGATCCGGGCGCTCGCCGCGGTGCGCGTCGATGAAGGTCTCCGCGGCGTTGTAGCGTGCGGGGAGCTCGGGTAGCCGCAGGTCGATCTCGGGCTCGCGCAGCGTCGTCATGCTCCCCCCTCCTGCCGCGCGATGATGGCACCGAGGGCAAGGAGCACGGCGTCCTCACCCTCGACGAGGCGCTCGCCGTCCCAGAGCGCCGGCGTGCTCGTGCCTCCGAGGCGGTGGAGAGCCTCGCGCTCCTCGGGGTACTGCACGACGTTCCGGAAGTCGATCAGCGGCTTGATCCCGCGAGCGGCGATCTCGCGGCGGACGCGCGCGTCGGGCACGGACCCGATCGCGTGGAACAGCAGGTAGCCGGGCCGAGGCGACCGCGGGCGCACGATCCGGCGCAGCGCGTAGGAGGTCGCGGCGGCGTACCAGGCGCCGCCGACGAGCCACACCGCCGGCCCTCCGGCGGCGGCCAGCGGCTGGCAGCCGCCCCGCGCAACGGTCGCCGCTCCGAGCGGCACCAGGCCGAGGCCGCCGACCGCCACGGCGACGACCCACCACCACACGTGGCGGAGACCGGCTGCACGCAGCGTCATCGCCTGCGCCGCGCCGAGGACGACCCAACCGGGCAGCGACAGGAGCCATGTGTCGACGGTCGCACGGAACGCGCCCGGTTCCGGGGACGGCGTGTCGAGTGAGATCGTCACCGAGCGCGCGACGAACACCGCGGATACGAAGATCGCCGCGGGCGTGACGACCGCGGTCACGGGGAACCATGCGACGAGCGCACGGCGCAGCCCCACCAGCGGGATCGTCTGCGCGGCGCCGAACACGAGACCGGGGAGGATCGGCGGGAACGAGGGCTCCACGCACGCGAGGAGGCCGAGAGCGGCCGCGCCCGCGACGTTCGCCACGATCCAGACGGCGACGGCGCGCCGGCTCATTCGGCGCGCCGGGTCCAGAACCCCTCGGGGTCGTAGCCGCGGATCACCCTGAGCACGTCCGCGCTCGGCGGCTCCGTCTCGCGCACGTCGTCGGCGACGCGGAGCTCCCACCCGGTCGCGGCGCGCACCGAGCCCACGCTCTGCCCGGGGTGGTACGAGACGAGCACCGCCTCGCCGTCCGGGAACCGGAAGACGCCGAGCGTGGTGATGAGCACGCTCGGGCCGCCCCGCGGGAGCCCGGCCCGGCGGCGGGCGTCGCCGCCGGCGAGGTACCCCGGCGACGTGATGAAGTCGACGCGCTCGCGGAGGCGCCGCTTGTCGTGGGGCATGATCACGATGAGGCGCTGCGCGAGGCTCGCGATGTCCGCGCCCCCGCCCGATCCCGGCAGCTGCACCTTCGGCCGCGAGCGGTCGCCGCCGACCGCGGTCGTGTTGAGGTTCCCGTGAGCGTCGATCTCCGCGCCGCCGATGAAGCCGGCCTCCACTTCGCCGCGCTGCAGCAGGCCCATGAGGTCGATCGTCCGCGCGCACCACACCGCGCCGGAGACGTTCGGCGTGTCGCCCATGGTGTAGAGGAGCTCCGGCGCGGGCTCGTCGCGGACGATCCCGAGCTCGAACAGCCCGACGGCGCGCGGCGCGTGCGTGCGCTTCGCGACGACGAACGCGATGAGCGGGAGGCGCATGCCGACGAACACGCGCTCGCGGTCGCGGATCTCGCGGGCGGCCTGCGCGACCATGATCTCGCCGGGCGAGACCTCCATCAGTACGCCGCCGGCACGGATGGGACGCCGTCCTCACGCAGTTCCTCCCACCGCCGTCCGAGCTTCGCGAGGTACTCGTCGTGGTCCCTCGTGCCCGTCACCCACTCGCCGACCCAGTCGTCGAAGCCCTCGGCGGTGCGCGTGCGGCGGTGGTACTCGTGGAAGAACTCGTGGTCGCGGCCGTAGCGCCCCTGGAGCGGCGACGGGTGGCACGCCCCCGGGACCTCGCACACCGCGGCGACCTTCCAAGCCGGACAAATGGTGCGGTTCGGGTCGCTCGTGATCTCCTCGCGCGGCACGACCTCGTCCGCGAGCACGATGACCTTCTTCGCCGCGAGCGCGGCCTCCTGCGAGACGCCCCACGGCCCCCAGAGGTGCGCGTTGCCGTCCTCGTCGGCGCGCTGCACGGCGAGCACCGCGACGTCGGGGACGATCGCGGGGATGAGGAGGACGCGCGAGCCGTCGAACGGGCTCTCCGCCTCGCGGAACGTGCCGTTCGCGCGCGGGATGTCGCTCCCGAGGAGCGAGCGCGTCGGGATGTACGGCGCGCCGATCGCTCCCGCGAGGAGCGCCTGCGCGATCGAGAAGTTCGAGTGGTCGCGCACCGTGATGCGCCGGGGGACGCCCTCCTCCATCGCGCGCCGGTAGCAGTGCGCGAGGCCCGCCGAGACGTTCCCGACCCACGCGGCGGACACGCTCCGCACGCATCCCGACCCGATGAGCATGTCGAACGCGATGTCGCTGATGGGACCGATCAGGTCAAGGTCGCGGCGGCGCTGGCGGATGAGCTCATGGACGAGCGCGAACGGGATCGCCGGCTCGAGCGCGAGGCCGAGCGCGACCGATGCGCCATCCGGGACGTGGCGCTCGACGGCGTCGCGGAGGGTCGCGACGGCCGTCGCTTACTTCCCCTTGAAGTCGGGCTTGCGCTTCTCGCCGAAGGCCCTGACGCCCTCGCGGAAGTCCTCGGAGGCGAAGAGGCGGCCGACGGCCTGGTGCTCGAGGAGCATCGCGTCGGCGAAGGGCATGCCCAGACCCTGGACCATCGCGAGCTTGATCTGCCCGATCGCGAGCGTCGGGCCCGCGCCGTACTGGAGGCACCACTCCTGCGCCTTCGCGAGGAGCTCGGCCGCGGGCACGACGTCGTCGACGATCCCGAGCTCCTTCGCCTGCGGCGGCTTGACCGGCGCGCCGAGCACCATGAGGTCGAGCGCCTTCTGCCGGCCGATGAGCCGCGGCAGACGCTGCGTGCCGCCCGTGCCCGGGAGCACGCCGAGCGTGACCTCGGGGAGGCCGATGTTGTAGGCGCCGTCGGCGGCGATGCGCGCGTCGGCGCAGAGCGCGATCTCGAGGCCGCCGCCGAGGCAGTGCCCGTTGATCGCGCACACGACGATCTTCGGCGTGCGCTCCAGCTTCGACATGACCTCGTTCGCGTAGACCACGAACGCGAACTGCGTCTCGGCGTCCGTCTGCGCGAAGAACTTGATGTCGGCGCCGGCGGAGAAGAACTTCTCGGACGCGCTCCGGACGAGGATCGACCGGACCTCCTGGTCGAAGCGGGCGTCGTCGATCGCGTCGGAGAGGTCGCGGAGGAAGTCCCTGTCGTACGAGTTGGCGGGCGGGCGGTCGAGGATGATGTGGCCGACGCGGTCCTGCTTCTCGAGACGTACGACCGGCAAGACGCACCTCCTGCGCGCGGAACGTGGGGAGCGCGCAAAATCTAGCGGGATCGGGTCATTCCAAAGCGGAGAGCGCGCGAGCGGGGAGGACGCCATGGCGAAGATGACGATCGACGGCACGCCCACCGAGGCCAAGGGCGGGAAGACCCTCGAAGTGAGGAACCCCGCGACCGGCGAGGTCGTGGACAGCGTCCCGCGCGCCGCGAAGGCCGACGTGGACGCGGCGGTCGAGGCGGCGCACAAGGCGTTCCCCGCCTGGGCGTCCATCGCCGCGCCGAAGCGCGCGCAGCTCCTCCACGCGGCCGCGCAGAAGGTGCGCGAGGCGGTCCCCGAGATCGCGAGGCTGCTCACGCTCGAGCAGGGCAAGACCATCCGCGAGTCGACGATCGAGGCCGGCCGCGTCGCGGCGAACCTCGAGTACTTCGCCGGCCTCGCCGACAAGATCCGCGGCGACTACGTGACGCTCGAGGACCCATCGCTCATGGGCTTCACCATCAAGCGGCCGCTCGGGGTCGCGGTCGCCATCACGCCGTGGAACTTCCCGCTCACGCTCATGGCGAACAAGATCGCGCCGGCGCTCGCGGCCGGGAACACGGTGGTGCTGAAGCCCGCGTCGACGACGCCGCTCGCGACGCAGCGCGCGGTGGACGCGATCAACTCCGCGGGTCTCCCGAAGGGCGCGCTCAACACGGTCCACGGCCCCGGCGGCGAGATCGGCGACGCGCTCGTGAGCCACCCGCTCGTGCGGAAGATCGCGTTCACCGGCCAGACCGAGACGGGCAAGCGGATCATGAGGCTCGCCGCCGACAACGTCGCGCGGGTCACGCTCGAGCTCGGCGGCAGCGACGCCTGCATCATCTGCGACGACGCGGACCTCGAGAAGGCCGCGCGCGCGGTCGCGATCGGCCGCTTCTTCAACGCGGGCCAGGCCTGCCTCGCGGTGAAGCGCCTCTACGTCTTCAAGGAGGTCGCCGAGGCGTTCATGGAGCTCATCGCCGGACGCGCGAAGAAGCTCAAGGTCGGGAACGGCATGAGCGAGGGCGCGATGATGGGGCCGCTCCACACCGAGAAGCAGCGGGCCGAGGTCGAGGCGCAGGTGGCCGACGCGGTGAAGCGCGGCGCGCGCGTCCTCACCGGCGGCAAGCGCCCCGAGGGCGCGGAGTTCGAGAAGGGCTGGTTCCTCGAGCCGACGGTCCTCGCGGACGTGCCCGAGGACTCGCGGATGATCACGGAAGAGGTCTTCGGTCCGGCGCTCCCGATCGTCATCGTCGACGGGCTCGACGCCGCGATCCTGAAGGCGAACTCGAGCATCTACGGGCTCGGCTCGTCGATCTGGACGCGCGACATCGCGCGGGCGCGCCTCGCCGCCGAGCGGATCGAGGCCGGCTACACCTGGGTGAACGCGATCCAGATCGCGCACGACGAGCTGCCGTTCGGCGGCGTGAAGCAGTCCGGATTCGGCAAGGAGCACGGGATCGAGGCGCTCGACAGTTACCTCGAGAAGAAGTCCGTCGTGCTCGCGACCGCCTGATGGGCGCCCAGCTGCCGGCCCTGATGGCGGAAGCGCGGGGACTCGGCCTCTTCCGGCCGCACACCGCGAGCGAGGTCCACTGCTCGAACTGCCATGCCCGGCTCGACGCGCGCGGCGACTGCCCCGTGTGCGGCCTCATCGGCCGCGCCGATGCCGACATCGAGCGGCGGGCGCAGGACGACCCGGCCGGCACCGAGCGCCTGCTTTCGGGCGCGATCGCGAAGCGGAAGGCCTTCACGCCCGCGGGCAAGGGCGGGGAGCGGGGCTAGCCTCCGACCGCCTGCGCGGCCTCGCGCTCGAGCGCCTCGTCGAGCTCGACGATCTGGCCGTTGCGCGCGGCGCGCGGCGACGCGAGGTACGCGACGACGCGCGCGACGCGCTGCGGGTCCCGGAGGCCCCCCTGCCGCTGCGTCTCCCTGAAGTCCTCGACCTCGGGGAAGTCGTCGGGTGACGCGCGCCGCACGCGCTCCTGCAGCTGCGTGTCGACCCGGCCCGGCCGCAGCACGCACGCGGTCACGCCGGTGCCCTCGATCTCCGCCGCGAGCGTGCGCATGAGCTGCTCGAGGCCGGCCTTGCCCGCGCCGTACGCGGTCCAGCCCGGATACGGGCGCGTCGCCGCGCCCGACGAGATGCTCACGATGCGCCCATAGCCCCGCTCGAGCATTCCCGGGAGGACCGCGCGCGTCGCGAGGTACGGGCCGCCGACGTTGATCGCGAGGTGCCGCAGCCACGAGGTGGCGTCGGTGCGCGCGAGCGGCGCGATCGGATCGACGACCCCGGCGTTGTTCACGAGCACCGTCGGCGGACCGACCCAGCGCTCGGTGTTGAAGACGAGCTCCTGCACCTGCCGCTCGTCCGCGACGTCGGCCGCGTACGCGAGCGCGCGCCCGCCGGCCTTCTTGATGGCGAGCACCACCTCGTCGAGCTCCGGCGCGTTGCGCGACGCGACGACGACGTGCGCGCCCAGCGCCGCCATCACCTCCGCCGTCGCCCGGCCGAGGCCGCGGCCGCCGCCCGTCACGACGGCGGTCTGGCCATCCAGCAGCGGGCTCATGCGGGCACGCGCGCGTGTCGCGCGAGCGACGCGGCGAGGCGGTCGATGTCGGCCTCGCGATGGAGCGCCCAGAAGGAGAGCCGGATGCCGTCGGGGGCGCCCTTCTCCTCGAGCAGCTTGATCACGACGCGGTCGTCGCTCCACACGCGCGCCACGATACCGGCGGCATCGCCGTGCCGAGGCGTCACCGACACGATCCCCGTCGGGTCCTCGCGGCGGGACCGGAGGTCGAACGGAAGCTCCACGAGCGCGTCGAAGAGGCGGTCGCGGAGCGTGCGGATGCGGCGCGCGACGCGCGTCCCGAGCGCGTGGTGGACCGCGAGCGCCTGCCGCAGGCCCACGAACGCCGGCGCGTCCACGGTGCCCGTCTCGAAGCGGGTCGCGTCGGGCTGGAGGTCGATGCGCCCGGCGAGGTCGTGGCCGACGCTGCTGCGCCAGCCGAGCCGCCGCGGGACGAACGTCGCCGGGTCGCGGACCCAGAGCGCGCCGGTCGCGAGCGGACCGTGCAGCCACTTGTGCCCGAGGAGCGCGACCGCATCAGCGCCGAGCCCCCGCACGTCCACCGGCACCTGCCCCGCCGCCTGCGCTGCGTCGACGATCGTGACGAGGCCCGCGTCGCGTGCGAGCGCGACCGCGTCCTCGGCCGGCAGGCGCTTCCCGGTCTTGCACGACACGAGCGAGACCACGAGCGCTCGCGCGCCGCGCGGCAGGCGGCCCGGGCGGAGCGCCTCGCGGACGTCGTCGGCCGGCACGACGTGCGCGGCGATGCCCTGCGGCGCGCGCGCGAGGATCGGGAGGAGCGCGGATCCGTGCTCTTCGTCGGTCGTCACGATCGTCGTGCCCGGATCGAGCTCGAGCCCGGCGATCGCGACGTTGAGCGCCTCGGTCGCGGACTGGAGGAGCGCGATCCGCGACGCGCCGCCGGGGTCGCCGACGAACTCGGCGAGGTCTTCGCGCGCTGCCGCGAGCGCGGCGTTGTACGCGTCGTAGCCCTCGTGCCCGAACATGCCGACCGCGTTGAGCCAGCGCCGGAAGCGCTCGGCCGCGTCCTGCGCGACCGGGAACGTCGGGCCGGAGCCCGCGACGTTGCAGTACAGCGCGTCGCCGCGCAGCGCCTGGAGCGCCTCGTCGGAGACGTCCGGCGCGGGGTCGATGCCGGGCGCGCTCACGTGGCGGTGGCGATCCCGCGGATCGCGAGCCCGGCCGCAAAGAGCGCCGCGATCCCGAGCGCGACGGACTGGCCGCGCGCCTCGCGGTCGCGCACGAGCGTCGCCGCGAGCGGGAGCGCCGCGACGAGCGCGACGCCGTAGAGCGCGTGGATGGGGTCGAGCGGGCGCTGGAGCGCGAGGAAGAGGCCGATCAGGCCCTGGGCGATCGCCGCGACCTCCGCGATCACGAGCGCGCCGCGGTAAGAGGGCGTCGGGCCGCTCGCGCGGATGCCGAGGAAGAGGCCCCACAGGCCGAGGAGCGTGAGGTACAGGACGAGCGTGTTCGCAAGCGTCGCGTGGAGGCCGCTCACCTGGACGAGCCTAGGGCAGGTCGATGGCCTCAGAGACGGCGGTCTGGCTCCCGCCGGGCGTCGGGCCGCCGGTCATGACGTACACGGTCCGGCCGACGGTGGCGACGCCGATCCCGTGGCGCGGGGTCGGCAGATCCGCGAGGCGCGTCCACGCGTTCGTCGCCGCGTCGTACATCTCGACCTCGCGGTAGGTGCCCGAGGGCTGCTCGCCGCCGACGAGCACGATCCTCGTCCCGAGCGACGCCGCGCCCACGCCGCCGCGGGCCGTCGGCGCGTCCGGCAGCCGCTCCCAGCGGTCGCTCGACGGGTCGTAGCACTCGAACGTCCCGAGGTTGGTCGTGAGCGACAGCCGGCGGCCACCGACGGCGCACGCGCGCTGTCCGAGAACGGCACCGCCGAGGTGGTCCCGGGGCGTCGGGATCGCGGCGCGCTGGCGCCACGCGTTCGTCGCGGGGTCGTACTCGAGCGTGCCGGCCGCGAGGCGGCCGCTCGTGGTCACGCCGCCGAACACGTAGAAGCGCCCGCCGAGGAAGACGGCCGCGCCTTGCGAGCGCGGCTCGGGCATGGCGGCGAGCTCGGACCACGCGCCTGAGAAGAAGCGGAAGGATCGCGCCGTCGGCGACCCGCCGCTGTTGCCGCCGAAGACGTAGACGCCCGGCTGGTCGACGTCGCTCGCGGCGGCCATCGCATGGTCGACGCCGATCGGCAGGTCGGTCTCGCGCCGCCAGGCGTCTCCGACGAAGCTCTCGACGGCACGGGGACCGCCGAAGCCGCCGATCACGAACACGACGCCGCGCAGGACCGCGGCGGCCACCTCGCTTCGCGGGGTCGGGATGTCGCGCGCGCGACGCCACGCGCCGGCGGCGGTGCCGCTCGGCGCGACGCCCACCGTGAACGTCCTCTGCGGCGGGGCGCTTCCCCCGGGGTCGAGCTCGAGCCCGCACGACGCGGCGGCGAGGGCCGCGATCGTCAGGGCGGCGGCAGCGCGCACGTTCCGATCACCAGGCTGACGATCACGACGGCGGCGACGACCGCGCTGAGGACGCGCATCCGTTCTGTATACCCTCGCCGGGTGCCGATCGAGGTCGTGACGCTCGTCGCGGGCGCGGTCTCGTCGTTCCTCTCGGGGCTGCTCGGCATCGGCGGCGGGCTGGTGCTCACGCCGCTCCTGCTCTACGTGCCGGGGATCGTGGGCGCGCCGCTCCTGTCGGTGAAGCTCGTCACCGGGCTGACGATCGTGCAGGCGATCTCCGGCAGCGTGCTCGGCAGCCTGCGCCACCGGCGTTACGGCAACGTCTCGGCGCGCCTCGTGCGCACGATGGGCCCGGTCAGCGCCGCGTCGTCGCTCCTGGGCGCGCTCGTGTCGAAGGACGTCCCCGACCGCGTCCTGCTCTTCGTCTTCGCCGCGTTCGCGCTCGTCGGCGCCATCGCGCTCGTGCTCCCCGTCGAAACGCAGGAGGGCGCCGTCGACGAGCTGCACGTGAACGTGCCGCTCGCCGTCGCGATCGCCGCGACGATCGGCTTCTTCGGCGGGATGGTCGGGATCGGCGCGATCGCGTTCATCATCGCCGCGCTCGTGTACGTGCTGCGGATCCCGGCGCGCGTCGCGATCGGCTCGTCGCTCGCGATCGGGTTCTTCGCGGCCGTCGCGGCGGGGGTCGGGAAGGCCGCGACCGCGCAGATCGATCCCGTCCTCGGCGCCGTCGTGTTCGTCGCGGCGCTCGCCGCGTCGCCGGTCGGCGCCGCGTTGAGCCAGCGCACGGCGCCGGGGACGCTGATGCGGATCCTCGCCGTCGTCGTCGGGCTGACCTCGCTGCGGATCTTCTACCAGGCGCTCACCGGTGCCTGAGGTCGCGGTCGCGTGGCCCGACGACGAAGCGACCGCCGGCGCGATCGTGTCCCGGCTCAGCGCCGACGGGATCGCGGCACGCGTGGACCGCGGGCTGTGGGGCTCGTACCAGGTACCGCTCGCGCGCGGGCAGCTCACCGTCCTCGTGTCGGAGCGCGACGCGGCGCGGGCGAAGGAGATCCTGGGCCACGTGCCTCGACCGCGCCGCGCGCCGGAGGGCCCGCTCGGGGGGATCGCGGCGATCGTCGCCGTCGGCGTGGCGGTCGCGGTCGTTGTGTGGATCGTCACGTCGATCGCGCGCTAGGCCGGCGATCCGTTAGAAGGCTGTAAGCGCCTCGAAAAGAGCGGAACGCGCGCGACCTCCGCGGATTAGTCATGGCAGAAGAACACCGCTGGAGGTCAGATCAGATGAAGACCCGGACATGGCGTAAGGCATTCGCGATCGTCGGCACCGGCGTGCTCGGTGCGGGCATCCTCTCGGGCGTCGCCCTCGCGGCGGCGCCGACCACCGCGAGCGGGCTCGCGGCGGTCCCGTCGGCGGACGGCATCGTCGTCACCGAAGAGGGTCGCACCGACCGCGCCGCGTTCTTCGCGCGCGTGCTCGCGGGCCTCGTCGAGAAGGGCGTGATCACGAAGGAGCAGGCGGAGGCGATCCTGCGCGCCGTCGCGGAGGCCGCTGCCGGCCAGCACCTCCGCGCGAGGATCGCGCTCGACCTGATGCGGGCGTCGGTCGAGTACATCGGCCTGCCCGCGGAAGCGGTCCGCGGAAAGCTCGGCGCGGGCAAGACCCTCGGCGAGATCGCCGACCAGCAGCCCGGCAAGAGCCGCGAGGGCCTCATCCGCTTCCTGCACGACAAGGCGCAGGAGGCCGTGAACAAGGCCGTCGCGGAGGGCAAGCTCACCGAGGAGCAGGGCCGCACGCTCATGCAGCGGCTCGACACCGCGATCCCGCAGTTCGTCGACAAGAAGTGGGAGCTTCCGAAGCGCGAGCCGCGCGGCGAGAAGCAGAAGAACGAGCGCGGCAAGACCAACTAGAGGGTCCCTCCCTCCCCCATCCACCTCCTCGCTCGGGTCGGGCGCCGGCAGCGATGCTGGCGCTCGAGCCGCAACTTCGTGGATAAGTCGGCTCGCCGGCCACTAGAACAAGCGTTCGATATCTGATAAGGTCGCTCGATCCGTGACCGCGGAGGGAGCGCCTATGTGAGCGCGACGGAGACGATCACTTGCCGCACGTGCGGCGAGACGAAGCCGGTCGAGGAGTTCGACCGGCGAGGCGACGGGCGGCTGAAGAGACACACGCTCTGCAAGTCGTGCCGGCGCACATACCAGCGGGACCGCTTGCGCTGCGCGGATCCGCCGGCACCGCGGTCGAAGCGCATCCTCGGTGCGAGCACGGTCTTCGTCTGCACACGCTGCCTGAGGTCGCTCCCGGCTGACGCGTTCCCTCGCAAGGCCAAGGGCTCGCTCTTCCTCCAGTCGTGGTGCCGCGAGTGCTTCAAGGAGGTCAACGCGGCCAACTTCCAGCGCGATCACGAGCGGCAGATAGCGCGGATCCACCGGAACAAGGCGAGGGCCATTGCGGAGGCTCAGGAGGCGCTGCTTCGCTACCTCGTCGCGCACCCATGTGTCGACTGCGGAGAGTCGGATCCGGTCGTTCTCGAGTTCGACCACGTGCGGGGACGGAAGCGCGCGGACGTCACCGTGCTCGTGACGCGCGGCTCATCCGTACGCACGGTCATGGAGGAGATCGAGAAGTGCGAAGTGCGCTGCGCCAACTGTCACCGACGGAAGACCGCACGGGAGCTCTGGTCCGCCAAGGGCCCTTATCGCGACGTCACGGTGCTACGCGGCACGCCGCAGTAGTGAAGCGACCCCGGGGCGATTCGAACGCCCGACCAACAGCTTCGAAGGCTGCTGCTCTGGTCCGCTGAGCTACGGGGTCGTAGTTGCTCAGCGACCCCGGGGCGGCTCGAACGCCCGACCTGCTGTTCCGTAGACAGCCGCTCTATCCACTGAGCTACGGGGTCTTGAGGTCTTCCATTGTACCGGCATGCGCTCGCGTCATCAGCGGCCGAGCATGCCCGCTACCTCACGTGCTTCTTCAGGAACTCGATGATCTTCCACCACGCGTCCTTCGAGTCCTCGCGGCGGAAGACGTCGGGCCGCTTGTCGTTGAGGAACGCGTGCTTGCCCTCGGGGTAGACGTGCTTCTCGAACGACACACCCGCCGTCTCGAGCGACCGTTCGAGCGACCTGATCGTGTCGGGCGTGATGCTCGTGTCCTTGCCGCCGAAGATGCCGAGCACCGGCGCCTTCACCTTCTTCGCGTCCTCGAGCACCTTCGGGCCTACGCCGTAACAGTCGACGATCGCGCCGATCTTGTCGGGCGCGGCCGCGCCCGCGAGGATCGCGAGCCCGCCGCCCATGCAGAAGCCCACGACGCCGACCTTCTTCGTCGACGTCTTCGGGTGCCGCAGCAGCGTGTCGGCCGCGCCGCGGGCGACCTCCGCCGCGTCGTTCGACCGGAAGAACTCCGTCATCAGCTTCTGCGCCTCGTTCGGCTCGCCGATCCGCGCGCCCTTGCCGTGATAGAAGTCCGGCGCGAGCGCGTTGAAGCCGCCGAGGTTCGCGAGCTCGTCGCAGGTGCCCTTGATCTGGTCGTTGAGGCCCCACCACTCCTGGATCACGATCACGCCGATCCCGGGCGCCTTCGGTGACGCGAGGTACCCCTCCGCCGATCCACCGTTCGCCTTGAACGTGATCATCTCGCCCATGCCGGCCTCCTCCCCTAGCGGTGCACGACGGTGTTGCGCAGCACGCCGATCTTCTCGATCTCTACCTCGACGACGTCACCGACCCGGAGGAACTCCGGCGGCTTCCGCGCGAAGCCCACCCCCTCCGGCGTGCCGGTGAGGATGAGGTCGCCCGGCCGCAGCGCCATCCCGGCTGAGAGGTCGCGGATGATCCGCGGGATCCGGAAGACCATGTGCCTCGTGTTCGAGTCCTGCTTCGTGACGCCGTTGACGCGGGTCCCGATGCGGAGCGCGTGCGGGTCCCCGGCCTCGTCGGCGGTCACGATCCACGGCCCGAGCGGCAGGTGCGTGTCGAAGTTCTTTCCCTTGAACCACTGGCCTCCGTGGCGACGCTGCACGTCCCGCACCGAGACGTCGTTCGCGCACGTGTAGCCGAACACGTGGTCGAGCGCCCGGTCCTCGGCGATGTCGCGCCCCTCGCGCCCGATCACGACGGCGAGCTCGCACTCCCAGTCGAGCTGCTCGGAGTGCGGCGCCGGGAAGAGGATGCCGGCGTCCGGTCCGATGACCCCCTGCGGCCCCTTGTCGAAGAGCGCCGGCCACTCGGGGACCTCCGGCGGCATCGCCTCCCCGCGGATGAGCTTTCCCTCCGCGAAGTGCTCCGAGTAGTTCCAGCCGACGCAGAAGGCGCTCCGCTCGGGGCGCGGGATCGGCGCGAGGAGCCGGACGTCCGCGAGCGGGACGGCGTCCGCGCCGCCCCGGGCCGTCGCCCGCGCCCGGTCGAGGCCGCTCGGGCCGCTCGCGATCAGCGCGACCATGTCGTCGGCGACGGGCACGACGCGGTCGCCGTCGACGGCGCCGACGCGCGTGCGGCCGCGGTGCTCGTAGGTGGCGAGCTTCACGGGCTCACATCGATAGCAGGATCGCGCTAGCCGCGCTCCGCCGCCTCGAGCGTGCGGCGGGCGCGGTCGATCACCGGCGCGTCCACGAGGACGCCGTCGACCGCGAGCACGCCGCGGCCCTCCGCCGCCGCCTCGTCGAACGCGGCGACCGCCTTCCGCGCGAAGGCGACCTCGTCGTCCGTCGGCGTGAAGATCTCGTTCGCCGGCGCGATCTGGTCCGGGTGGATGAGCGACTTGCCGGCGTACCCGAGCTGCCGGCCGATCGTGGCGTCGCGGCGGAACCCCGCCGCGTCCTTCACGTCCGGCCACACGCCGTCGAGCGCGGCGACGCGAGCGGCAGCTGCCGCGTTGGCGATCGCGGACCGCGCGTAGATGAGGTCGAGCGCCTCGCCCGAGCGGCGCGGCGGCATGCCGAGGTCGCGGGCGTAGTCCTCGGGTCCGAAGAGGAGCGCCTCGACGCGCCCGGACGCCCTCGCGATCGCGACGGCCTCGAGCACCGCGGCACCGTTCTCGACCGACGCGACGACCCGGACGCTGCCGTGCTCGCGCCGCGCCTCGCGCTCGAGGTCGCTCAGGCGGCGATCGAGCGCGCGGACGTCGTCGGCGTCGTTCGGCTTCGGGAGCACGACGGCCTCGCAGCCCGCCGCGACCACCGCCCGCAGGTCCTCCTCCCACCACTCCGTGCCGACGGCGTTGACGCGCACGTAGCGCCGCGGCCCGCCGCGGGGGCGCGAGAGGATGTCGGCGAGGCGGCCGCGCGCGTTCGCCTTCTCCTCGGGCGGCACGCCGTCCTCGAGGTCGAACAGGAGCACGTCCGCCGCGAGCGCGAGCGCCTTCTCGACCATCCGCTCGCGGTGCGACGGCACGAACAGGAGCGAGCGGGAGCGGGCCATCAGTACGAGCGCGGCATGCCGAGCACGTTGTGCCCGACGAACGCGAGGACGAGGTTGTTGCTCACGGGCGCGGTCATGTAGAGGCGCGTCTCCCGGAACTTGCGCTCGACGTCGAAGTCCTTGGCGAACCCGTAGCCGCCGTGCGCGTCGAGCGCGGCGTTCGCGGCGTCCCACGCCGCCTGGCTCGCGAGGAGCTTCGCCATGTTCGCCTCCGGCCCGCACGGCTTCCCGTGGTCGAAGAGCCACGCCGCCTTGTCGCGCATGAGCGCGGCGGCCTCGATCCGCGCGTGCGCCTGCGCGATCGGGAACTGCACGGCCTGGTTCGCGCCGATCGGCCGCCCGAAGACGACCCGGTCGGTCGCGTACTTCGAGGAGCGCTCGACGAACCAGCGTCCGTCGCCGATCGACTCCGACGCGATGAGGATCCGCTCCGCGTTCCAGGCGTCGATGACGTGGCGGAAGCCCATGCCCTCGGTGCCGATCAGGTCGGCGGCCGGTACTTCGAGGTCGCGGAACGCGAGCTCCGTGGTGTGGTGGTTGAGCATCGTCGCGATCGGCGCGATCTCGAGCGTCCCCTGCTTCGCCGCCTCGCGCATGTCGACGACGAACAGCGAGAGCCCGCGCGTGCGGTCGTCGAGCTGGTCGACCGGCGTGGTGCGCGCGAGCAGGAGCATGAGGTCGGAGTACTGCGCGCGCGAGATGAAGACCTTGCGCCCGTTCACGACGTAGCGGTCGCCCTTCCTGACCGCCGTCGTGCGGAGGCGCGTCGTATCGCTGCCCGCGTCCGGCTCCGTCACCGCGAACGCCTGCATGCGCAGCTCGCCGCGCGCGATGCCCGGCAGGTAGCGCCGCTTCTGCTCCTCGGTCCCGTGCCGCAGGAGCGCGCCCATCACGTACATCTGCGCGTGCGCCGGCGCGGCGTTGCCGCCTGAGCGGTCTATCTCCTCGAGGATCGCGCCGGCCTCGGCCATGCCGAGCCCGGCGCCGCCGTACTCCGCGGGGATGAGCGCGGCGAGCCAGCCGGCGCGGGTCAGCTCCTTCACGAAGGCCTCGGGGTACGCGCTCGTCCGGTCGAGCTCGCGCCAGTACGTGTCCGGATAGCGCGCGCAGAGATCGCGGACGGCCGCGCGGATCGCGCGGACGTCGTCGGGCTCGGTGGGGTCCATCAGGTGCCGCGAGGCTCCGGGAACTTCGCCGCCGGAAGGTGCGCGCGCTTCCAGACCATCACGCTCCGCACGTACTCGATGACCACGCGGCCGTCCTGGTCGACCCCGCGCGTCCGGAACTTCACGATCCCGCGCGTCGGATCCGAGCGCGACTCGCGCTTCTCCAGCACCTCGCTCTCGGAGTAGAGCGTGCTTCCTTCGAAGAGCGGGTTCGGAAGCGAGATCGAGTCCCAGCCGAGCGCGAAGCCGTTCTCGCTCGTGTCGGCGGTTCCGAGGCCGAGCGTGACCGCGAGCGTCAGGACGCTGTTCACGAGCGGGCGCCCGAAGGGCGTCTGCGCCGCGTAGTGCTCGTTGAAGTGGATCTGATTCGTGTTGCCGGTCAAGAGCGAGAACCAGATGTTGTCCGCCTGCGTGACCGTCCGGCCGAGCCGGGCACGATACACGTCGCCGACCTCGAAGTCCTCGAACGACCGGCCACGCCAGCCCGGGCGCTCCGGCACGGCGGCGAGTCTAGCGGCGGAGCGTCAGTCGGCGCGCCGCGCGAAGCGCTCGACGCACGCGAGGAGGTGGTCGACGTCGAACGGCTTCGTGATCACGTGGTCGGCGCCGATGTCGACGTGGCTTGCGTCGCGGTGCGCCGTGCACACGATGATCGGGGCACCGTGGAACTCGCCGCGGAGCCGGCGGATGAAGCCGCGCGCGGCCTCGGCGCGGAACTCGTGGATCCCCACGAGGTCGGCGACGATGACGTCGGCCGGACGCCCGTTCGCCGCGGCCTCGAGCGTGGTCACGAGGTCCGTCGTGTGCCCGCCGTCGGCGAGCACGTCCACGAGGAGCTCGCCGATCGCGGTGTCGTCGTCGATCAAGAGGACGTGGCCCACTTTCCGCCGGACATGCGAGCCGTGTGCCTGCGCTTGACCGCCCTGCGGACGGTTACACAGCCGTTGGGACGCAGAACGGGCAGGCACGCCCGTTGCATGGGTGACACGAGGTTCACGGCGCTGGAGCAAGGACGGAGATGGAAGAGAGCGGCGCGGTCCCCGAGCGCGCGATCGACCCGGCCGCTGTCGAGTCGGCGCGGCAGAACATGCTTTCGCGTCCGGCGGAGGAGCGGGCCAGGCGGCTCCTCGACGGCCTGTGCGACCCCACGCGCGTGAAGATCGTGCGGGCGCTCAGGTCGGGTCCGCTCGCCGCGAGCGACATCGCGAAGGTCGTAGAGCGCAGCCGTGCCGCCACGAGCCAGCACCTCAAGGTGCTGCGCGAGCTCGGCGCCGTCGAGCCCGCCCGCAACGGGAACATCGTCCGCTACTCGCTCGCGCCGACGCTCACCGCCGAGATCCTCGACCAGATCGGCGATCAGTTCGACAAGCTCGAGGCGAGCCCGCCGGCCGCCTGACGCCTCACGCGCTCGCCGGCGGCTAGCATCGGCGCGGTGCCCGTCGTCGCCAGCTCGCTCGATCGCGGCTCGGACACGGCCCGCGCGAACCGCGAACAGATGGAGCGGCTCGTCGCGGAGCTCCGCTCGCGGCTCGCGGCGGTACGGCTCGGCGGGCCGGAGCGGGCGAGGGAGCGGCACACGAAGGCGGGCAAGCTCCTGCCGCGGGAGCGCGTCGACCGGCTCCTCGACCCCGGCACGCCGTTCCTGGAGCTGTCGCCGCTCGCCGCGTACGGCCTGTACGGCGGCGACGCGCCGGGCGCGGGGATCATCACGGGCATCGGTCGTGTGGCCGGCACCGAGTGCGTGATCGTGGCGAACGACGCGACCGTGAAGGGCGGCACGTACTACCCGCTCACCGTGAAGAAGCACCTGCGCGCCCAGGAGATCGCGCGCGAGAACCTGCTCCCGTGCGTGTACCTCGTCGACTCCGGCGGCGCGTTCCTCCCGCTCCAGGACGAGGTGTTCCCGGACCGCGACCACTTCGGCCGGATCTTCTACGAGCAGGCGCGGCTCTCGGCGCTGGGTGTTCCGCAGCTCGCCGCCGTGATGGGCTCGTGCACCGCCGGCGGGGCGTACGTGCCCGCGATGAGCGACGAGACGGTGATCGTGAAGGGCCAGGGCACGATCTTCCTCGGCGGCCCGCCGCTCGTGAAGGCGGCGACGGGCGAGGAGGTGACGGCGGAGGAGCTCGGCGGCGCCGACGTCCACGCGCGGCGGAGCGGCGTCGCGGACCACTACGCGCTCGACGACCCGCACGCGCTCGAGATCGTCCGCTCGATGGTGTCCCAGCTCGATCGCCGGATCCTGTGGGGCGAGGACGTCGTGGAGCCGGCGCCGCCCGCGCTCGACCCGCAGGAGCTGTACGACGTGATCCCGCGCGACGTGCGCACGCCCTACGACGTGCACGAGGTCATCGGCCGGATCGTCGACCGCTCGGAGCTCCATGAGTTCAAGGCGCTGTACGGCACGACCATCGTGTGCGGCTTCGCGCGGATCATGGGCTTCCGCGTGGGGATCGTCGCCAACAACGGGATCCTCTTCAGCGACTCCGCGCTCAAGGCCGCGCACTTCATCCAGCTGTGCGACCAGCGCGGCATCCCGCTCGTCTTCCTCCAGAACGTCGCCGGGTTCATGGTCGGCAGGGAGTACGAGGCCGGCGGCATCGCGAAGGACGGCGCGAAGATGGTGACGGCCGTCGCCTGCGCGAGCGTGCCGAAGTTCACCGTCATCACCGGCGGGTCGTTCGGCGCCGGCAACTACGGGATGGCGGGACGGGCGTATTCGCCGCGGCTGCTCTGGACGTGGCCGAACGCGCGCATCAGCGTGATGGGCGGCGAGCAGGCCGCGACCGTCCTTTCGATCGTCGGCACGTTCAAGGACGACGCGGAGCGCGACGCGTTCAAGGGCCGCATCCGCGAGCAGTACGAGACGCAGGGCTCGCCGTACTACTCGACGGCGCGCATCTGGGACGACGGCATCATCGACCCGCTCGACACGCGCACCGTGCTCGCGCTCGGCATCGCGGCCGCGCGCCACGCGCCGATCCCGACCCCGCGCTACGGCGTGTTCCGGATGTGAGGGAATAGCGGTGCCCGGGCGGAGCGTTCCCGGAACGATGGCCGATCCCACCACCGACACACCGCCGGCCCGCATGCCCGCGATCTACCTCGGCCACGGCGCGCCGCCGCTCGTGGACGATCCGGTGTGGCCGGGCGAGCTGCGCGCGTGGTCGGCGGGCATCCCGCGCCCGAAGGCGATCCTCGTCGTCTCGGCGCACTGGGAGAACGCGCCGCTCACGATCGGCGCCACGACGACGGTGCCGCTCTTCTACGACTTCTACGGCTTCCCGGCGAAGTACTACCAGGTGACCTACCCCGCGCCCGGCGCGCCGGACCTCGCGCGCCGCGTGCGCGACCTCGTCGGCGCGGATGCGCCGGTCGCGGAGCAGCCGGCGCGCGGCCTCGACCACGGCGCGTACGTGCCGCTCACCGTCATGTACCCGGAGGCGGACATCCCGGTGCTCCAGATCTCGATGCCGAGCCTCGACGCGCGCGAGCTCCTTGCGCTCGGGAAGCGGCTCGCGCCGCTCCGCGACGAAGGCGTGCTGATCATGGGGAGCGGCTTCCTCACGCACGGGCTGCCGTTCCTTCGCGACTGGCGTCCCGACGCCGTGCCGCCGGCGTGGTCGAAGGAGTTCGACGCGTGGGCAGCGGAGTCGCTCGCCGCGGGCGACGTCGACGCGCTCCTCGACTACCGCCGGCGCGCGCCCGGGCTCCCGTACGCGCACCCCACGGTCGACCACTTCGTCCCCCTCTTCGTCTCGCTCGGCGCGGCGATCGGCGGGAGCGAGGTGCCCCGGACCGCCGTCGAGGGCTACTACCTCGGCCTGTCGAAGAGGTCGGTAGAGTTCCAGCGATGACCCACTACCGCTGGGACGACCTGCCCAAGGAGCGGCTGAACGAGAAGCTCGAGCGCCGCTTCATCCACGGCGAGCGCGGCATGATCTCGCAGATCTGGCTCGCGAAGGGCTCCATCGTGCCGACGCACACGCACGAGGCCGAGCAGATCTCCTACATCGTCGACGGCCACCTCCGCCTGTGGGTCGACGAGAAGGTGTTCGACGTGCGCACGGGCGAGGTCCTCGTGATCCCGTCGGGCGTGCCGCACCGCGCCGAGGCGATCCTCGACACGTACGACATGGACATCTTCGCGCCGCCGCGGCGCGACTGGATCGAAGGCCGCGACGCGTATCTCCGCGGAGGCGGACGCTAGCCCACTAGCGCCGGCGCCGCTGTCCCACGCGGCGCTCCCGCCGACGGCGATCGCGCCCCTTGCGGCGCTCGACCCCGCCCGGCGGTGAGCCGGGCGTCACGCGCCGGTCGGTGCCCGCGCGCCGCTCGCCCTTCCGCCGTTCCCGCGGCGCGCGCCGGTCCATCGCTCAACCCTAGCGCCCGCGCGACAGCCGCCTAGCCCCCGACGGTCAGCTCGATCTCGTCCCAGAACGTCGTCCTCGACCGGATCGTCTGCGACGTGTGGTACTCGCTCCGCTCCTTGAGCGCCTCGACGAGCGGGATCCGCGGCACTTCGGTGTCGCGCGTGGAGCTGCCGTGCTTGTTGCCCATCGTCGAGACGACGCTGATGAGGCGGCCGCGGCGCGGCGTGCGCGAGCGCTTGTCGAAGAGCTCCCACAGCGTCTTCGGCGTCGCGTTGAGGCTGCCGTGGTGCCCGACCTTGTAGAGGGTCACGTCCGCGAGCAGCCGGCGGACGCGCTCCTTGGAGAGCGCGTACTGCCAGTTCTCGATCTGCGCGTCGCCCGGGAAGAGGAGCTTCTGGTCCCCGGTCTCGAAGAGCAGGATCACGCTCGTGTTGTTCATCGCCTTGTCGAGGATCCGCACAAGCTCGAGCAGGCTCTCCGCGCGCAGCGCGCGCAGCCGCTCGCGGAACCAGCGCGTCGACGGTGCGTCGGCCTTCGCGAGCGAGCGGGCACCGGCCGACCACGCCCGCGGCGTCGCGAGGCCGGTGAGGGCGAGGAGGTGCCAGAACTCGTCCTCGTCGCGCCGCCGCTGCTTCCGGATCTCTTCGCTCTGCTCGAGCGTGGGCGGCCCGAGCACGTGGACCTTCACCCCCGGCAGGACCGACTCGAGGCCGGTCCGTCCGCCGAACGAGACGTAGGAGCGCACGCGCCCGAGCCGCATGAGGCTGCGGACCGCGGGCGCGTTCTTCAGGTTCGTCTCCCCGAGGAACGCGAGCCGCTGCGCGAACGCCTTCCCCTCGGCGGCGCCGAGCGTCCGCGACTCGGCGAGCGCGAGCTCGGCGACGCGATGCATCTCGTCGAGCCGCGTCGTGAACGCGGTCCGGCCTGTCCGCTCGGACACGGGCCGTTTGGCGTTCGGCCGCGCGCGCGGGTCCTCGGTCCACGGCTGGACGACGACCGAGGGCCGCAGCGACGCGATGACGCTCCCGGACGTCCGTCCGGATCCGCGCGCGAAGCCGCTGATGTGGTCGGCGTGGCGGTGCGAGACGACGAGCCCGTCGAGGTGGCCGCCGGTCCGCGCCCTCACGTCCTCGGCGACCTGGAGCAGGCGGCCCGCCGGCGCGGTCTTGGGCAGGCCGGTCGTCCCCATGTCGATGAGGACGTGCCGGGCCATCGTCGCGTAGTGGAACGTGAGGAGGAAGCAGTCGCCGAACCCGACCTGGTACATGACGAGCGAGATGCGCACGGGGCGGGCCATCACCACTCCTCCGAGACGTCGCCGGCCATGTCGAGCGCGCGCCTGCGGTGGAGCGCGGCGATGCGGCGCGCGATGGACGCGCCGGCGCGGAACGCGCCCGAGCGCCACAGGTAGGCGAGCCGCTCGGACTGGCGCCGCTTGCGCAGCAGGTGGTTGTAGACGTGGTACTTGAGCCGGCCATACTCGTCGAACAGGAGGATCCCGCCGCCGTAGAGGAGGACGCGCTGCTCGTCGGGCATCCCCTCCGGGCGCGCGATGCCGAAGTCGGCGAGCTCCGACCCGCGCGTGTCGAGGATCTGGACGTACTCGGCGACCGTCTCGTGGAGCGCGAATCCGTCGTCGGGGTCGATCCGCAGCACGGGGCGCACCGAGATCACCTTGCTGTACGCGTCGGGCTCGATCCCGAGCGCGGTCCGGTTCTCCCACATGAAGCGGAACACCTCGCCCGGGTCGCGCTGCATCGACTCGAAGTGGCTACGGTCGTAGCGCAGGTCGGCGGGAGACTTCTGCCAGACGCCCGGCTCCGCGCCGCGCGTCGGCGAGGCGGGCTCGATGCCGAACGCGGCGAACGACCGGCGCAGCGCCTCGCGGTATCCGTAGCGCGAGTCGTCGGGCCGCAGCTCGACGTCCGCGGTGAGGAGCGCGCTCAGGTAGTCGCCGAACTGGAGGTCGACCGGCGGCGCGTAGTCGATGGCGCGGATCGCCATCGTGAGCAGGCGCTCCGCCGCGTCGGCGCCCTGCTCGACGGCGAGCGCGCGGTCCACCTGGCCGGAGCGCACCTCGCCGAGCCGCTGGAGCCGCCTGACCCAGACCTCGAGGAACGCGCTGAGCATCGCCGCGACGAGGATCTCGCCCCGGCGGTGCGGCTCCTGGAACTCGGCCGACGCGAGGAGATCCGGCGACGGGACGATGTCGAGCGAGCTTCGGAGCGCGCTGCCGCGCGCGAGCTGGAGCTCCTCTCCCATCTGCTCCGCGAGCCCGAAGAGCACGGTCCGCTTGAGCCGCTCCGCGGTCAGCGCGGAGACGCGCACGACCTCGTCGGGCGCCTCGGCGTCGGGATCGAGCACCGCGCCGACGACCGACGGCTGGGCGAACACCGAGAGCAGCGCGACGACGTCCGCGAAGCCCTCGTGGAACGCCGCCTGGTCCGGCGACGACGGGTCGGTGTAGCGCTCGCGCAGGCCGTCGAGCAGGGCGTGCGTGGTCTCGTGCGCGACGACGTCGTGCGAGAGCGCCGTGTGGACCTCGCCCTTCTCGCCGGCGAAGTACCCGAAGAGGAGCGCCTCCGCCTCGCGCGAGTAGAACGCGTTCGCGTCGGCGAAGGCGTGCGGCGCGATCTTCAGCTGGTGGCTCGAGAAGGCCCAGCCCACGCGGCGCCCGAGCGCGAACTCGAACCGCGCGAGCGTGGCCATCGCGATCGCGTACACGTTCTGCGCGTGGAAGCGCGGGTCGCCGAGCAGCGTGCCGTCGGGCGCGCCCTCGAAGGCGTCCGTGGCCTCGTCGATCGCGGCGCGCGGGTGGAGGGCGTCCTTGGAGGAGTCGTAGTCGATCACGTGGACCCGGTAGCCCCACGGGCCGGGCGCGAGGACCTCGGCGGGGACGCGAAGGCGCGTGGTCACGATGCGGCCGCGCGAGCGGACGCCCGGGTCCTGCGCGATGACGGTCAGGGTCCGCGTGCGCGCGCTGCCCGTCGTCGGCGACGCCACCTCGCGCGCCCTCGCGATCGACACGTGAGACATGCTTATCGGATCGTCAAGCGATATCTAACTTGGCCGCTCGCACGCGACGAGGCCCGCAGCGCGCCGCCGCCTAGCATCGCGGAGACGTGACGGTCCGCCTCGACGTCGACGCGCGCGGCGTCGCGTCCCTCGTCATCGCCCGCCCCGAGCGCAAGAACGCCTTCGACGCGCAGGTGGTCGCGGACGTCACCGCGCGCCTCGGCGAGGTCCCGCTCGACGCGCGGTGCGTCGTCCTCCGGAGCGAGGGCGACACGTTCTGCGCGGGCGCCGACGTCGAGTGGATGCGCTCGATGGCCGACTACTCGCTCGCGGACAACGTGGCGGACTCGCGCGCGCTCGCGGCGATGTTCGCCGCGCTCGACGAGCTGCCGATGCCGCTCCTCGCGCGCGTCCAGGGCGCGGCGATCGGAGGCGGCGCGGGCCTCGTGGCGGTGTCGGACATCGCGCTCGCGTCGCGCGACGCGACGTTCGCCTTCAGCGAGGTCCGCCTCGGCATCCTGCCCGCGGTCATCTCCCCGTACGTGATCCGGAAATGCGGCGTCGCATTCACGACCGCGGCGTTCATGACGGGGATGCGCTTCGACGCGAAGAAGGCCGAGGCGGTAGGGCTCGTCCAGAGCGTCGAGGACGGCCACCACGAGCTCGACGCGAAGCTCGGGCTGTTCATCGAGGCGATCCTCCTCGGCGGCCCCCACGCCGTGAACGCCGTGAAGCGCCTCGTGCGCGAGGTCGCCGGGCGTCCCGTCGCGGACGTGCGCGAGCTCACCGTGCAGCGGATCGCGGCCATCCGCGTCAGCGACGAGGGCCAGGACGGGCTGCGCGCGTTCCTCGAGAAGCGGCCACCGCGCTGGCGTTGACGACCCTGCTCGTCGCCAACCGCGGCGAGATCGCGAGGCGGATCGTCCGGACGGCGCGGCGCATGGGGCTGCGGACCGTCGCCGCGCACTCGAGCGCCGACGCGACGCTCCCGTTCGTCCGCGAGGCCGACGCGGCGGTCCCGCTCGGGCCCGCGGACGCGCGCTCCTCGTACCTCGACGTCGACCGCATCGTCGCCGCCGCGCGCGAGGCCGGCGCCGACCTCGTGCACCCGGGCTACGGGTTCCTCTCCGAGCAGCCGTCGCTCGCCCGCGCGCTCGCGACGGCCGGCATCCGCCTCGTCGGCCCGCCGGCCGACGTGCTCGAGGCCCTCGGCGACAAGGCGCGCGCGAAGGACATCGCCGAGCGCGCCGGCGTGCCGACCGTGCCGGGGTACCGCGGCGACGACCAGCGCGATGCGACGTTCGCGCGCGAGGCGGACCGCATCGGCTACCCCGTGCTCGTGAAGCCGGTCGGCGGCGGCGGAGGCATCGCGATGCACGCCGTGCGCGACGCCTCCGCTCTCGAGGAGACGCTCGCGCGCGCGCGCCGCGGCGCGAAGGCCGCGTTCGGCGACGAGCGCCTGCTGCTCGAGCGCCTCCTCGAGCGCCCGCGGCACGTCGAGGTGCAGATCCTCGCCGACACGCACGGCAGCGTGACGACGTTCGCCGAGCGCGACTGCTCCGCCCAGCGGCGGCACCAGAAGGTGGTCGAGGAGAGCCCCTCGCCCGCCGTCGACGCCCGAACGCGCGCGCGCCTGCGGAGCGCCGCGCTCGGGATCGCGCGGGCCTCGCGCTACGTGAACGCGGGCACCGTCGAGTTCGTCCTCGACGGGACGGGCGCGTTCTTCTTCCTCGAGGTCAACGCGAGGCTGCAGGTGGAGCACCCCGTGACCGAGGCGGTCTACGGCATCGACCTCGTCGAGCAGCAGCTCCGCGTCGCCCTCGGCGAGCACGTCAGCCTCGACGCGGGCGATCCCGGCGGCCACGCGGTCGAGGCGCGCGTGTACGCCGAGGATCCGGCGGCCGGGTTCCTGCCGTCGACCGGGACGCTCCTCGCCGTCCGCTGGCCGGACGCCGTGCGCGTGGACGCGGGCTTCGAGACCGGCGACGAGGTCACGCGCCACTACGACCCGCTCCTCGCGAAGGTCGTCGCGCACGCGGATACGCGCGACGCCGCCCTCGCGGCCCTCGACCGCGGCCTCGCGGAGACCGCGGTGCTCGGCGTTCGCACGAACGTCGCGTTCCTGCGCCGCCTCCTCGCCCACCCCGCGATGCGGGCGGGCACCGTGGACACCACGCTCATCGACCGCGACATCGCGTCCCTCGCCGCCGCGGACGACGACGGCGACGCCGCCGTCGCGGTCGCCGCGGCCGTCCTCGCCGCGCGCGCGCGCCGCGACCCGCGAGACCCCTGGGGCGCGCTCGGCCCGTGGCGGCTCGGTGCCCCCGCGGTCGCGACGGTGATGGTGGGCGACCGCGCGGTCGGGGTGGAGGGCGCCGCCCCGGCGCGGGCGCTCGGCCACGAGATCGCGAGCGACGACGGGGCGTGGCTCGTCGACGGGGCGCCGGCCGTGGTGGCCGACGGCGGGGCTGCCGTGTGGGTGCACCACGGCGGCCGCACGTCCGAGGTCCCGGTGCGGCCGCGGCGGCGCGACGTCGACGCGCTCACCCACGCCGAGGTCCTCGCGCCGATGCCCGGCGTGGTGCTCTCGGTGCACTCGCGCGGCGGTCAGCGGGTCCGGAAGGGCGAGCTCCTGTGCGTGGTCGAGGCGATGAAGATGGAGCTGCGCGTGGAGTCACCCGGGGACGGCACGATCGCGGCGGTGCTGTGCGCGCCGGGTCAGCAGGTCGAGCGCGGGCAGCGGCTCGCGGAGTTCGAGCCGGACGCGTCGTCCTAGCGCGGGACCTCGAGCGCCCAGCCCCAGCCGAACCCGACCAGCGGCGACCCCAGGATCGCGAGCGCCGGCAGGAGGTCGGTCGGCGACGACGCGTGCGTCGCGCCGAACGCGACGGCGATCCAGAGGAGCGACGCGGGCACGACGACGCGGAGCTTCTTCGCGACGATGGCCTTCCTCACGGATCCATCATCGCAGCGGACGGCGCGCGCCGGCGCTCCCCGGGCGAGGGTCCGACGCGATCCGCCATCGATCAGATACCGCGCCCGGCCGCCCGCCTCACCAGCGGCCCCGGTGGATGACCTCCGCCACGGGCTTGCGGCCGCGGGCGAGCGACGGCGAGGGCCGGTCCACGGGCTTCGGGTAGCCGAGGGCGATCATGCCGACGGCCGCCCACTCGTCCGGTACGCCGAAGGTCTCGCGGAAGCGCGCCTGGTCGAAGACGCCGAAGAAGAGCGCGCCGAGGCCGGCGTCTACCGCGTCGAGGAGGACGATCATCGCCGCCATCCCCGCGTCCACGTGCCAGTACGGCACCGGCCAGTGCGACTCGGAGCGGTCGGTCCACCCCTTGTCCGGCTCGGCGTACCGCGAGAGATAGACCTCCTTGCTGGACAGGCAGGCGATGAGCACGGGCGCGTTGAACAGATCGGGCCAGCCCCAGCGGCCGCGTCGCTCCGCGGGCATGAGCGCGTCCCAGTAGCGCGAGGTCTCGGCCTTCCCCTCGAGCACGAGGAGCGCGAGCCCCTGGCTGAAGCCGGCCGACGGCGCGCGCCGCCAGTTGCGGAGGATGCGGTCGAGGATCTCGGGCGGGATCGGCCGATCCTCGAACGAGCGGACCATCTTGCGGCGCCGGATGACCTCCTGGAGGTCCACGCCGCGACAATAGGCCGCGTGACCGCGCCGCCGCCCGAGGACCGCCTGCCGCCGCGCGTCCGCGTCGTCGAGGTCTCGCCGCGCGACGGCCTCCAGGCCGAGGCGACGACGCTGTCGACCGACGCGAAGCTCGAGCTCATCGACCGGCTCGTGGCCGCAGGTCACTCGACGATCGAGGCGACGTCCTTCGTGAGCCCGAAGGCCGTGCCGCAGCTCGCCGACGCGGAGGAGCTGATGAAGCGCCTGCGGCGCGCGCCGGGCGTGCGCTACCCGGTGCTCGTGCCGAACGAGCGCGGCCTCGACCGCGCGCTCTCGTGCGGCGTCACCGACGTCGCCGTGTTCGCGGCGGCGAGCGAGTCGTACTCGCTGAAGAACCTCGGCCGCTCGCGTGAGGAGACGCTCCGCGACTACGTCCCGGTCGTCCGGCGCGCGAAAGAGATGGGCGCGCGAGTGCGGGGCTACCTCTCGATGGTCATCGCGGACCCGTGGGACGGCCCGACGCCGCTGCGCACGGTCGTCGAAGCGAGCCGCGCGCTCGCCGACATGGGCTGCGACGAGCTCTCGCTCGGCGACACGATCGGCGTGGGGACCGCCAACGCGGCGCGCGACGTCGTGCGCGCGCTCGTCTCGGCCGGCATCCCCATCGAGCGGATCGGCGTCCACTTCCACGACACGTACGGCCAGGCGCTGGCGAACGTGCTCGCGGTCCTCACGCTCGGGGTCACGACGGTCGACGCGAGCGCCGGCGGCCTCGGGGGCTCCCCCTTCGCGAAGAGCGCGGCGGGCAACCTCGCCACGGAGGACCTCGTCTGGATGCTCGACGGGCTCGGGATCGAGAGCGGCGTCGACGTGCGGCGGGTCGCCGAGACCGCGCGGTGGGCGTGCGGCCTCCTCGGCCGCGAGCCGGCGGGCCGCACGACGCGCGCGCTCGCGTGAGGCGGCGGGCGCCGTGGCGCCCGACGCGCGCTGAGCTCGCGGCGGCCTACGGCAAGGGCGTTCCCGACGTCATCGCGCCCGGCCTGCGCGTCCTCTTCGCCGGGATCAACCCCGGCCTCTACACCGCGGCGATCGGCCACCACTTCGGCCGGCCCGGCAACCGCTTCTGGCCCGCGCTCCACGCCGCGGGCTTCACCGACCGCGTCCTCTCGCCGTTCGACGAACGCGAGCTGCTCGACCGCGGCATCGGCATCACGAACGTCGTGAACAAGGCGACGGCGCGCGCCGACGAGCTCACGCCCGACGAGTTCCGCGCGGGCGGGCGCGCACTCGTGCGGAAGGTGCGCCGCTACCGGCCGCGCGTGCTCGCGGTCGTGGGGGTCGGCGCCTACCGCGCGGCGTTCGGCCGCCCGCGAGCGGCGGTCGGTCCGCAGGAGGAGACGATCGACGGAACGCGGATCTGGGTGCTGCCGAACCCGAGCGGGCTCAACGCGAACTACCAGCTGGCCGCGCTCGCCGGCGCGTTCCGCGCGCTGCGCGAGGACGTGGAGCGCGAGCGCGACGGCTGACGCACCGCATCAGCGGACGCGCGAGCTACCGCGCCCAGACGGCCTCGAGCACGCGCAGCACGTTGCCGCCGGCGATCTTCGCGATGTCGCCGTCGCCGTACCCGTGCGCCACGAGCCAGCGCACCGCGTTGCGCATGGACTCGCCCGGGTTCTCCATCCCCTTCACGTAGGGGACCTCCTTGTACGGGAGGCGGTGGATCTTCCCGATCGAGAGCTGCTGCGCGAACGCCTTGTGCAGCCCGACGTGGTCGCCGAGGAGCGTGTCCGGGCCGAGCGCGACGTGGTCGGCGCCCACGAGGTCGACGCAGTACGCGACGTGCTCCATCACCGAGTCGATCGAGTGCTCGGGATGCGCCTTCGTCAGGGTCGTGTGCGGCGCGGCCTCGACGCCGATGACGCCGCCCTTCGCCGCGCACGCCCTGATGACCTCGTCCGGCTTCATGCGCGGCGTGTCCCAGAGCGCGCGGGCGCCGGCATGCGTGATGAAGATCGGGTGCTCGCTCGCCTCGATGACGTCGAGCGACGTCCGGTCGCCGACGTGCGCTACGTCGATGGCCATCCCGAGGCGGTCCATGCGCCGCACGACCTGCCGGCCGAGCTCGGTCAGCCCGCCGTCCCGCTCCTCCTTGAGCCCGCTCCCGAGCGCGTTCGCCTCGCTGTACGTGATCCCCATGCACCGCACGCCGAGGCCGTAGAGGACGTCCACGCGGTCGACCTCGTTCTCGATCATCGTCGCGGCCTCGAGCGCGATGACGAACGCGATGCGGCCCTCGGCCTTGGCGCGCCGCAGGTCCTCGAGCGTCGTCGCGACGAACACGCTGTCCTGGTGCGCGATGTCGGAAAGGCGCATGCCGAGGTCGTGGATGATGTCCGTCCACTTCCAGCCGGCGTTCGAGGTGATCGTCGCCGTGCCGTCCATGAACGCCTCGAAGAACACGTCGGTGCCGGACCGCGCGAGGCCGGCGTAGCCGGTCGCGTCCCGGCCCTGGCGGCGCTGCGCGAAGAAGTCCTCGGTCCGTGCCGGGAAGATCGAGGTGTGGTCGTGGAGCGACACGATCGTGTGCCGCGCCATGAGCGCGTCGGCGCGCGCCTCCTCCTCCTTCGTGAGGGGAACGAGGTACGCCGGGACGCGGTCGACGTCGGGTGCGAGCTCGAAGTCCCGGTAGTCCTTCCCGGCCTCGAGGTACTGGAACGACCGGTACGGGCTCACGTCGCCGCCGCCGCTCGGACCTCCACCGGCGCGTAGCGCTCGCGTCGCACGATCGAGTTGAAGGAGCGCACCTGCGAAGCGCGGACCTTCTCGAACCGCGCGACCTGCGCGTCGATGCGCCGCACGAGGTCGTCGTACACGGCCTCCGCCGACGCGGTCGGGCGTCCGTCGCCCATCGACACCGCGGCCGCGAGCCCGGCCACCTTCGCGTTCAGCTTGATCGGGTAGTTGAGCGTGTCCTGCCGGCTCTTCGCCTTCGTCTGGATGAGCTCCTCCTCGATCCCGGTGAGCTCCTTCCGCAGCGAGGCGGCAGCCTTCACCACCGCGCGCGCCGGCCTGCCCTTCGCGGCGCGGCGCTCCCAGTCCTCGACCTGCGTCCGGAGCGCGCGGATCTCGTTGATCGTGTCGTGCGTGCGCGAGAGCTGGTCGCGGATCCGCAGGAGCAGGTCGAACTGCGCCTGGAGGTCCCGCTGCGTCACCGAGAGGCGCGGGTCGATCCTGGTCTCGAACGGCACGGTGTACGTCCTGCCTTCCGCCTTGAGCCGGACCTGGTAGCGGCCGGGCACGGCGATCGGACCGGCGAGCGCGCGCTCGAACTCGTCCATGGACGCGTCGTCCTCGACCTTCGTCGCGTCCGGGTAGCGCATGTTCCACACGAACCGGTTGAGCCCCGCCTTCTTCGGGACCACCGGCTCCTTCTTCTCCGCTTCGCCGGCTCCCGGCTTCTGCACGGTCTCCGCGCCCTCGGCCGGCATCGCCGCCTCGGGCTCCGGCGCGGCCTCCTCGTCGTCCTTCCTGCTCGAGAACGTGCGGATCTGCCGGCCGCGCGCGTCGAGGAACGTGAGCGTCACCTCGCCCTGCGGCCGCTCGCGGAACCAGTACTGCACGGCGACGCCGTCCGGCGGGTTCTTCGCCGCGTCGAGGAGCGTCTCCTTCTTCTCGCCGGTCTCTTTGTCGACGCCTAAGACGTACGGGACGATCGCCGCGCCCG
Organism: Candidatus Limnocylindria bacterium; assembly: GCA_035708565.1. Classification (GTDB taxonomy): domain Bacteria; phylum Chloroflexota; class Limnocylindria; order P2-11E; family P2-11E; genus JACDAF01. The sequence continues at coordinate 32,049 of DASSSF010000005.1, forward strand.
TGAACCGATAGTTGATGCCCGGCACGGGCTTCGCGGGGAAGCCGCCCTTCGAGCGGATGCGGACGGTCGGCCGCGGTGGGAACAGGACGGCGCGCTCGCGCGCGGCCGCGGCCTGCGCCTCACGGATCGGCGTGATGTCGTCGAGGACCCAGAACGAGCGGCCGTGCGTCCCGAGCACGAGGTCGTCGTCCTTCACGACGAGGTCGTGGATCGGCACGACGGGCAGGTTGCCGCCGAGCCGCCGCCAGCGCGCGCCGTCGTCGAAGGACGCGTAGACGCCGGTCTCCGTGCCGGCGAAGAGGAGCCCCTTCCGCTTGGGGTCGGCGCGGACGACGCGCGTGAACGCGCCGGCGTCGATGCCTCCGGTGATCTTCGTCCACGTTCGCCCGTGGTCGCGCGTGCGGAACAGGTACGGCCGGAAGTCGTCGAGCTTGTAGCGCGTCGCCGCGACGTACGCGGTGCCCGCGTCGAACGGCGAGGGCTCGATGATGCTGACGAGCGCCCACGGCGGCAGGCCCTTGGGCGTGACGTTGCGCCAGGTCTTCCCCGCGTCGCGCGAGACGTGCACGAGCCCGTCGTCCGATCCGGCCCACAGCACGCCGCGCGTGACCGGCGACTCCGCGAACGCGAAGATCGTGCAGTAGTACTCGGCGCCCGTGTTGTCCTTCGTGATCTCGCCGCCGGACGGGCGCAGGCGCGTCGGCTCGTTCCGCGTGAGGTCCGGCGAGACGGCTTCCCAGGTCTGCCCCTCGTCGTGCGAGCGGAACACGCGGTTGCCGGTGACGTAGAGCTCGTTCGGATCGTGCGGCGACAGCACGATCGGGAACGTCCACTGGAAGCGGTACTTGAGCTCGCCCGCGCCCTGCCCGGACGACATCTCGGGCCAGACCATGATGTTGCGCGACTGCAGCGTCCGGTGGTCGTAGCGGCTGATGAAGCCCTGGTACGAGCCCGCGTACACGATGTTCGGGTCGTCGGGGCGGATCGCGATGTAGCCGCTCTCGCCGCCGCCGATCTCGTCGAGCTCGTGGTTCGTGATCGCGGAGAGCCGCGCGCGGCTCGGCACGACCGCCGTGGTGTTGTCCTGCTGCGCGCCGTAGATCCAGTACGGCGTGCGCATGTCGGTGTGCACGTGGTACATCTCGGCCGTCGGCTGGTTGTAGATCGACGACCACGTGCGCCCTCCGTCGAGCGACACGGTCGCGCCGCCGTCGTTCCCCTCGATCATCCGCAGCGGGTCCGCCGGGTCGATCCAGAGGTCGTGGTTGTCACCGTGCGGGATCTCGACCTGCTGGAAGGTCGCGCCGGCGTCGCTCGAGCGCCACGTGTCGACGTTCAGCACCCACACCGTCTCCGCGTCCTTCGGATCCGTGTAGATGTGGTGGTAGTACCAGGCCCGCTGGCGGAGGTTGCGGTCATCGCACAGCTTCTGCCAGGTCTCGCCACCGTCGTCCGAGCGGTAGACCGCGCCGTCCTTCGCCTCGACGAGCGCGAATACCCGGTCCGGCCGCGCGCCGCTCACCGCGATCCCGATCTTGCCGAACGGCATCCTCGGCAGGCCCTTGTTGCGCGACAGCTCCGTCCAGGTGTCGCCGGCGTCCGTGCTCTTCCAGAGGCCGCTGCCGGGCCCGCCGCTGTTCAGGTAGTGCGGCCCTCGGCGCGCCTCCCACGTCGTCGCGTAGATGACGCGCGGGTTGCCCGGGTCGAGCGCGATGTCGATCGCGCCCGCGTCCTCGCCGCGGTAGAGCACCTTCTTCCACGTGCGGCCGCCGTCGCGCGTGCGGAAGACGCCGCGCTCCGCGTTCGGTCCGTGCGCGTGCCCGAGCGCCGCGACGTACGCGGTGTCGGGGTCGCGCGGGTCCACGCGGACCTTGCCGATGTTCCGCGTGTCGGCGAGGCCGAGGTGCGTCCACGACTTCCCGGCGTCGGTCGAGCGGTACACGCCGTCGCCGTGCGACACGTTGCCGCGGATGCACGCCTCGCCCATGCCGACGTAGATGACGTTCGGGTCGGAGGCGGCGACCGCGATCGCGCCGACCGAGGCACGCTTGAAGTAGCCATCGCTGACGTTCCGCCAGTAGCGCCCCGCGTCCGTCGTCTTCCACACCCCGCCGCCCGTCGAGCCCATGTAGAAGGTGAGCCGCTCGTTCGGGTCACCGGCGACCGCGACGCAGCGCCCGCCGCGGAAGGGCCCGGCGAGGCGCCATTCGAGCGAATCGAGGACCGCCGCGCCGTCCCTGGCTGCGGCGCGCGGCGCGGTACGGCGCGTGGTGGTGCGGCGTGTGGCCATCTGTCCCCTCCTGTTTGCGCGCCGAGCCTAGCGCGGGCTAGAGTCGTGCGCCGTGGACCAGATCCGAGCCCTGACCGGCAGCCGCCTCGACG
>DASSSF010000006.1:0-5113 GCA_035708565.1 Candidatus Limnocylindria bacterium
CGCCTCGAGCCGCGTCGCCGCGACCGCCTGCCGCGCGAACCCGCGCATGTCCAGCACCGCGAGCGACCCGCGGACGAGGTCGCGGCGCGCGAGCTCGCGGCGCGCGGGGGCGACGAGCGGCGCATCGGAGGCGGCCACGCCCGCGCGCTCGGCGAGCGCGAGCGTCGCGTCGCGCGCGCTCGCGGCGATCCGCTCGGCGACGACCCGCTTGGCGTCGGCGCCCTCGGCGATCCACGTGCGGACCTGCGCGATCCCGGCCTCGCCGTCGCTCGCCGACGCCACGGCGAGCGGCATGTCGATGCCGTGCTCGCGGAAGCGGCGGCCGGCGTCCGCGACCACCCCGTCGGCGTCGGCGGCGCGCAGGCGGTCGGCCTTGTTCACGACGAAGAGCTGGCGCGCGAGGCGCGGCGCCCACGTGCGGATGTACGCGTCCTGGAGGACGGCGTCGTGGTACTTCTCCGGATCGGCGACCCAGATCACGGCGTCGACGCGGGGCAGGAGCTCGTCGACGCGCGCGCGGTGCTCGGGCGCGATCGAGTCGAGGTCCGGAAGGTCGAGGATCGCCACGCCGCGCGCGCGGTCGTCGCCGTGCTCGCGGATCTCGGTCACGCCGAGCCACTCGAGGAGCGGGGCGAGCTCCGCGCGCGCCGCGGCCGGCGTCCACGCGACCGGCTCGGCGGTCGTCGGCCGGCGCGCGCCGGCGCGGCTCACGACCTCGCCCGCGAGGGCGTTGAGGAGCGACGACTTCCCCACGCCGGTGCCGCCCGCGAGCGCGAGCACGTACGCGCTTCCCGGGAACGAGAGCCGGCGCCGCGCGTCCGCCGCGACCTCCGAGGCGTGCTCCGCGTCGAGCCCGAGCGTCTCCGCCGCCTGGACGGCCTCGTCGAGCGCGGCGAGGCGGACGGCGAGCGTCACGCGGCCTGGGCGGCGACGCTCGCGCGGAGCTCGGCGGCGACCTCCGCGAGCTCGTCGGGGTCGGCCAGCGCCGACTCCGACCGCGCGCGCTCTGCGGCGAACGCGTCGCGCAGCACCGTGTGCAGGTCGGCGCGCGCGCGGTCGACGAGTTCGGTCATCACGGCCTGGCCGAAGAGCGCCTCGAGGAGCTTCTGGTTGAGGAAGCCCGTCGCGGCCGCGACGCCGACCTCCGCGCCCGTCACGCCGGCGGTGTGCACGAACACGCCGAGCATCACGGCGACGCCGAGAGCGTTCACCCCGAGCGACGCGCCGAACGCGAGCCGCTTCTTCTCCGCGCCCTTCGCGCGAACGTCGTCCGCGATCCGCCCGACCCAGTCGTGGATGCGTGGCTCGAGCGCCTCCGCGAAGCCGGGCGTCGCGCTCCAGAGCCCGGGATCCGCCGCGAGGGCGTCCGCGCCGGCGGAGCTCGCCGCGAGCGCGCTCGCTGCGCGGCGCGCGGCCTCCGACGCGCGGGCCGCCGCGAGCACGACGAGGTCGCTCGTCGCCTCCCGCTCGACGAGGGCGACCGGCGCCGCGGGCGTGCCCCGCACGAGCGCCCCGACCCAGCCGGCGACGCGCTGGAGGCCGGATGCGAAGAGCCGCGTGATCTGGTCGGCGCCGACGAACGAGTGCCACTGGCGGAGCACCTCGGCCCGGAGGAAGCGGCCGTCGCGGAGCGCCGCGTACAGCACCGCGAGCTCCTCCTCGTACGCGGCGCCGACCGCCGCGCGCACGGCCAGCACCTCGTCGCGCTCGCGTCCCGCGTCGTCGGCGACCCGCCCCGCGAGCGGCGCGAGCCCCGCGAGCGCGCCGGCGAGCGCGCGCGCGGCGACGCGGCGGCGCTCGTCGCGGTCCGCCACGAGCGCGTCGAGGCGCGCGCGGACCGGCGCGACGGCGCGCTCCTCGAGCCGCTGACCGCCCGCGTCGACCGCCCCTTCGACGATCGGGACGATCTCGACGTCGCCCTCGCGCAGCCCCACGAGCCCGTGCTCGCGGACGAGACGGTCGACGTCGGAAAGCACGTCCGCGCGATCGGCCTCGTCGGGCGGCAGGCGGTTCACCACGATGAGCAGCGGGAGGCCGCGCTCCCTCGCGCGGCCGAGCACGTCCCAGGGGACGCGGTCCGCGTACCGCGCCGCGGTCGTGACGAACACGCACACGTCGGCCGCCTCGACCAGCGCGTCGGCGAGCTCCCGGTTGGACCGCTCGATCGAGTCGATGTCGGGCGCGTCCACGATGACGACGCCGTCGTGGGCCGCGCCGCGGTCCACGACCGCGAGCCGGTCGCGCGGCATCGCGGCGAGCGGACCCGCGAGGAGGCTGCGCGCGTCGTCCTCGCGCGCGAGCACGACCGCGTCGCGGGTCGTCGGGCGCAGGACGCCGGCCGCGCTCACGACGTGACCGGCGAGCGCGTTCATGAGGCTCGACTTCCCGGCGCCGGTCGATCCGAGGAGGGCCACGAGGAGCGGGGCGTCGAGGCTCTCGGCGCGCGGCAGGACGAACGAGGTCACGTGGTCGCGCAGCTGGCGCGCGCGTTCGCGCGCGCTCGCGTCCCGGATCTCGCCGCGCGCGCGGCGGGCGGCCACGCCGGCGACGCGCCGGGCACGCGCCACGAGCGCCTGATCGTCCATCGGTCCTCCCACGTGCACGTCCGGTACCCCGGGCCGCCGTCCGCTACGCGGCGAGGACGCTGATCTCCTCGCGGCCCGCGAGGGCGAGGCGGCCTCCGCCGGCCTGTTTCGCCCGGTACATGGCCCCGTCCGCCGCGGCGACGATGTCGGCCGGGCTCGTGCCGTCACGCGCGGTCGAGACGCCGAACGAGCCGCCGATCCGCACGCCGTCGCCGATGTCGAGCGCGTGCAGGCCGGCCAGGACCCTGCCCGCGACGACCGGCACCTGGGGCGGGTCCGTGTTCGCGAGCAGCAGCACGAACTCGTCGCCGCCGACCCGCCCGGCGAGGTCGGCCCCGCGGACCGAACGGCGCAGCACCTCGGCGACGCGGCGCAGCACGTCGTCGCCCTTCGAGTGGCCGAAGCGGTCGTTGACGTTCTTGAACCCGTCGAGATCCACGTACACGAGCGTGAACCGCTCGCCGGTCTCCGTCGCCTGCCGCAGCCGCTCGTGGATCGCCCGCAGGTTCGCGAGCTGGGTGAGCGGGTCGAGCAGCGCGAGCGACCGCGACCGCTCCGAGATGCCGTACCCCTGCGTGTAGGCGATGACGAAGCCCGCGGCGCCGGTGAGGAGCGCCGCGAAGAGCGGGACCTGGTGGCGGACGTCGGCGGCGGACATCGCGCCCTCCGTGAGCACCGAGCCCTCGGCGAGGATGAACATGAGCGAGAACATCGCGGCGAGCCCCCAGATGATCCGCCACGGTCCGGGCCGCGCCCACGGGAGCACGCGGAAGAGGAAGAACAGGTTGACGAGGATCGCCATGATGATCGCGAGGACGACGAGCGACTCGTCGACCGTCACGTCGTGCGTGCCGCCCATCAGGGCGCGACTCTAGCGCCTAGTACGGGTCGCGGCGGTCGCCCTGGCGCGGCGCTCCCTCGAGCAGACCCTCGACGCCCCGCAGCGCGTTACGCAGCGCGTCGAGGACGCGGAGCGCTTCCTCCTCGGTGAGGTTGCGGCGGAACTCGAGGAGCGCACGGTCGAGGCTCGGCGCGGCGCCTGCGCTCGGTCCCTGCGGGTCGCCCTGACCCGGCTGCCCACCGGGCTGGGTCCCCTGGCCACCCTGCGGCGGCTGCTGCCCGGGCTGGGTCCCCTGACCCGGCTGCCCCTGCTGACCTTGCTGTCCTTGCTGTCCTTGGCCCGGCCCGGTCTGCGGCTGGCCGGGCTGGCCCTGCCGCATGCGGTCGATCACCTCGAGATCGAACTTCGAGTCGCGGTCGGTCGGGTCGATCTTCAGCGCCTCGATGAACGCGTCGCGCGCCTCCTCGAGCTTGCCCTGCCTGAACAGGGACGAGCCGCGCCCGTAGTGGCCGTTCAGCCTGGTGCGCGCGTCGCCGTCCTGCGCGAGCTCGTACTCGCTGACCGCGCGCGCGTGCTCGCCGAGCCGGTGGAGCGCGTTGCCCGCGTTCACCGCGAGGACGGCCACGTGCTCGGGATGGGCGCGCTGGAGGTCGCGGTAGCGCGCGAGCGCGCCCCTGGCGTCGCCGCGCGCGTAGAGGGTGTTCGCCGCGCGGTTCTGCTCGAAGACCGCGTCGGTGCACGCGCCGAGCGCGAGCGCCACGAGGACGAGCCCGAGCGGGCCGAGCGCGAGGCGGCGGCGCCGCGCGCGCGGCGCGGGCCGCGACCCGCGCGGCGCCGGCATCGGCCGGCGGTCGTCGACGAGCCACTCCGCGAGCAGCAGGACGAGCGCGAGCGCGACGAGGATCTGGTAGCGGTCGTCGGGCACGAGGCCCGCATCCGACTCGATGGTCGCGGTGTCCATCGCGTGGAGCTCGCGCGTGAGCTCGTCGAGCGCGGTGTCCGCTCCGGTGTGCACCCAGACGCGGCCGTTCGTCGCCGTCGCGACCGCGCGCAGCTTGTCTTCCTGCATGCGGCTCACGACCGGCTGGCCGTCCGAGCCGCGCAGCGTGCCCGTCGGCTTGCCCTGCGCGTCGTACGTGGGGATCTGCGCGCCGGCGCTCGTGCCGATCGCGAGGGCGAACACGCGTACGCCGCGGTCGATGAGCGGCCGGACGTCGGGCACGTCCTCGTTCGGGTACTCGCCGTCCGAGATGACGACGATCGCCTGCTTCGGCCCGCCGGCCGGGGCCTCGGGGAACGCGCCGCTCGCCGCGCCGATCCCAGCGCGCAGCGACGAGCCCGCGGGGAGGCGGTACCCGCGCGCCGAATTGTCGAGGGCCGCCGCCAGCACGCTCGGGTCCGTCGTCGCGGGGTAGCGCACCACGGCCTCGTTGGCGAAGAGCACGAGCGCCATGCGGCTCCCGTCCATGCGCCGCGCGATCGTCTCCACGGCGTCGCGGGCGACGCGCAGCCGGTCCACGCGGACGTCGCGCGCGGCCATGCTCTGCGAGATGTCGACCGCGATCACGAGGTCGATCCCGAGGTGGCGCAGGCTCCGCGCGCGCTGGTCGACGTACGGTCCGGCGAGCGCGACCACGGCGACGGTCGCCGCGGCGAGGAGCAGGCCGGCCTTCGCTCGCAGGCGGCC
>DASSSF010000007.1:0-16206 GCA_035708565.1 Candidatus Limnocylindria bacterium
TGAGGCGCGCCGCCGACACGCCGAAGCCGCCGATCCGCTCCGCGCCGCCGCTCGCGCGCAGGACGGAGTCGCGGAGCGGCCGGATGACCTCCGCGAGCCGGTCATCCGCGGCCCCGACGCCGGCCGCCTCGTGCGCGGCGACGTGCGTGCGCGCCGCGAAGAGGCCTTCGAGCAGCCCGCGGCTCTCGCGCGAGCGGCGCTCCCAGACGGCGACCGCGTCGCCCTCGGCGAGGGCGCGGAGGAACGTCGCGGCGATGAGCTGCGTCGGGTGCTCGAGCGCCGCCTTCGGCGCGCGCGGGACGCTCACGTCTCCTCCTTGAGGCGCAGCACCGCGAGGAAGGCCTCCTGCGGGATGGCGACCTGGCCCACCATCTTCATCCGCTTCTTCCCTTCCTTCTGCTTCTCGAGGAGCTTCCGCTTGCGCGTGATGTCGCCGCCGTAGCACTTGGCGAGCACGTCCTTGCGCTTCGCCTTCACGGTCTCGCGGGCGATGACCTTGCCCCCGATCGCGGCCTGGATCGGCACGTCGAACATCTGCTTCGGGATCAGCTCGCGCAGCTTCTGCGTGAGGAGCCGTCCCATGTACGCGGCCTTCTCGCGGTGCGTGATGATCGAGAGCGCGTCCACGACCGCGCCCGCGACGAGCACGTCGAGGCGCGCGAGGTCCGCCGCGCGGTACTCCGCGAACTCGTAGTCGAGCGACGCGTACCCCTGGGAGCGGCTCTTGAGGTCGTCGTAGAAGTCGACGATGACCTCCGAGAGCGGCATCTCGTACCGCAGCATCACGCGCGTCGGGTCGACGTACGACATGTCGGCGAGGGTGCCGCGCTTCGACTGCGCGAGGTCCATGATCGGTCCGACGTACGCGGAGGGCACGATGATCGTCGTCCGCATCCACGGCTCGCGTATCTCGAGGATCGTGCCGGGGTCCGGGAGGAGCGCGGGGTTGTCGATCGTCACGGTGTCGCCCTTCTGCGTGAGCACCTCGTACTCGACCGAGGGCGACGTCGCGATGAGCTCGACGCCGTGCTCGCGCTCGAGCCGCTCCTGGACGATGTCGAGGTGGAGGAGGCCGAGGAATCCGGCGCGGAAGCCGAACCCGAGCGCCTGGCTCGACTCGGGCTCGTAGACGAGCGACGCGTCGTTGAGCCGCAGCTTCTCGAGCGCGTCGCGCAGCTGCGGGTAGTCCTCGGCGTTCGTCGGGTAGAAGCCGGCGAAGACCATCGGCTTCGCCGGCCGGTAGCCGTGCAGCGGCTCGTGGGCCGGGCGTGTGGCGAGCGTCAGCGTGTCGCCGACCCGCACGTCGGCGACGGCCTTGAGCCCCGTGGCGATGTAGCCGACCTCGCCGGCCAGCAGGCGCTGGCGCGGCTGGGCCTCGGGGGAGAAGACGCCGATCTCGAGGAGCTCGCTCTGCCTATCCGTGGCCATGAGCAGGATGCGGTCGCCGGCGGCGACGGACCCGTCCACGACGCGGATGTGCGCGACCACTCCTTTGTACGCGTCGTAGTGGGAGTCGAAGATCAGCGCGCGGAGCGGCGCCGCGGGGTCGCCCGCGGGGGCCGGCACGCGCTCGACGACCGCGTGGAGCAGCTCCGCGACGCCCTTGCCAGTCTTCCCCGACGCGAGGAGGATCTCCTCGTCGCGGAAGCCGAGCGTGGTGCGCAGATCCTCGCGGACGAGCGCGAGGTCGATGTTCGGCAGGTCGATCTTGTTGATGACCGGGATCACCTCGAGGCCCTGCTCCACGGCGAGGTACGCGTTCGCGAGCGTCTGCGCCTCGATGCCCTGCGACGCGTCGACGAGGAGGAGCGCGCCCTCGCACGCCGCGAGCGAGCGGCTCACCTCGTAGTTGAAGTCCACGTGGCCGGGGGTGTCGATCATGTTCAGCTCGTGCTCGGTGCCGTCGCGGGCGGTCCAGGCCATGCGGACGGCGCGCGCCTTGATCGTGATGCCCTTCTCGCGCTCGAGCTCCATCGAGTCGAGGAGCTGGTCGCGCATCTCTCGCTTGCTGACGGTGTTCGTCAGCTCAAGGAGGCGGTCGGAGAGCGTCGTCTTGCCGTGGTCGACGTGCGCGATGACGCAGAAGTTGCGGATGCGCGCCTGCGGGTCGGACATCGGGCAAAGGCTAGGGGCTTGTGGCCGCCATCACACCCGGAACGGATCGCGGCTCACAGGTCCCGGTGAAGGTCCTACCGCGTTCCGGGACCGCCAGGGGATCACCGTTCGCTCGGTCGGCCGTTATCACCGATGGCAGCGAGCCGGGAGGTGGGAAACGTGTCGATCCGACGCACCGCGATCCTCGCGACCCTTGTCGCGGTGGCGCTCATCGGAGCGTCGACGCCCGCGGCCGCCGAGAACGACGGCAACGCGGAACAGGCCGAGGCGATCGGGATCTTCAAGGCGGCGCTGGCGGAGTACCGCCTCGCGCTGCAGAACCTGCGGGGCCTCTGCTCGGGCCCGAAGGCGTCGAGCGACGACTGCCGCCAGGGGATGAAGGAGCTGCACTCGTTCGTTCGCGAGATCCGCGACATGGCGCGCGAGACCGCGGAACGGATCCGCGAGGAGCGCAAGGCCGCGGAGCAGGCAGAGAGGGAGCAGAAGGAGAAGGCCGCTCGCGAGGAGAAGGAGCGCCTCGACGCCGAGCGCAAGGCCGACGAGCAACGCAGGGCCGCCGAGAAGGAGCGCCGGAAGGCCGAAGAGGCGCGCCGCATCGCCGAGAAGGAGAAGCAGAAGGCGGCGCAGCAGAAGGACCTCCAGAAGGTCTCGCTCGACCTCGCGAAGCGCAAGGAGTTCATCAAGAACCGCCTCGGGTCGCTCGAGGAGCTCATCGAGTTCCACCGCGCGCAGTGGGAAGCCGCGGACGCGCAGCTGAGGGCGCTCCGCGAGCGGCTCGCGACCGCGACCGGCCCCGACCGCGACCGCCTCGCCCGTGAGGTCGCCGACGCGCAGCGCGCGACCGACGCGGCCGCGGACTGGTTCTTCAAGTACGAGCAGGAGCGGACGGCGCTCACGGCCGAGCTCGAGACGCTCATGAGGACCGTGAGCTCGGACGTCGCCGCGAAGGTCAGCAAGCTCGAGGCGAAGATCCGCGAGCTCGAGTCCACCGCGGCGTACAAGATGGGCAAGCACGACGAAGCCGAGGCGCAGGCGGCGGAGCACCTCCGCATCGCCGGCGAGAAGAGCGGCTACGAGCGCGACCGCTACCTCGCGAAGGCCGCGGAGATGCAGCGCCAGGCCGACGAGTGGGAGCGCCTCGCGCGGGACTACCAGCACCAGGCCGACCAGTACCGCGCGGAGCTCGACAGGCTCCTGGGTAAGTAGCTTCCCCCCGACCCCCTAGGCCGGGGAGGCGGACCCTGACCCGCCTCCCCGGCCGAGCCGCTCGCGGACCACGGCGACGATCTCCGCGAGCTCCGTCGAGGCGAGCGCGCGGCTCAGCACGAGGTACACCGCTCCCCCCACCGCCGTGGCGATCGCCGTCTGCACGAAGAGGCCGAGCTTGGTCTGCTCGAGGTCCACGGTCACGTTCGTCGCGCGGATGAAGAGGTACATCGCGATGCCCATCGCGAAGGACGCCGCGAGGACCTTCATCATCGCGAACCCGATCCCGGTCAGCCGCAGGCGCGCACGCTCGGCGAGGAGCGTGAACAGGAGGACGGCCTCGGCGACCGTCGCGACGGCGTTCGCGAGGGCGAGCCCGTTGATCCCCATCACCGGCGCGAGGATGACCGCGAGCACGATGTTGATGCCGATCGAGATGAGGGTGAGCGCGAGCGGCGTCTGCGTGTCCTTGGTCGCGTAGTACGCCCGCGCGAGGATCTGCACGAGCGCGTGCCCGACGAGCCCGAGCGAGTACATGAGGAACGCGGCCGCGACCGCCTCGCGGAACGGTGGTCCGAACTCGCCGTACTGGAAGAGCAGGTGCACGATCGGCCGGCGGAGCACGATCATCACGATCGCCGTCGGGACCGTGAGGAAGAGGATCCAGCGGATCGCCTGCTGGAGCGCGAGCCGGAGCCGCATCTCCTGGCCGAGCGACGCGTAGCGCGAGAGCGCCGGGAACACCGCCGCGGAGATCGCGATCGAGAAGACGCCCATGGGCAGGAGCAGGAGCTGGAACGCGTACTGGAGCGCCGTGAGCGAGCCCCGCGTCATCCCGGAGGCGAGGACCGTGTCGACGATGAACACGGCCTGCACGGCGAGGAGCGCGATGCTGCGCGGGATCGCGAGGCTGACGATCTCGCGCACGCCGGGGTGCCGGATGTCGAGGCTGAGCGTGTAGCGGGTGCGCCGGAACGTCAGCTCCGGCACCTGGACGAGGAACATCATGAGCGCGCCTGCCACGACGCCCCACGCGAGGGCCGTGATGCCGAGGAACGGCCCGGCGAAGAGCGCGAAGAGGATGATCACGGCGTTGTAGACGAGCGGCGAGATCGCGCTCGCGAGGAACTGCCGGTACGACTGGAGGATCCCCGTGAGGAGCGACGAGAGCCCCATGAAGATCGGGGACAGCAGCATGACGCGCGTGAGGTCCACCGTGAGCGCCTGCTGGTCCGGCGTGAACCCGTACACCATCGCCGGCACGAGGAGCGGCGCCAGGAGCCACATGACGGCCGAGAACGCGACGAGGGCGACGAGCATCGTGTTCATGAACGACGACGCGACGTGCCAGCCCTCCTCCTCGCGCTCCTTCGCGAGGTAGCCGGCGAAGACGGGTATGAACGCCGACGCGAGGGCGCCCGCGACCAGCAGGTTGAAGAGCGTGTCGGGGATCCGGAAGGCGGCCCAGAACGCGTCGAGCTCGGCCGGATCGCCCGCGTACTGCGCGCCGATGACCGAGAGCCGCAGCCAGCCGAGGAAGCGGCTCGCGACGAGCGTGACGATCATGATCACCGACGCGCGCGCGACGGACATCTGCACTGCGCGCGCAGCATAGGGACGCCGTCGGCGCTATCGTTCTCGGCGTATGGCAGCGAAGAAGAAGCGCTCGTCCCTCAAGCGCGTGCGGCAGACGGTCCGCCGGACCGCGACGAAGCAGAAGGGCCGCTCCGCCGCGCGCACGGCGGTCCGCCGGGCGCGCGAGACCATCGCCCAGGGTGGCGACCAGGTCGGCGAGGTCCTCGCCGAGGCGCAGAGCGCGCTCGACCGCGCCGCGAAGCGGGGCGCGATCCACAGGAACGCGGCAGCGCGCCGCAAGAGCCGGCTCGCGAAGGCCGCGGCGAAGGCGAAGAAGAGCTAGCCACGGACCGCCTCCCCGAGCTCCGTCCCCTCGACGGCACCGGCCTCTCGTACTTCCCCATCCGGGAGCTCGGCACCGACGCGCTCCCGATGACCGTCAAGGTGCTCCTCGAGGGCCTCGTGCGCGCGGCCGCGCAGGGCGGCGCGACGGAGCGGGACGTGGAGGCGCTGCTCCGCTACCCGGCCGCGCCACCGCCCGGGACGTCGGTCCCCTTCCGCCCGGCGCGCATCCTCCTACAGGACTTCACCGGCGTGCCCGCGGCGGTCGACCTCGCGGCGATGCGCGCGGCGATGCGGCGCGCGGGCAAGGACCCGGCGCGGATCGAGCCCCTCGTTCCCGTCGACCTGATCATCGACCACTCGGTCCAGGCCGACTTCTTCGGCGCGAAGGACGTGTACGAGCGGAACCTCGAGCGCGAGTACGAGCGCAACCGCGAGCGCTACGCGCTGCTCCGCTGGGCGGGCCAGGCGTTCAAGGGATTCAACGTCGTGCCGCCGGGCGCGGGCATCTGCCACCAGGTGAACCTCGAGCGGCTCTCGCGCGTCGTGCAGGTGCGCGAGGGCGTCGCGCTGCCGGACACGCTCTTCGGCGCCGACTCGCACACGACGATGGTCAATGGGCTCGGCGTCCTCGGCTGGGGCGTGGGCGGGATCGAGGCCGAGGCCGCGATGCTCGGCCAGCCGACGTACCTGCCGTGGCCGGTCGTCGTCGGCGTGCGCCTCACGGGCGCGCTCCCGGTGGGCACGACCGCCACCGACCTCGTGCTGACGCTCACGGAGACGATGCGGAAGCACGGCGTCGTGAACAAGTTCGTGGAGTTCGCCGGCGACGGCCTCTCGACGCTCACGGTCGCGGACCGCGCGACGGTGTCGAACATGTGCCCCGAGTACGGCGCGACCGCGGCGTACTTCCCCGTCGACGCGCAGACGCTCCGCTACCTGAAGCAGACCGGACGCGGCGATCTCATCGATCTCGTCGAGCGCTACACGAAGGCGCAGGGGATGTTCCGGGTCGACGGCGCGCCCGCGCCGCGCTTCGACGAGACGATCGAGGTGGACCTCGCGACGATCCGGCCGAGCGTCGCCGGACCGAAGCGGCCGCAGGACCGCGTCGAGCTGCCCAACGTGTGGGCCTCGTTCGTCGGGCCGAAGCCGACGAAGGGGATCACGCCTCCCGGCCTGACCGAGGGGCCGAAGCCGCTCAACGACGCGGCGCAGACGCAGGTCGCGCCCGCGACGGCGGCGACCGCCACCGTGGCGAAGCGCGCGCCCGGCGAGGGCGGCGTGGAGAACGGATCGGTGGTGCTCGCCGCGATCACGTCGTGCACGAACACCTCGAACCCGTCCGTGATGATCGCGGCAGGCCTCCTCGCGAAGAAGGCCGTGGAGCGCGGGCTCACGGTGAAGCGGCACGTGAAGACGACGCTCGCTCCGGGATCGCGCGTCGTCACGCGCTACCTCGACAAGGCCGGGCTCACGCCGTACCTCGACAAGCTCGGCTTCTTCCTCGTTGGCTACGGTTGTACCGTTTGCATCGGGAACAGCGGTCCGCTCGCGACGCCGGAGATCGAGCAGGAGATCAAGGACCGCGAGCTCAACGCGGTCGCCGTGCTCTCGGGCAACCGCAACTTCGAGGGCCGCATCCATCCGCTCGTACGGTCCTCGTACCTCGCGTCGCCGCCGCTCGTCGTCGCGTACGCGCTCGCGGGCACGGTCGAGACGGATCTCTCGCGCGACCCGATCGGCACCGGCAGCGACGGCGCGCCCGTCTACCTCAAGGACATCTGGCCGACGCCAGACGAGGTGAGCACGCTCATCGGCTCGGCGATCACCGAGGAGATGTTCGAGACGGAGTACGGCCGCATCCTCGAGGGCGACCGCTTCTGGAAGGAGATGCCGGCACCGACCGGGCTCATGTACGAGTGGGACCCCGCCTCCACCTACGTGAAGGAGCCGCCGTTCTTCCAGGAGCTGGGCGCGGTCCGCGATATCGGGGACATCGTGGGCGCGCGCGCGCTCGCCGTGCTCGGCGAGTCGGTCACGACGGACCACATCTCACCCGCGGGCTCGATCCCCGCGGCGAGCCCCGCCGGCCAGTACCTCGTCGCCCAGGGCGTGAAGCCGCTCGACTTCAACCAGTACGGCACGCGGCGCGGCAACCACGAGGTCCTCGTGCGCGGCACGTTCGCCAACATCCGGCTGCGGAACGCGCTCGTGCAGCGCGAGGGCTGGTGGACGCGTCACCTGCCGTCGGGCGAGGAGATGACGATCTTCGACGCCTCCCTGCGCTACCAGAAGGAGGGCACGCCGCTCGTGGTCATCGCGGGGAAGGAGTACGGCTCGGGCAGCTCGCGCGACTGGGCCGCCAAGGGCCCGCTCCTGCTCGGCGTGCGCGCGGTGATCGCGGAGTCTTTCGAGCGGATCCACCGCTCCAACCTCGTCGGCATGGGCATCCTCCCGCTCCAGTTCCAGCCGGGCCGGTCGGCCGCGTCGCTCGGTCTGACCGGAGAAGAGGCGTTCACGATCCGCGGGCTCGGCGCGCTCGCGCCGAAGGCGATCCTCCACGTGGAGGCGAAGCGAGCCGGCGGCGAGACGGTGCGGTTCGACGCGATCGCCCGCGTCGACGACCCGGTGGACCTCGACTACATGCGGAACGGCGGCGTGCTGCCGATGGTCCTGCGGCAGCTCATCGCGACCTCTCCCGCCGCCGCCTAGCCGCGGGCGGAGCGCGGGAAGGCGTCGCGGCCCGGGTAGCGCGCGGCGTCCCCGAGCTCGAGCTCGATCTCCATGAGGCGGTTGTACTTGGCGACGCGCTCGCTCCGTGACAGCGACCCCGTCTTGATCTGGCCGGTGTTGAGCGCGACGGCAAGGTCCGCGATCGTCGTGTCCTCGGTCTCGCCCGAGCGGTGCGAGATGACCGCGGCGTACCCGGAGCGGTGCGCGTACTCGACCGCCTCGATCGTCTCGGACAGCGTGCCGATCTGGTTGAGCTTGATGAGCACGGCGTTCGCGACGCCCGTGCCGACGCCGGTGCGGATGCGCTCGACGTTCGTCACGAAGAGGTCGTCGCCCACGAGCTGGAGCCGGTCGCCGAGCCGCTCCGTGAGCCTGCCCCACCCCGCCCAGTCGTCCTCCGCGAGCCCGTCCTCGACGGAGACGAGCGGGTACTTCGCGCGCCACGACTCGTAGAGCTCGATCATCTCGTCCGACGTGAGCGCCCGCTCCTCCCGCCGCAGGTGGTACGCCTCGTTCTCGTACAGCTCCGTGGCGGCAGGGTCGAGCGCGAGCGCGATGTCCTCGCCCGGCCGGTAGCCGGCCTTCTCGATCGCGGCGAGGACGAGCTCGATGGGCTGCTCGTTCGTGCGCAGGCCCGACGGCGCGAAGCCGCCCTCGTCGCCGACGCCGGTGCCCATGCCCTTCTCGTGGAGGAGCTTCCGCAGAGCGTGGAACACCTCCGCGCCGGCGCGCAGGGCCTCGCGGAACGTCGTGGGGCCGACCGGCGCGATCATGTACTCCTGCATGTCGGCGCTGTCCGTCGCGTGCCTGCCGCCGTTGAGCACGTTCATCAGCGGCACGGGCAGCGTCCGCGCGAGCGGCCCGCCGAGGTAGCGGTAGAGCGGAAGGCCCACCGCGGTCGCGGCGGCGCGCGCGCACGCGAGCGACACGCCGAGGATCGCGTTCGCGCCGAGCTTCGACTTGTTCTCGGTGCCGTCCAGCTCCCGCAGCATCCGGTCGATCGCCGACTGGTCGGACGCGTCCTCGCCAATGAGCTCCGGCGCGATGACGTCGTCGACGTTGCCGACGGCGCGCATCACGCCCTTCCCGCGGTAGCGCTTCTCGCCGTCGCGCAGCTCGACGGCCTCGTGCGCGCCGGTCGACGCGCCCGACGGCACCATCGCCGTACCGCGCGCGCCGCCCTCGAGGAACACGTCGACCGCGACGGTCGGATCGCCGCGCGAGTCGAGCACCTCGCGAGCGCGGATGCGCTCGATCGTCGTCTCGCTCAAGCGGGGATCGCCGCGACGCCCGGCAGCGTCTTTCCTTCGATGAGCTCGAGCGACGCGCCGCCGCCGGTGGAGACGTGCGTCATCCGGTCGGCGAGGCCGAGCTGCTCGACGGCCTGCACCGACTCGCCGCCGCCGACGACCGTGGTGGCCTTCGCCGCCGCCATGGCCTTCGCGATCGCCTCGGTGCCGCCGGCGTACTCGGGATCCTCGAACATCCCCATCGGCCCGTTCCAGAAGATCGTCCTGGCCTTCGCGATCGCCGCCGTGTAGCGCGCGGCCGTACCCGGGCCGATGTCGAGGATCCTGTCGTCCTTCCAGCGCACGTCGTCCGGCAGCAGCACCTCGACGCCGCGCGCCTTCGCGGCCGCCAGGATCTCGCGGGCGTCGTCCTCCTTGTCGGGCTCGGAGAGCGACGCCTTCACGTCCTGTCCCTGCGCCCCGAGGAAGGTATTCGCCATGCCGCCGCCGATGGCGACGGTGTCGGCCTTCGCGATGAGCGCCTTCAGCACGTCGATCTTGCTCGACACCTTGGCGCCGCCGACGATCGCGAGGAACGGGCGCTCGGGCGAGTCGAGCAGGCGCCGCAGCGTCGCGACCTCCTTCTCGAGGAGGAAGCCCGCGTACGCCGGGAGCACGCGCGCGACGCCCTCCGTCGACGCGTGCGCGCGATGCGCCGCGCCGAACGCGTCGTTCACGAAGAGGTCGAACGGCGCGGCGAGGCGCTTCGCGAACGCGGGATCGTTCTTCTCCTCCTCCGGGTGGAAGCGCGAGTTCTCGAGGAGGGAGATCCCGTCGGGGACCGCGGCCGGCACGCTCTCGGGCACGAAGCGCACGGGCTCGCCGAGCAGCTCCGCGAGGCGCGCCGCGACCGGCGCGAGGCTCAGCTCGGGGTCGGGACCCTTGGGCCGCCCCAGGTGCGACGAGAGCGCGATCGCCTTCGCGCCCTTCTCGCGGATGGCGCGGATCGTCGGGAGCGCGGCGCGGATCCGCGTGTCGTCCTCGACCTTCCCGTCCCGGAGGGGCACGTTGAAGTCGACGCGCACGAGGACGCGCTTCCCGCGCAGCTCCGCGTCGCGGATGGTGCGCAAGGGCTTAGGCCACGGCGGCGGGCTGGCGGATCTTGGAGCCCACGTACGCGGCGATGTCGGCGAGCCGGCACGCGTAGCCCCACTCGTTGTCGTACCAGGCGATCACCTTGACCATCTCGTCCAGCACGATCGTGTCGATGCCGCTCACGATGGTCGAGTGGTCGTCGCCCTTGAGGTCGCTCGAGACGAGCGGCTCCTCGGTGTAGGCCATGATCCCCTTGAGCGGCCCCGCCGCGGCGCGCTTGAACGCGCCGTTCACCTCGTCCTTCGTCACCTTCCGCTTGAGCGTCGCGACGAAGTCCACGACGGAGACGGTGGGCGTCGGCACGCGGAACGCCATGCCGGTGAACTTCCCCTTGAGCTCGGGGATGACGAGCGCGACCGCCTTCGCGGCGCCGGTCTCGCTCGGGATGATGTTCTCCGCCGCCGCGCGAGCGTCGCGCGGGTCCTTCGCGACCGTGTCGAGGACGCGCTGCGAGTTCGTGTACGAGTGGACGGTCGTGAGGAAGCCCTTCTCGATGCCGAACTCGTCGTTGAGCACCTTCGCCACCGGGGCGAGGCCGTTCGTGGTGCACGACGCGTTCGAGATGATGTGGTGCTTCTCCGGGTCGAACTCCTTCTCGTTCACGCCGAGCACGATGGTCTTGTCCTCGTTCTTCGCCGGCGCGGAGATGATCACGTACTTCGCGCCCGCGTCGAGGTGCGCCTTCGCCTTCGTCGCGTCGGTGAAGAAGCCCGTGCACTCGACGACGATGTCGACGCCGAGGTCCTTCCACGGGAGCTTCGCCGGGTCCTTCTCCTGGACGACCTTGATGCGGCGCCCATCTATGACGAGCGCGTCGGCGGTCGCCGAGACCTCGCCCGCGAAGTTCCCGTAATTCGTGTCGTGCTTGAAGAGGAACGCGTTCATCTGCGGATCCGCGAGGTCGTTGACCGCGACGATGTCGAGCTCCGGCTGGCGCTCGAGCGCGGCCTTGAGGAACTGGCGGCCGATGCGGCCGAAACCGTTGATGGCGACCTTCGTCATGTCAGAACTCCCCTGCGGTGTCTCAGGTGATGCTAGAGGAACCATTCGCCGCGGCCGGCGGCGCGCTCGCGCGCGGCGAGGACCGCTCCGACGAGGCTCACGTCCGCCCCGAGGGCCGGCGGCACGATGTGCACCTGCTGCGCCGGAACGCGGAACGCGCGGGTCGCGATGCCCCGGCGCATCGAGCCCAGCACGTGCTCGGGCTGGTGCTGCGCGACCGAGCCGCCGACGACGATGAGCGACGGGTTGAAGACGTTCACGAGGCCGATCCCGAGCGCCTCGAGGGCGGCCGCGGCCCGCTCGACGAGCGTCACGGCGCGGCGATCGCCGCGCTCCGCGGCCGCGAACACCGCTTCGGCGGACGGCGTGCCGAACTGCGCGGCGAGGTCGCCGCCGCTCGCGAACGATTCGACGCACCCGTACGAGCCGCAGCCGCAGCGCGGGCCCTCGAGCGCGACGGGCCAGTGGCCGATCTCGCCGGCCGTGCCTCCGACCCCCCGCAGGAGCCGGCCCGCGTTCACGACCGCGCCGCCGATGCCCGTCGACACCGTGACGTACACGAAGTCGTGGACGCCGATCGCGGCGCCGACGAGGCCCTCGCCGATGGCGGCGACCTTCGTGTCGTGATCGACGTAGACGCGCGTCCCGTCGAGCGCGCGCGACAGCCGGTCGGCGAGCGGGAACTCGACCATGCCGACGAGGTTGGGCGCCTGGTGCACGATCCCGGTGCGGTGGTCGAGCGGGCCCGGCGCCGAGCAGCACCCCGCGATCACGTCCGAGGTCGTGAGGCCAGCGTCGCTCATCGAGCGGCGTGCGCTCGCGGCGATCTGCGCGACGACGTCGTCCGGTCCGGTGCGCGGCGTCGGCCGCGTGTCGCGCGCGAGGACGCGCGGGCGCTCGCCGGCCTCGGCGACGAGCGAGCGGATCTGCGTGCCGCCGAGGTCCAGGCCGAGGTACGCGGGCACGCGCTAGACGCGCGGGAGCGAAAGGTCGGTGCCGAGCGTCGCGGTGTCGCCGCCGAGGACCTGCTGGCGCACGTTGCGGTACCCCTGCCTCGCCTTGTCCTTGCCGAACGTGCGCTCGGCGTCCTCGTAGATCTGGGTCACGAGGAGCGCGAGGTAGGGCGCGACCTGGCGGTCCGGCATCTTCGCGCGGTCGAGCGCGCTCGCGTCGATGCGGTCGTCGACGATCGGGAGCGGCCGGTCGATCGGGTCGGCCTGCTCGTCCACGCGCATGAGGAGGTTCGCGATGCGGTCGTCGATGCGGCCCTTCCCGTAGGAGCCGCTGTTGTACTCGTCGAGCAGCGCGTTCGCGAACGCGGCGAGCCTCCCGCAGCGGTCCGCTACGTGGGTCGCGCCGATCGGCGACGGCGCGGCGGGCGCGGGCTGCTCCGGCTTCGACCTGAAGAGGCCGCCGAAGAGCCCGCCCTTCTTCTTCGGCTCCTCGGGGGCCGCGGGGCGCGGCTCGAGCGGAGCGACGACCGGCTCGGCGGCGGGCGGCGGCGGAGGCGGCGGCTGCCACGCGGGCGGTGCGGGCTGTGCGGCTCCGCCGAAGAGGCCGGACAGCGCGGAGAGCCGGTCGTCCGCGTCGCGCGCGGGCTCGGGCGCTCGAGCGGGCTCGGGCTCGAAGGCCGGGGCGGCGGGCGCCTCCGGTTCGGGCGCGAGCTCGGTCGGGCGCTCCCAGGCGGCGGAGCCGGGGCGCTCCCACCACTTATCGGATGCGGGGGCGGGCGTCTCGGCCGCGGGCGTCTCCTCCCAGCGCGGCGCCGGCGTTTCGGTGGCGGGTGGCTGCCAGGATGCGGCCGGCGTATCCCAGGAGCGGGGCATCTCCGGCTCGGTCGCGGGCGTGTCCCAAGGGGGTGTGTCGGTCGCTGGCGTGTCCCACGATCGCGGCGTCTCGGGCTCGGCCGGTGGCTGCCACGGCGCGATGGGCTCGGAACGGACCTCCTCCCACGAGCGCGGCGACTCGGGCTCGGCCGGCGGCTGCCACGGCGCCATGGGCTCCACGTCGGGCCGGGCCCGCGCGGGCTCGGCCGGCTGCGTCGTGTCCCACGAGCGCGTCGTCTCCGCGGGCGGCGCCGCGGCCGCCCGGCCGAATGACGACGTCGGCGTCTCCGAGCCCCGCGACGGTCCGGTGGGCTCGGGCTCGGCGGGCGGCTCGGGCGACGGCTCGAGCACCTCGATGATCCCGCCGCGCACGAGCTCGGCGAGCGTCGCGAGCGTCGCGAGGCGCCCGGCGTTGAGCTCGCCCGCGATCTGGTTCACGTCGCGCTCGCCGTTCACGGCGAGGAGCGTGCGCCACTGATCCGACGACAGCCTCACCTCGCCGGATTGCGCCGCGCGGTCCGAGAGACGGAAGCGCATGCGGTCGTCGGGGATCACCGTGCGGTCGGCGACGATCTTGTCGCGCTGCTCGACGGCGCGGTCGAGGAGCTCGTTGAGGTCGCCGGTCAGGTTCGATCCCGGCGCGTCGCCCCACGGCTGGAAGTCGAAGTCGCCGTCGGCGATCGTGAAGATCGCGCCGAGCGCGGCGTCGCCGACGTCGTTGCCGGCGACGGCCGACACGAGCCGGCCGTCCGCGAAGCCGAGCGCACCGCCCTCGCTTCCCGAGCGCACGTCCAGCTGGCCCGTCTTCGCGGTCGCCGCGATGAGCTGGACGATGGTCTCGAGCGGGAACGACGCGATCGACCCGCGCAGGGTCATGAGAGCGCCTCTTCGGTCTGCTTGTCGAACACGTGCACCTTCCTTGTATCGAATCCAACGCGCAGGTCCGCGCCGGGTTGCGTGCGTGTGTCCGTCGGCACACGCGCGACGAAGGTACCGCTGCCGTTGGCCCGGAGATGGAGCTGGAACTCGCTGCCGAGGAACTCGACGACCTCTACATGCGTCGACACGGGCGCGTGCGCCTCATCGAGGGTGGTGTTGATGTCCTCCGGCCGGATGCCCACGACGACGTCGCGGCCCGACGGCCGCCGCGTGCTCGCCGCGAGCGGCACGCGGACGAACCCCGCGTCCGCGTAGGTGCGGCCGCCCTCCTCCATCACCTTCGCGGGGAAGAAGTTCATCGCGGGAGATCCGATGAAGCTCGCGACGAACAGGTTCGCGGGCTCGTTGTGCAGCTCCTCGGGCGAGCCGACCTGCTGCAGCAGGCCCTCCTTCATCACGGCGATGCGGTCACCCATCGTCATCGCCTCGACCTGATCGTGGGTCACGTAGATCGTCGTCGTGCGCAGCCGCTGGTGCAGCTTCTCGAGCT
The DNA here is from genome assembly GCA_035708565.1 of Candidatus Limnocylindria bacterium. GTDB lineage: Bacteria > Chloroflexota > Limnocylindria > P2-11E > P2-11E > JACDAF01. The sequence continues at coordinate 14,616 of DASSSF010000007.1, forward strand.
CGGCCCGCGTCTGCACGCGGAGCGCGGCGTCGAGGTTCGAGAGCGGCTCGTCCATGAGGAACACCTTCGGCTCGCGCGCGATCGCGCGACCGAGCGCGACGCGCTGGCGCTGGCCGCCGGAGAGCTCCTTCGGCTTCCGCTCCAGGAGCTGAGCGAGGCCGAGCATCTCGCTCACCTGCTTCACGCGCCGATCGATCTCGGCCTTCGGGACGCCGCGGAGCTTGAGGCCGAAGGCGAGGTTCTCGTACACCTTCATGTGCGGGTAGAGCGCGTAGTTCTGGAAGACCATCGCGATGTCGCGGTCCTTCGGCGCGACGTCGTTCACGATGCGGTCGCCGATGCGGATGTCCCCGCTCGTCTGCTCCTCGAGCCCGGCGACCATCCGGAGCGCGGTCGTCTTGCCGCACCCCGACGGCCCCACGAGCACGAGGAACTCCCCGTCGCGGACCTCGAGCGAGAAGTCCTTGACCGCGACGACGTCGCCGAACTTCTTCCAGACGTGGTCGAACGTGACCGTCGCCATCTGCGCGGAGTATGGCACCGCGCCTCGATGCAATAGCCTGCGACGCGCATGACGACCCACCGCCTCGCCGTCATCCCGGGCGATGGGATCGGCCGCGAGGTGGTGCCGGCCGGCCTCGCCGTCGTCCGCCGCGCGGGCGAGATCACGGGCCGCTCGGCGTTCGTCGTGACCGACCTCGACTGGTCATGCGAGCGCTACCTCGCGGCCGGAACGATGATGCCGGCGGACGGGCTCCGGATCCTCGAGCAGCACGACGCGATCTTCCTCGGCGCGGTCGGGTTCCCCGGCGTGCCCGACCACGTGAGCCTGTGGGGACTGCTCCTGCCCATCCGCCAGGCCTTCGACCTCTACGTGAACCTCCGGCCGATCCGCGCCCTCGACGGGATCCCGTCGCCGCTCCGGAACGGCTCGCCGGAGACGATCGACATGCTCTTCATCCGCGAGAACACCGAGGGCGAGTACTCGGGCATCGGCGGCCGCTTCCACCGCGGCACGCCCGACGAGGTCGCGATGCAGACCTCGGTCTACTCCCGGCGAGGCGTCGAGCGCGTGGCGCGCTACGCGTTCGACCGCGCGCGCGAGCGGCGCCGCAAGGTCGCGAGCGTCACGAAGTCGAACGCGATCCAGCACACCGCGGTCCTGTGGGACGAGGTCGTGCGGGAGGTCGCAGCGGAGCACCCCGACGTGGAGTGCGCCTCGTACCTCGTCGACGCGATGGCGGCGCGCATGGTCACGCACCCCGCGTCGCTCGACGTGTGCGTCGCGAGCAACCTCTACGGCGACATCCTCACCGACCTCGGCGGCGCGCTCCAGGGCTCGCTCGGGATCGCCGCGTCCGCGAACCTCGACCCGACGCGGCGGCGCCCGTCGCTCTTCGAGCCCGTGCACGGCTCGGCGCCGGACATCGCGGGGAAGGGCGTCGCCGACCCGCTCGCGACGGTGTGGGCGGGCGCGCTCATGCTCGAGCACCTCGGCGACCGCGACGCGGCGGCGCTCGTCATGCGCGCGCTCGAGACCGTCGCGCGCTCGGGGCCGCGGACACCGGACCTCGGCGGACGCGCGACCACG
>DASSSF010000008.1:0-2304 GCA_035708565.1 Candidatus Limnocylindria bacterium
CACACCTCGTCCGGTCGTCGATCGGGTCGCCTACGCGACACGGCACGGCACGGCGGAGGCGCAGCTCTACCGCCCGTCGGCGCGGGGGCCGCATCCGGGCGTCGTGGTCTGCCTCGGCGTCGTCCCCTTCGGTGTCGAGCACCCCCAGGTGCCGCGCCTTGGCGAGGCGCTCGCGCGCGCCGGTCTCGCGGTGCTCCTCCACTGGTCCCCGGCGATGCGCGACCTCCGCATCGAACCGGAAGACGCCGACGACATCGGCTCCGCCTTCGAGGCGCTCCTCGCGCGTGCGGACATCGATCCCGCGCGGAGCGGCCTCCTCGGTGCATGCGTCGGCGGGGCCGTCGCGCTGATCGCGGCGTCGCGCCCGCGGATCCGCGACCGCGTGCGGTTCGTTCTCACCTACGCGCCGTACTCATCGATGTGGACGTTCGCGCGCGATATCGCGAGCGCCTCGCGAGCGCGGGACGGCACGCGCGAGCCCTGGGACGTCGATCAGCTCACGCGCAGGGTGTACGTCCGCTCGATCACCTCGCTCGTCGAGGGCGACGAGCGAGCCGCGCTGCGTGACGCCTGCGCCGAGCGGCGCGAGCGGGTGTCCGTCGAGGCGAGGTCGGAGACGGCGAAGGCGATCCTGCCGCTGCTCACCGCGCTCGACGTCGAAGGAGCGGACGCCGCGCTCCGCGGGCTTCCGGCGCCGCTGCGCGAGCGCCTCGACGCCATGTCGCCTCTGACGCACGTCACCGGCATCCGCGCACCGCTCGTGGCGATCGTCCACGACCGCGACGACCACGTGATCCCCGTCAGCGAGTCGCGCGCGCTGCGCGACTCGCTCGCGGGCCGGGAGGGCGCGCGCTACACGGAGCTCACGGCGTTCCGCCATCTCGATCCGGCGAAGAGCGGCGCGTCCCCGCTCGCCTTGGCGCGGGAGTTCGTCCGGTTCGCGGGGGCCGTCTACCCGATGGTCAGGGCCTCGATCGCCCCCTGACCGCTACAGCGGCTTCGCGACCATGAGGCCGAGGATCGCGAGGACGCCGCCGATCACGACCGCGTCGAGCATCCGCGCGCGGCCGCGAGCCGCGAGGTACGCCGGATCCGCCGGCCCGCCGCGCTCGAGGGCCGCGAGGCGCGCGCGGGAGACGGGGCGGTACGCGCCGAAGCCGAGGAGCGCGATCAGCACGTAGATCGCGATCGAGAGCGACAGCCAGAGCGAGGTCAGCGGGATCCCGCCGACGAGAGCGAGCGCGAGGCCCGAGAGCGCCGCGAGGGCGTACCCCGGGATCGCGACGAAGCGGTCGAGGAGCCTCACGCGGCGGAGGACGAACGGGAGGTGCGCGGGGTCGCGCTCGCCCGCGCGGACCCAGAGGGGGAACGTGAGATTCGTCCCGAGGGCGAGGATCACCGACGCGATGTGGACGAGGCGCAGGACCAGCAGCGTCTCCGTCACCGGAGCGACCCTACGCGGATCGGCCGGGCTCCGGCCGCGGGCCACGTCGCGCCGGAGCGGCGCGTGACGCGATGAACGTGCCGAGTGTCGCCCGGACGACGCACCAGGGCGCTTCAGGGCACGTCCAATGGGAAGGAAGGAACGGATGGTGCACAGCACGCAGCTCCTCGCGCTCCACCGCGCCGACGCCGGGTCCGCGCGCTCCCGCGCCCCCGCCCGCCTGACGCCCGTCCGCTTCACGCTCCTCGCGACCGCCGCGTTCGCCGCCGCCCTTGCCACTCTCGTGGCCGGCGCGCCGGCCTTCGCGACCCCCGACCTCGAGCCGCGGCCGCACGGCGCGTTCGCCGCGGCGCGCGTCGCCCTCGCCGCGCCGCGCCTGGCGGCGCCGGGCACGGAGCTCCGCTATGCGGTCACGGTCACCGACGCAGCTCCGGGGGCGGTGGGCGAGTGCGCCGCGTACCAGGCGGCGCTCACCGGCCCGGACGGCCCGGCCGCCGAGGTCCGGGCGCGCCTCGCGTGCGCACCGCGCGTCGCGCCCGGGATCGCCGACACGTACGCGCTGCGACTCTCGCTTCCCGAGGATCTGCCGCCGGGCGAGTACGTGCTCGCGTGGCGCCTCGTCGAAGCTCCCCTCGTCGCGGCGACGCGGAGCGTGAGGGTCGAGGCGGCCCGCTGACCGGCGCCGCGCTGCCGCACGCGCGCCGCGCCGCTCAGGCTGACAGCGGATCGACATGATGCGTCCGTAGCGTCCCGCCCATGAGCGGTGCCGCGCCCGTGTGGGTGCCCGAGCTCGACGCGCTCCCGGCGACGATGCGCGCGGCGACGTTCCAGGGCGGCGGCCGGCCGCTCGAGGTGCGGAC
>DASSSF010000009.1:0-19545 GCA_035708565.1 Candidatus Limnocylindria bacterium
TCTCACCACAAGGAGCGCGTCTTTGGGTGTCGCCACTTGTGGCGACGGCCGGTCGCCTCTTGTGGCGACGGCCCTAGCCGGAGAGCGTCACCAGCCAGGTGCCGATCTCGTACGGCGCGAGCCGGGCGGTGACCATCGCACCGTCGGTCTCGAGCGGAGCGGCAGTGCGGATGACCTCGAGCGCGGTGTTCCCGAGCGCGGGCTCGCCCTCGCGCAGGTCGGCGGGACGCGACGCGGCGACCGGCCGCGAGAACGTCACCGTCGTGGTCGCCTCCTCGCGGGTCGGGTTCACGAGCCGGAGCACCAGGGCGCCGCCGGGCGCGGACCGGAGCGACGAGAGCTCGATCGGGGAGGCCCGGTCGAGCGCGAGGAGCGGTGCCACCGCCTGCGCGCCTCGCGCGGCGAGCGGTGGCGAGAGGGATCCGCGGACCTCGCGGCGGGCCCGCACGAGATCGTGGTCGGGACCGATGGGGACGACGCAGTAGCGGAGCTCGAGGTCGCCCGGACACTGCGCGCTCGGCGTCTCGAGCGCGGGCCCCGCGTGCCCGCGCCGCTCCGGCAGGTCTCCGCGCGAGAGCCAGCCGACGGCGCGGAACAGCGTCACGGCGATCGTGCGCCCGTCGTCGAGCACCGCGTACTCGCGGACCCCGTCGAGCCCCACGGCGAGGCCGCGCGTCGCGCCGACGACCGCGACGACGTCGTGAGCGCAGCGCGTCTCGGTCGGCGGCTCGACCCAGCGCCGGGGCCGTGGGATCCGGTTCGCGCGCGGCACGAGGGCGAACGCCGCGCCCGCGACGTGGTCGAGCGTCCGCGTGCCGGTCGCGCAGAAGGCGCGAAGCCGGTGGTCCCGCGCGGCGTTCCGGACGCGCACCGTCACGTCCACGCGCCGCGCGCCCGCGTCGAGCGAGACGAGGCAGGACACCGGCACGTCGACGAGCTCCCGCACGCGCGCGAAGCGGTCCGCGCGGAGGCCCGCGGGCAGGCGCAGGACGAGCTCGACCGTGACGGTGGCGCGGTCGCCGCGCACCTGCGCGGTCCGCCGGCCGGCGAGGCCGGCCGCGCGGATCGTCGGGCCCGCGTACGAGTACGTGTACTCGTCGCCGCGGTCCCCGTCGTCGACGAGCGCGTTCTGCACGCCGCTCCGCACGCCCGTCGCGCGGTCCGCGACGACGAACGACCCGTCGAGCGCGACCTCGACCCGGAGGTGCTCGTTCTCGAGCACGCCGTCGTCCGTCGCGGCCGGCGAGCGGCCATCGAGCCGAACGAGCGGAGCGACGCCGAGGCCCGCGGTGCGCACGAGCGTCGGCGTTCCGTCGTCATCGACGACCGCCTCGCGCGCCCACGGGAGCGGATCGAACAGGAGCGGCGTGCCGCCGGCCCCCGCGAGCGAGGCGAGCAGCCGGCGGTAGAGCGCCTCGCCGTCACGGCGCACGCGCGCGAACCGCGGCGCCATGTCGACGTCGTGCACGTCGTCGATCGAGCAGCCGCAGATCGAGTCGTGGGGGTGGTTCTCGAGGAGCGTTCGCCACAGCGATCGCAGCTCCTCGCGCGCGGTGCCGCCGGTGGCCGCATCGAGCGGCTCACACCGCTCGAGGAGGAGCCGCTCGCAGCGCGCGTTCTCCTGCTTGATCCAGACGCGGGTCGAGTTCACCCCGCGCAGGATCGGCCGGTAGTAGCCGTTCACCATCTCGCCGGAGATGACCCCGCCCGGAGCGCCGACCGCGTCCACGAACTCCTCGAGGGAGGCGATCCGCAGGTCCACCCGCGGGAGCACCGCGCGCGCAGCGCTGACAGCCTCGGGCAGGCGCTCGAACGCCTCGGTGTGGTCGTCGCCGACCATGAACAGGAGCGCGTCGCCCGACGCGTGGCGGCTGAGCCGCCGGAAGATCCCGGGCAGGGTGCGGCGCACGCGGCGCCGGACGTCCTCCACGGCCCTGCCGCCCTCGGCGACGAGCTGCAGCGCCCCGCTGTAGTGCTCGATCTGATGGCACGCGAGCACGCGGTCCCCCGACGGCGACTCCCACCAGAACTCGCTCCCGAGCGCGTCGCCCTCGCGCCCCACGCCCCGCGCGAAGACGTACGACGTGTAGCCGAAGCCGCGCAGGACCTGGGGCATCTGCGCGGGGTGTCCGAACGGATCGGCGACGTACGCCACGCGCATGGCGCGCCCGAGCTCGCCGGACACGCGAAGGCCCTCCTGGAGGTTCCGCACGATCGACTCCCCCGAGACGAGGAGGAGGTCGGCGAGCACGTACCACGGCCCGACGAGGAGACGGTCCGCGCGGACGAGCGCCTCCACGCGCGGGCGGTCCTCGGGCCGCTTCGCGAGGTGGTCCTCGATGGCGATCGTCTGCCCGTCGAACGTGAACGAGCGGAACGCGGGGTCGCGCTCGAGGAGCGCGAGCAGCCTCGTGACCATGGGCACGAGCCGCGCGCGGTAGCCCTCGAAGCGCTCGTACCACTCGCGGTCCCAGTGCGTGTGCGCGACCACGTACCCGCGCCAGCGCGCGAGGCGGCGCAGGCGAGCGACGAGGTGCGGCGCGAGCAGGCCGCCGGCCACACCGATGAGCGAGCCGGCGAGCGCGTCGAGCGGGTGGTGCACGCCGACCACGACGCGCGAGGCGGCGACCGCGGCCGCGACGAGGATCGCGAGGCCGCGCACGCCCGGGTACACCCCGCCGAGCGCGACGGCGGCGCCCATCGCGAGCGCGGAGTCACCGGACGGGAAGGACCACGACGTCGGCTCGAACTGGAGGACCGCAGGCGCGTCCGAGATCGTGTTGAACGGACGCTGCCGCCGGACCGCGAGCTTCACGAGCTCCGCCGTCCACCACGCGGTCCCCATGCCGAGCAGGACGGTGAGCGCGGCGGCGATCCCGCGCCGGCCCCGCCGAGCGCGCCACGCGAGGTACGCGATCACGTACCAGCCGAAGCCGTTGAAGTTGAACGCAGAGAGGCTGAGCGCGATCAGGCCGAGGATGTCACCGCGGCTGTTCGTGATCGCGACGTAGAGCTCTCTGTCGAAGCGGAGGAGCCACTCGAGGACCTCCGTCATCGGCGGCGGACGTGCCTCCAGATGAACAGGACGACGCCGAGCAGGACGACGGCCGCGACGGCGTAGTCGAGGCCCTTCAGCGTGTGCTTCACCTCGAGCCAGTGGTCGCCGAGGACCATGCCGCCCCAGACGAGGAGCATGACCCACGGGACCGCGCCGAGGATCGAGAAGAGCGTGAACCGCCACAGCGGCATCCGCGCGACGCCGGCGGGTACGGAGATGAAGGTGCGCACGATCGGCAGCATGCGCGAGAAGAAGACGGTCCAGTCGCCCCACCGCGCGAACCAGCGATCCGCGAGCTCGAGGTCGTGGGTGCTGATCAGCACGTACTTCCCGTAGCGCTCGATGATCGGCCGACCGCCGAGCGCACCGATGCCGTACGCCGCGAGCGACCCGACGGTGTTGCCGATCACGCCCGCGGCGACGGCTCCCCAGTACTGCCACGGCGCTCCGGTGAGCGGCTCCGGCACGCCGCGTGCGACGACCCAGCCGGCCATCGGGAGGATGAGCTCGCTCGGAAGCGGGATCGCGCAGCTCTCGATCGCCATCGCGACGACGACGCCGAGATACCCGAACGAGGCGTAGAGACCCTCGAGGAACGGGATCGCGATCCGGTCGATCGCTTCGATCAACGTCGGTATCATCCGGCATCGGCAGGGAAGGCGCGGAGCAAGGAGCGAAGAAAGCGAACTCGACATCCGCGCTCGACGCGCGCATGCGGGACGGCCTCGCGCGCGTGGGGACCGCCGATCTCGTGGTCGGCATCCCGTCGTTCCGGAACGCGGCGACGATCGGCCACGTCGCCGGTGCCGTCGCGTCCGGGCTGCGCTCGTTCGAGGGCACGAGGGCCGCGATCGTTCACGCCGACGGCGGCTCCCGGGACGGCACGCTCGAGGCGGCGGCCGCGGCGCTCGACGGCTCGGTGCCGCTCGTCGCCGGCGAATACGTCGGCCTCCCGGGCAAGGGCTCGGCCCTGCGCGCGATCTTCGAGGCGACGGACGCACTGGGCGCGCGCGCCGGCGCGGTCGTCGACAGCGACCTCCGCAGCATCACGCCGGAGTGGATCCGCCGGCTGCTCGGACCGATCGCCGACGGCCGCGCCGACTACGTGACGCCGCTCTACGCGCGGCACAAGCACGACGGGACGATCACGAACTCGATCGCGTACCCGCTGACGCGCGCGCTCTACGGCGTGTCGATCCGCCAGCCGATCGGCGGCGAGTTCGGGTTCTCCCGCGACCTCGCGCGCTCGTTCGCGCGCGGCGGAGCCCTCGGTGACGGCGTGTGGCAAACGGACGTCGCGCGCTTCGGCATCGACATCTACATGACGACGACCGCGCTCCTGTCGAGGGCCCGCGTCGCGCAGGCCTTCCTCGGCGCGAAGGTCCACGACCCGAAGGATCCGGGCGCGGACCTGGCGCCGATGTTCTCCCAGGTCGTGGGCACGCTCTTCCGGATCGCCGCGCGGAACGCCGACGCCTGGCGCGGCGTGCGCGGGAGCCGCGCCGCGCCGGTGATCGGCGACGTCGCGCCGGTCGAGCCCGAGGAGGTGCGCGCGAGCGTCGAGATCCTCGAGCGGAAGTACGCGGCCGGGCGCTCTGAACACGAGGCGACGTGGCGGGAGGTGCTCGAGCGCGTGCCCGAGACGATCGACGCTCGCACGTGGGCGCGGCTCGTCTACGACTTCCTCGCCGCGTTCGCGCGCGATCCCGACCAGGGGGAGCGCTACCTCCGCGCGCTCGTGCCGCTCTACTTCGCGCGCGTCGCCCGCTTCATCGCGGACGCGAGGGACCTGACCACCGCCGAGAGCGAACGGCTCGTGGAAGAGCAGGCGGTCGCCTTCGAGGAGCTGAAGGACCACCTTCGTGACCGTCTCTCTTAAGGAAGGTCCGCTCGTCCTCGTCAGCGACGACGACGGCAGCCTTCCGCTCGGCGCGCCGACGCCGCTCGGCCTCTACTACCACGACACGCAGTTCATCTCGGGCTTCGAGCTCCGCGTGAACGGCGAGCGGCCGGTCCTCCTGTCCGTGAACGCGGAGCACAACTACGTCGCGACGTTCCAGCTCCTCGCCGCGCAGGGCGCGATCCTCGGGAGCGCCCGCCACGCGGCGGACACGCTCTCGATCCGGCGGACACGCTTCCTGTCCGACGGCTGGCGGGAGCGCATCGGGATCCTGAACGCGAACCCGCACGCCGTACAGGTCCGCGCCGAGCTGCACTTCGACGCGTCGTTCGTCGACATCTTCGTCGTGCGCGGGCACCGCGAGCTGACCTCAGGGGACGAGCCCGTGCGCACGCACGTCCGCGGCGACGCGCTCGTCTTCGAGCGCACCGGCCGTGACGGCGTGCGGCGCTCGACCGAGGTCACGATGACGCCCAAGCCGGACGCGATCGAGGGCCGGAGCCTCATCGTCACGCGCGAGCTCGCGCCGCAGGGCGTGCTCACGATCGAGCTGCGCATCATCCCGCGCGAGGAGGGCGCAGGCGAGCCCAAGCAGCCGCGCCCATTCGACGACGCGCTCGACGCGCTGAACGCGACGTACCGCCGGTTCCTGCGCGCGTGCACGCGCTACCGCACGAGCTCGGAGTCGCTCGACGAGGGCCTCATCGCGAGGAGCGCGCTCGACCTCCGCGCGCTCATCGACTTCGAGGAGACCGGGCCGTTCCCAACGGCAGGCATCCCCTGGTACGCGGCGCCGTTCGGCCGCGACGCGCTCATCGCCGCGTACCAGACGCTCGCGTGGAACCCCGACGTCGCGCGCGGAACGCTGCGCCTCCTCGCGAAGTACCAGGGCTCCAAGGTCGACGGCTTCACGGAGGAAGCGCCGGGAAAGATCTTCCACGAGCTCCGGCGGGGCGAGCTCGCGCGCACGGGCGCGGTGCCGCACCGCCCGTACTACGGCACCGTCGACGCGACGCCGCTCTTCGCGCTCGTCTTCGCCGAGACCGTGAAGTGGACCGGCGACCGGGCGCTGTGGGGCGAGCTCCTGCCCGCGGCGGAGCGCGCGCTCGCGTGGTGCGACGGTCCGCACGGCGACCCCGACCGCGATGGCTACGTCGAGTACGGCGCGACGCCGAGCCTCTACCCGAGCCAGGGATGGAAGGACAGCGCGAGCTCGCTGTCGGATCCGAGCGGCACGCCCACGCGGCTGCCGGCCGCGCTCGTGGAGGTGCAGGCGTACGTCTACGCGGCGAAGTCGACCCTGGCGGAGCTCCACGCACTGCTCGGCGACCGCTCGCGCGCCGACCGCCTGAGCGGCGAAGCGCGCGAGCTCCGCGAAGCCTTCGAGCGCGACTTCTGGATGGAGCACGAGTCCGCGTACGCGCAAGCCCTCGACGCGGGCAAGCGCCAGGTCCCCGCGGTCACGAGCAACGCCGGGCATGCGCTCTGGGGCGGCATCGCGTCACCGGACCGCGCGGCGAGGGTCGCCGCGCGGCTCATGGCTCCGGACATGTTCACGGGCTGGGGCATCCGGACGCTCTCGACGAGGTACCCCACGTACAACCCCATGAGCTACCACAACGGCTCGGTGTGGCCGCACGACTCGTCGCTCGTCGCGCACGGCTTCGCGCGGTACGGCTTCCGCGACGAGGCCGCCGCGATCGTCGAGGGCCTGTTCGAGGCCGGCAAGCGCTACCCGCATGCGCGCCTCCCCGAGCTGTTCTGCGGCTTCTCGCGCGACCTGCGCTTCTCGTCGCGGCCCGCGGATTACCTCGTGTCGTGCATCCCCCAGGCGTGGTCGGCCGGAATGACGTTCCTGTGCCTGCGCACGCTCCTCGGGATGGAGCCGGACCTCGCCGCCGAGCGGCTCGTCCTCGACCCCGCGCTCCCCGAGTGGCTGCCGCAGATCACGGTCGAGGGCCTGCGCGTCCACGACGCGCGCGTCGCCTTCGCGGTGCGGCGGTCGGGCCGCGGCCACTCGCTCGAGACCGACGCGGCGCGCGTCGCGCTGCGCGAGGCCGCCTAGTGGCGCGCCGGCGCGCCACGCGGGTCGTCCTCGTCCACTACACGAGCCCGCGGGTGCTCGGCGGCGTCGAGCAGGTGATGGGCGTGCACGCGCGCGCGCTCAGCGACGCCGGCGCGGACGTCACCATCGTCGCCGGCCGGGGCGCGCTGCCGGCGGCGCTCCGCGGGGTGCGCCTGGTTCGCATCGCCGAGGTCGACTCCAAGCACCCCCGCGTACTGCGCGCGTTCGCCGAGCTCGCGAAGGGCCGCGTGCCGGAGGACCTCGCGAGGCTCACCGACCGGATCGAGCGCGCGCTCGAGCCGCACGTGCGGCGCGCGGACCGCGTCGTCGTGCACAACGGGCTCACGCTCCACAAGAACCACGCGCTCGCCGCCGCGTTCGAGCGGCTCGCCGCGCGCTATCCCGGCCGCGTCATCGCGTGGACGCACGACCTCGCGTGGACGGACGCGCAGTACGACGGCGAGCTCCACGACGGGGAGCCATGGGACCGCTTCCGGCACGCGCTCGAAGGCGTCCGCTACGTCGCGGTCTCGGAGCCGCGGCGCGACGAGCTCGCGGCGCTCATGCGGCTCCGCGCCGCCGCGATCGCCGTCGTGCCGAACGGGGTCGACGTGCCCGCGATCCTCGGGCTCTCCCGGCCCGGGGCGGCGCTCGCCGAGCGGCTCGGGCTGTACGACGCCGACCCGCTGCTCCTGCTGCCGGCGCGGCTCACGCGGCGCAAGCGCGTCGAGGCGGCGATCGACGCGCTCCGCGCGCTGCGCTCCCGCGGGACGGACGCCGGCCTCGTCGTGACCGGCGCGCCGGGCGCGCACAACCTCGGGAACCAGCGCTACCTCGCCGAGCTCCGCGAGCGAGCCCGCGGGCTCGACCGCGCGCACGTGCTCTACGCGCTCGGCATCCGGCCCTCTTACCGCGTGATCGCGGACCTGTTCGCGCTCGCGGACGCCGTCGTGATGCCCACGGGCAACGAGGGCTTCGGGATCCCCCTGCTGGAAGCGGCGCTCCACCGCGTGCCGATCGTCTGCACCGACCTCCCCACCCTGCGGGCGCTCGGGCGCGACGACGTCACCTACCTCGAGCCCGACGCGGACGGCGACGCCATCGCGCGCGCGGTGCTGCGCCGGCTGCGCGCGGACCCTGAGGCGCGCCTCCGGTCGCGCGCGAAGCGCCACGCCTGGCCGCGGGTCCTCGCGGAGCGAGTGCTGCCGGTGATCCTCGAGGGCGCCGCGTGAAGGTCGTCGTCGCGCTCGCGGACCTCGAGGCGGACGCGCCGCTCGTCGACGTCGCGGCGGCGCTCTCCGGGGGCGACCTCCTCGTCCTCAGCGTCGTCGAGGTGCCCGCCGACGAGCCGCTCGGCGGAGCGCAGCACGCCGCGCGCGAGCGGCGTCGCGCGATGCGCGTCTTCGAGCGGCCCGGCGCGCGCACGCACGTCGCCGTCGCGCGGGATCCGTGGGCCGCGGTGCGCGAGGTCGTCGAGTCGGAGCGTCCGGACCTCCTCGTCGTCGGCTGGCGACGGGAGGGCTGGGACATCTTCGGCACGACCATCGACAAGGTCCTCCGGGACCCGCCGTGCGACCTCGCGGTGGTGAAGGGTCCGCTCGCGCGCGCGCGCCGAGTGCTCGTCCCCGTACGGGGCGGCCGGTACGCGCAGCTCGCCGTCTCGCTCGCCACCGCGTTCGCGCGGGCGCGGGACGGCAGCGTGACGCTGCTCCACGTCCGCGGTGAGAACGAGCCGCCGCGGATGGGCCTCTACCAGCTGCTCGGCACGCAGGTGCTCGACGAGCGGATCGACCACCTCGAGACGCGAGAGGGCGACCCGGTCGCGGTCATCGCCGAGGAGCTCCGCTCGCACGACGCGGTGATCCTCGGCGCGACCGGTCGCGAGACCGGCGACCCGCTCGGTCCGGTGGGCCAGGCGGTCGTCGCCTCGGCGCCCGCGGCGCTCGTCGTCAGGACGCGGACGCCGGTCGCGTCCTCGGTGTTCGCCGGCCGCGCCGCGCTCCCCGCGGACCGCGCGGCACGCAGCCGCGCGATCGGCGAGCTCGTGGACCGTTGGTTCGTGGAGAACACGTTCGCGTCGTCGGAGTTCGCCGACCTCCGCCGGCTCGTCGATGAGAAGGAGCGCCAGGGCCTGCGCATCTCGGTCGTCCTGCCGACGCTGAACGAGGCCGCGACGATCCGCAAGGTGATCCGAGCGATCCGCACGCGGCTGTGCGAGCGCTTCCCTCTGGTCGACGAGCTCATCGTGATGGACTCGGACTCGACCGACCGCACGCGCGACATCGCGCAGGCGGAAGGCGTCCCCGTGCACGTCCACCAGCGCACGCTCGCCGAGGTCGGCGCGCAGCGCGGCAAGGGAGAGGCGATGTGGAAGAGCCTCCACGTCACCCGCGGGGACCTCGTCGTCTGGGTCGACACCGACATCGCGAACATCCACCCGAAGTTCGTCTACGGCATCGTCGGTCCGCTGCTACGGCGTCCCGCGATCCAGTTCGTGAAGGCCTTCTACCGGCGCCCGCTCCGCATGGGCGGCGAGATCCAGGCCACGGGCGGCGGCCGCGTGACCGAGCTCACGGCACGGCCGATCTTCAACCTGTTCTTCCCGGAGCTGTCCGGGATGCTCCAGCCGCTCTCCGGCGAGCAGGGCGGGCGGCGCTCGCTGCTCGAGAACATCCCGTTCTTCACCGGCTACGGCGTCGAGACCGGGCTCCTCATCGACACGCTGCGCGTCGCGGGCCTCCACGGCATCGCGCAGGTCGACATGAAGCAGCGCATCCACCGCAACCAGTCGCTCTACGATCTCTCGAAGATGAGCTTCGAGATCCTCCAGGTCGCGCTGCGCCGCGTCGGCGAGGTGCGCGGGCTCTCGTGGGAGGACGCGAACGCGACGATGAAGCTGATCCTCCCCGACAACGGCGGGTTCCGCCTCGATGTCGTGGACATCGCGCCGGTCGAGCGCCCGCCGATGGCGACCGTGCCCGCGTACCGCGCGTCGCACCCGCGGTGATCACGGTCCTGCGCACGGCCGCGGAGGTCCGCGCCTGGCGCGGCACCGGTCGCGCCGGGCTCGTGCCGACGATGGGCGCGCTCCACGAAGGCCACGCGTCGCTCGTGCGCGCGTCCCGCGCCGAGAACGACCGCACGCTCGTCTCGATCTTCGTGAACCCGACGCAGTTCTCGCCCGACGAGGACTACCGCGCGTACCCGCGCGACGAGGCGAAGGACCTCGCGCTCCTCGCCGGGCTCGGCGCCGACGCGGCGTTCGTGCCGGGCGTCGAGGAGATGTACCCGCCAGGGGACGCGACGCGGGTCGAGCCCGGGCCGGTCGCCGCGCCGCTCGAGGGCGCGCGCCGTCCCGGGCACTTCGTCGGCGTGGCGACCGTGGTGACGAAGCTCCTCGCGATCGCGCGGCCGGACCGCGCGTACTTCGGCCAGAAGGACTACCAGCAGCTGCGGGTGCTGCAGACCGTGGCGCGCGACCTCGCTTTCGGCGTGCGCATCGTCGCGTGCCCGATCGTCCGCGACCCGGACGGGCTCGCGCTGTCGTCGCGGAACGCGTACCTCTCGCCCGCAGAGCGGGCCCGCGCCCTCGCGCTGTCGCGCGGCCTCTTCGCCGCGCGCGACGCCTTCGAGCGTGGCGAGCGGCACGCCGCGGCGCTGCGGGCGATCGTGTCCGAGCACGCCCGCACGGCCGGCGAGCTCGACTACGTGTCGGTCGCGGACCCGTTCACGCTCGCGGAGCAGGAGGGGCCCGTCACGCGCGCGGTGATCTCGCTAGCGTGCCGTGTTGGCAGGGCCCGTCTCATCGACAACACCCTGGTCGGGCTCGCGCTCGAGGAGGTCTCGTGAGCACGTCCCTCGAAGAGAGCACGGCGCTCCCCGCGGAGCGCGGGAACGAGGCGCTCTCCCTGCGGAGCGGCCGCGGCCAGGCGCTCCTCGGGACGATCACGGCCGCGCACTTCTCTCATCACGTCACGAACTCGCTCCTCAACCCGCTCCTGCCGCTCATCCGCGACGCGTTCTCCCTCTCGTACGCCCAGAGCGGCTTCGCGGTCTCCGCGTTCAGCCTCTCGGCCGGGCTCGCGAACGCGCCGTGGGGCGTCCTCGCCGACCGCGTGGGGTCGCGCGTCGTCATCGTCGCGGGCCTCGTCCTCATGGGCGCGGTGAGCGTCGCGCTGGCGACGGCGGGCGCGTACTGGCAGCTGCTCGCCTACCTCGTGCTGATGGGGATCGTGTCGGGGTCGTACCACGCGCCCGCCGCGGCGCTCATCGCGCGCACGTACTCGCCGCGCGTGCGCGGCACGGTCATGGGCATGCACATCACCGGCGGCCACCTGTCGTTCTTCGCGGCCCCGGCGGTCGCCGGCATCCTCGCCGTGTCGACCGGGACCTGGCGGACGCCGTACCTCTGGTTCGCCGCCGCGCCGATCGCGTTCGGCGCGCTCCTCTGGATGGTCGCGCCGCGCGTGCACGAGCGCGCGGAGGCCGGAGACCGCTGGGCGGCGTTCCGCGAGATCGCGAGCGTGTTCCGCGACGTGGGGCCGATCGTGTCGCTCTCGATCGTCTTCCAGTTCTTCCTCGCCGCGCTCCTCGCGTTCATGGCGCTCTACTTCGTCGACTCGCGAGGGATCTCCCCGGCCGTCGCGGCGGTGCTGTTCGGGATCCCGCAGCTCGTCGGGATGGTCGGCGCTCCGCTCGGCGGCTGGCTCTCGGACCGGTTCGGGCGGCGCACCGTGATCGTCGGCGCGCTCTCGCTCCTCGGCCCCGTCGTCCTCGCGCTCACGCTCGTGCCGAACGAGGCGCTGCCGCTCGTGCTCGTCGCGTTCGGGCTCCTCTGGTCGATGCGCGGCACGGTCACGGAGACGCTCGTCATGGACAGCGCGTCGGCGGGCCGGCGCGGCACGGTGCTCGGCGGCTACTACCTGCTCAACGCGGAGGTGGGCGGGCTCGGCGCGCCGTTCTTCGGGCTCCTCGCCGAGGGCGTCGGCCTCACGACGGCGTTCGGCTGGATCGGCGTCGCCTTCGTCGTGATGTCCGGGGTCATGTTCGTGCTGGGGCGCCGCCTCTAAGCCCTAGCCTCTCGCCGTGCTCGACCGTCTCCTCAGCATCGGAAGCCACCCGGACGATCCGCGGGAGCTGCGGCAGCGCAGGCGGTTCCTCGTGGGCTTTTCGCTCGCGATCGTCCTGCTCGATCCGCTCTGGTCGGCGGTGTACTACACGTTCGGCGAGACCACGGCCGCCGTGATCCCGATGCTGTACCCGCCCCTCACGCTCGCCAACCTCGCGCTGTTCGCGCGGACGAGGTCGATCGACCAGATGCGCGCCGGGCAGTCGCTCATCATCCTCACGCTCCCGTTCCTCCTCCACGTGGCCCTCGGCGGCTTCGAGCGCTCGAGCGCCGTGCTGCTCTGGTCGTTCTTCGCGCCGCTCGGCGGCCTCGTCTTCGGCGGTGCCGCCGCGGGCGCCCGCTGGCTCGCGGCGTTCGCGGTCGCGCTCGCGATCGGGGCTGCGCTTCCCGAGCGCGCGACGAGCGGCCTGCCGGACCGGGCCGTGACCGCGTTCTTCGTCGCCAACATCGCGACGATCTCGGCCGTCGCCTTCGGCACGATCGCCTTCTACTCGTCGCTCCTCGCGGCCGAGCGCGCCAGGTCCGAGCGCCTGCTCCTGAACGTGCTTCCCGCCCCGATCGCCGAGCGCCTGCGCGAGCGGGAGGGCGTGATCGCCGACGCCTACGACGCGGCGACCATCCTGTTCGCGGACGTCGTCGGATCGACCCCGCTGACGGTCGAGCTCTCGCCGACGCAGATGGTCGCGCTCCTCGACGAGCACGTCTCCGCGTTCGACGAGCTCGCGCGCCGGCACGGCGTGGAGAAGATCCGCACGATCGGCGACAACTGGATGGGCGTCGCGGGCGTCCCCCGTCCGCGCGGCGACCACGCCGAAGCGGTCGCGCGGCTCGCGCTCGGGATGCTCGCGTACGTGGACGAGCGCCGCGCCGGAGGGCAGCGCTGCCTCGACTTCCGCATCGGCGTGAACTCCGGTCCCGTGATCGGGGGCGTCATCGGCCGGACGAAGTTCGTATTCGACATCTGGGGCGATCCCGTGAACACCGCGTCGCGCATGGAGTCGCACGGCGAGGCCGGGCGCATCCAGATCACCGAGAGCACGTACGCCCTCGTGCGCGACCGCTTCGTGTGCGAGCCCCGCGGGACGGTGGAGATCAAGGGCAAGGGGCCGACGCCCACCTGGTGGCTCGTCGCGGAGCGGCACGCGGACAAGGACGCGTAGCCGGGGTGGAAGGGAGCGCAGCCCCCGCGAGAGGAAGGCCGGCTCCGCCGGCTCAGAGCGCGCCGACCACCTGCACCGCGCGCTGCCGCACGAGGTACGCGCGGCCCGCGGCGAAGAACTCGAGGACGACGTCGACGTTCGAGCCCACCTCCCAGACGGGGCCGTCACGCACGCCGAGGGAGAGGTGGAAGCGGCGGTCGACGGTGAGCGTCTGCAGCGGCTCAGGCGTCGTCTCCCACACGTCGGATCCGGCAAGGAGCCAGGCGCGGCCCGCGCGCATCCCGGGCGGCACGTCGCTCGGGACGTCCGCGCGGAGGAAGATCGTCCCGCTCACGCCGCGCCGCGGCGTCGGCGCGGGGCCGGGCATGACGTCGCGCACGAGATCCGCCCGGAGCGTGTAGAGGCGGGCCTCGGCGGTCACCGCCTCCGGCGCGGTGCGCACGCCATCGGGCAGCCCGGGCGTGCGGCCGCCCGAAGCGGGACCGCCGCATGCGACGAGCAGGACCACTACGGCGAGCGCCCAGCGCACGCCGGTAGGACGCGCGGCGACGCTCAGAGGTTCCGGATCGCGCCGCGGATCGCGGCCGCGGACACGTCCGCCGCCGCCGCGATGAGGGCGTCGAGGTCGGCCTCGCCGCCGAGTCCCGTCGCGACGGCGAACGTCGTGTCGCCGTCGTTCGTGGTGTGGGCGGGCACGACGGCGCGCGCGATCCCGTCGTGGCCCGCGCGCGCGAGGATGTTCGCCTGCACCTTTGAGAGCGGCGCATCGGTCGCGATCACGCCGATCGTCGTGCTTTCGAACGCCGCGAGCGCGCCGCGCTCGGCCTGTATCCGCGACGCGATGACGTCGCCGCGCTCGTCGACGACGTCGCCCACCGCGTTCACCGCGAACAGCGCGCCGACGGTCGCGTCCCCCACCCGCGCGCTCGCGGTCCCGACGCCGCCCTGCCGCTGCCGGCCGTCGCGCTTCCCCACGCTCGCGCCGATGCCCACGCCGACCGCGCCCTGCGCGGGCGGCGCGGCGGTCGCCGCCGCACACGCGGCGTAGCCCGCGAGGTCGTCGGGCCGGACGGTGGGGTCGCCGGTGCGGAGGTCGAAGATGACCGCGGCGACGACGAGCGGGAGCGTCACGCCCGCGAAGCGGACGCCGATCCCGTTCTCCTCGAGCCAGCGCGTCACGCCGATCGCCGCCGCGAGGCCGAACAGCGATCCGCCGGTGAGGAGGACCGCGTGCGGCCCGACCTGCCGCGTGAGCGGATCGAGGATGTCGGTCTCGTAGGTGCCCGGCGCGCCGCCGCGAACGTCGCGTCCGCCGCCGGTGACCGCGTCGAAGAGCACGACCGTGCACCCGGTGAGCGCGCGCGTGTCGGTCCAGTGCCCGACGCGGACGCCTCGGACGTCGGTGATGGCGCTCACGCGGGCCGGAGCGCCGAGACGAGGAGCGCCATCGCGCGGTTCGTGGGCGCCGGCACCCCGACGGCTTCCCCCGCGTCGGCGACCGCGCCGTTGATCGCCGCGACCTCGGTCGGCCGCCCGGCCTCGACGTCCTGGAGCATCGACGAGCGGTTCGCGCCGAGCCGGTCGGCGATGCCGCGCCACTGCGCCACCGCGGCGTCGTCCGCGATCGCGACGCCGCGCGCGGTCGCGACGCGGGCCACCTCGCGCGCGAGCTCGTCGGCGAGCGGCGCGCCCGCAGGATGCGCGAGGAGCTCGCCGTTCGTGCAGCGGAAGAGCGCGGTCGTCGCATTCATCGCCGCGTTCGCCACGAGCTTCGTCCACACGGCGCGCCAGGGGTCGTCCACCCGCGTCACGGTCATGCCGCCCCCTTCCATCGCCGCGGCGAGCGCGTCGAGACGCGACGAGCGGCCGATGTCGACGCGCCCGGGTCCGGTCGCGAAGAGCGACCCGTCATCCCGGAGCTGCGCGCCGACCCAGATGACGCCGACCTCGACGCGCCCTTCGCCGAGCCGCTTCGCGAGCGTCTCGTAGTTGCCGAGGCCGTTCTGGATCGTGAGGGCGACGCCGCCGTGGTCGAGGAGCCGCGCCGCCTGCTCCGCCGCCCAGGCCGTGCCGAACGTCTTCGTCGTCACGACGGCCACGTCGACCGGCGCCTCGTCACCCCTGAGCGGGCGTTTCGTCCGGTCGACCTCGACGAGGTCGACGCGTCCGTCGAGCGCGCGGCGCACCACGCTGCCGATGGCGCCCATGCCGAGGATCGCGACGCGGGTCAAGACGCTTCGCGCGCCCGCAGCGAGCGCTCGAGCGCGGCCTGCTCGCTCTCCTTCATCGAGAACGTGTGCTCCTCCTCGGGGAAGCGGCCCGCGCGCACGTCCTCGTCGTAGCGCCGCAGCGCGTCGACGACCGCGCCGCCGATGTCGGCGTAGCGCTTCGCGAACTTGGGCTTGAACTCGCCGTAGAGGCCGAGGACGTCGTGGAGCACGAGCACCTGGCCGTCGCACTGGACGCCCGCACCGATGCCGATCGTCGGGATCCGGAGCCGCTCGGTCACGTGCGCGCCGACGGCCGCCGGGATGCTCTCGAGGACGATCGCGAACGCCCCCGCGTCCTCGAGCGCGAGCGCGTCGTCCACGAGCCGGCGCGCCGCGCGCGCGGTCTTCGCCTGGACCTTGAACCCGCCGAGCTGCGCGACGCGCTGCGGCGTGAGGCCGACGTGGGCCATCACTGAGATGCCGCTCGCGACGAGCGCGCGGACCGTGTCCACGACCTCGGCGCCGCCCTCGAGCTTCACCGCGTCCATGCCGCCTTCCTTCAGGAGGCGCACGGCGCTCCGCATCGCGTCGGCCGTGCCCGCCTGGTACGAGCCGAACGGGAGGTCTCCGACGAGGAGCGGCCGGGACGCTCCGCGCGCGACGGCCGCGCAGTGGCGGACCATGTCGTCCAGCGTGACCGGCACCGTGCTCGCGTGGCCGAGCACGACCATGCCGAGGGAGTCGCCGACGAGGATGACGTCGATCCCGGCCGCCTCGACGAGGCGCGCGAACGCCGCGTCGTACGCGGTCATCATCGTGATCCGCTTCCCGTCCCGCTTCATCGCCACGATGTCGGGGACGGTGACCTTCGCCTTCGGCGCCGGTGCGCCGCCGTAGCCCTGATCGCTCACGTCGCACCTCCGTCCAGGCCGGCTTCTGCCGGTCCCGGCGTCACGACGAAGGTATCACCCCGGAGGCCAGGCCAGCTGCCGTCCCGCGATCACGTGCAGGTGGAGGTGGATGACCGTCTGTCCGGCGTCGCGGCCGGTGTTCGCGACGACGCGGTAGCCGCGCTCGGTGTAGCCGCCGTCGCGCGCGACGATCGCGCACGCCGCGAGGAGCTTCCCGCCGAGCGGATCGTTCGCGACGCTCGCGAGGTTCGGGATGTGCGCCTTCGGGACGACGAGCACGTGGAACGGCGCGACGGGGTTGGCGTCCGCGAACGCGACGACGTCGGGGTCCTCGTACACGATGTCGGACGGGATCTGCTTCGCGACGATCCGGCAGAACGCGCAATCCTCGATCATCCCGGCGCGAGCCTATGCCGCGCGTGTCTGGCGCTCCGTATCGATCCGATCGCAGCCGCCGTCGTCACCAGAACGTACACGCGTGCCTACGTGAGCTCGGCAACGACGTCGGGAAGCGTCGACAGGTCTCTGATGACGCGCGTCGGCTCCGTCATCAGGCGCTCACCGTGGCGGTCGACGAACACGGTGCGGAAGCCGAGCGCGCCCGCGGGCCCGATGTCGTGGTACTGGCTCGCTCCCACGTGGATCGTGTCCCGCGGTTCAGCCTTCGTCTCGCGGAGGAACCGCTCCCAGTGACCCTTCGCGGGCTTGTACGAGCCGCAGTCCTGCGCCGTCACCGCGAGGTCGGGCGCGACCCCGATCGCCGCGATGGAGTGGTCGAGCAGCTCGCGGTCGACGTTCGAGAGGATCGCGAGCTTGTGGCCCTTCTCGCGGAGCGCGCGGAGCGCCGCCGGGACCTCGCGGAACGGCTGCCACGACGGGAGCGACGCGGGCAGCGGCGACCGGCCCTCGACGCCGTGCTCCCTGAGGAGCGCGCGCCCGGCGCGGTCGAGCACCTCGCGGTACGGGATGTAGCGCTCGCGCTCCACCTCGGCCTCGATCTCGATGTAGCGCCGCGCGAGCGCTTCGCGGTCCGTGTCGGCGGGAAGGAGCGGCAGGAGCGCGTCGGTGATGCCCCGCTCCCAGTCGATGAGCGTGCCGTAGCAGTCGAACGAGATCCAACGCTCCGCCATGCGCCGCTATCGTGCCTGACCCGGCGCGAGGCGACCGGCGGGGGCCGCGCACACTTGGAGCGATGGCGCCGCGCCGCCGCGTCCGGAGCGTCGCGACGATCGTGGCGCTCGCGATCGTCGCGATCCTGCTCGTCGTCCTCGGTCGGCCGCCGGGCGAGCCGGTCGCCGTCCCATCCCCTTCGCCTCCGCGCGTGCCCTCCTCGCCATCGCCACCCGCGGGGAGCGCGTCACCGTCGGTAGCGCTGCTGTCGCCGCCCTCGCTCGCCGTGCCGGGACGCGTCTCCGTCGTGCGCCTCGCGCCGACCGTGATGTCGGTCGCCGCGGACGGCACGTCGGTCGCCGCGGTCCGCGTGCTCGAGCCCGGACCGATCCGCGCGGAGATCCACCTCGCCGACGTGGCGCAGGACCCGCCCGCGGTCAGACGGCTCGTCGAGACCGAGGCGTTCGTGAACGTCATCGACCTGAGCGGCGGCCGCGTCGCGTTCGACGAGTACCGCGAGACCGGCGGCGGAGGCTTCACGTTCGCGCTGCACGTCCTCGCGGTCGGGACCGGCCAGCGGCAGCAGATCTGGTCGGGTTCGTTCTCGCCCGCCACGTTCCGCGGCGGTGGCGGCGGCCCGAAGCGCGTGCACCCGAGCGCACGGCTCGCGCTCGACGGCGACCGGCTCGCGTACGTGCACGTCACCGAGCGCGCGGGCGGGGAGCTCGAGGGCGAGCTCCGCGTGCGCGACCTCCGGACGGGCGCCGAACGCGCGATCGCCCGATCCGCGGTGTGGATCGAGCCGGTCGGGCTCGACGGCAGCGAGCTCGCGTACGCCGTGGGCGGCAGCCCGAACGACGAGATCAGGATCGTCGACCTCGGGAGCGGCCGCGAGACCGTGGCGGTCCGGGCGCGGCTCATCCGCTCGGCGGCGTTCCGCGGCCCCTTCGTCGCGTACACGACGACGGACAACGAGCAGGCCGGGCCGTTCCGCGTCATGCTCCGGGACGTCCGCGACGGATCGGAGCGGCAGCTCGACGCGAACGGGACGCGCGTCTCCCTCAGCGGCCGTCACGCGGCCTGGTACACGGCCGGGGCCGGCCCGCGCGGGCTTCGGATCTTCGACCTCGCGAGGGCGCGCGAGACCCAGCCGCTCAGCGGCGCGCAGCCGTACTTCGACATCGAGGCCGTGGACGCGGGCCTGCTGCTACGGGGAGGAGACGGGGCGACGATCGTCGTCGCGCGTATCGACTAGCACGCGTCCGCCGCGGACGGGCCGGCCGTGCCGGCCCGTCCCGATGTCATCACGCCTCGCGCTCGTGCACCGCCCGGGCGAGCAGCGCGAGCGCGATCGCACCCACGATGAGGCCGACGTCACGCATCGCGACGTCGAGGAAGCCGCCGAGGAGCAGCAGGTTCCCCACGATCAGCGCGAGCCACGCCGCGACGAGCCACGCGAAGTGGCAAGGAGAGATCGCGACGAGGATGCCCGCGAGGATCTCGACCACGCCGACGGCCACCATGATCACGCCGGCGTCGATGCCCGTCATCCGCGGGATGCCGGGCCACAGGTACTTCGTCCAGTCCTGCGTCAGGATGTGAAGGAACTTGTCCGCGCCCATGACGATGGGCAGGACCGTGAAGCCGGTGCGAAGGATGAGGAACGCCTGCCGCGCCGGAGCCGCGAGCTCGTTCCGTAGCTCGCGCACCGGCTCTCGGTGGACGGGTGCGTCCTCCCGCAGCGCCATGATCGACACCTCCTGCGCACCGCGCAGCAGACGACGTGCCGCGTCGCTCGACCGTGGAGCGCCCGGACGAGCGCGCCCGCGGCGGTCGGAGCGCACCATCGGTCGATGCGGACGGCGGGTGTGGCATGGTCCGCCGCGTTCGCGGCGATGCTCCCGCTCGCCGCGTACGCGACGCTCGTCGAGCCGCGCCGGCTCGCGCTCACCTTCGTCCGGCGCGCCGACCCGCGCGTGCCGGCGCCGGTGCGGCTGCTCCTT
>DASSSF010000010.1:0-7292 GCA_035708565.1 Candidatus Limnocylindria bacterium
CATGGCGGCCGCGGGCGCCCGGTTCGACGTGCGGGACCGCCAGTGGGCCGCGTACCGCATGCACGGAGTCAACAAGACCGCCGCGGACCCGGCGCGGCGGCGCCTGGAGATCGCCGACGTGCTGCGGGAGCAGTTCGGGCCGTACAGCGCGCAGCACGCGTGGGGGCGGGCGGTGTACCTCGGGTTTGCGGTGTCCGAGCGCATCGGCGTCCGCGCGCTGAAGAGCGCGACGGCCGGCGCCAACACCTTGATGAAGGCCCTCACTCGAGGGCGGATCTGGTCCAGCTGAGCAGGCACGTCCCACCGTGACCACGACCAAGCCTCTCAGGATCTGCATCGATGCCCGGGCGAGCCATGGCGTGGTCGGCGGTGTGCAGCAGGTCGTCGCCGGAATCGTCGG
Source organism: Candidatus Limnocylindria bacterium (assembly GCA_035708565.1). GTDB lineage: Bacteria > Chloroflexota > Limnocylindria > P2-11E > P2-11E > JACDAF01. Next base: position 401 of record DASSSF010000010.1, read on the forward strand.
CGGGCTCTCCGCGCTGCGGGACGGCGCGGAGGAATACCTCGTGCTCGCGGACGAGTCCACGGCCGCGTGGCTCCCGCGGCTGCCCGCCGAGCGCTGGCGAATCGAGCCCGTCGCGACCGCGTCCGCGACGGCAGCCGCCGGCCAGAAGCCAGGGATCGCGATGAGAACGGCGCGACGCGTCGCCGACCGGCTGCTCGAGGCGCCCCTCCTGTGCAGGACGCTCCTGCCGGCGCTGCAGCGCTCGGACGGCCTCCTCGAGCGGCTCGGCGTCGATCTCGTCCACTTCCCCACGCAGATCGCCTTCCTGACGTCGGTACCCAGCATCTATCACCCGCACGATCTGCAGCACCTCCATCTCCCCGAGCTCTTCTCGCGGAGGACGGCTTTCCTGCGCGAGCGCGCGTATCGCACGTTCTGCGGCCAGGCACGGATGGTGGCCGTCGCGTCGACCTGGACCCGCGACGACCTCGTGAGCCGCTACGGCCTGCAGCCCGAGAAGGTTCAGGTGGTGCCGCTCGCGCCTGCGACGGAGCCGCACGCGCTGCCCGGGGAGGAGGCCGCGGACGCGTTCCTACGCGTGCGAGGGCTGCCGCGAAGTTTCGTGTTCTATCCCGCGCAGACGTGGCCCCACAAGAACCACCTCGCTCTGCTCGAGGCGCTCGGCCTGCTGCGGCGGCGCGGGCTGCGGGTTCCCCTCGTGTGCAGCGGCCACCTCAACTCGTTCTACCCGACGATCCGCCGTCGCGCGCGCGCGCTCGGAATCGACGCCCACGTTCACTTCCTGGGGTTCGTCACGCCCGGCGAGCTCCAGTGCCTCTACCGAGCGTGCAGGGCCGTCGTGATCCCGACGCTGTTCGAGGCGGCGAGCTTCCCGCTCTGGGAGGCGTTCCTCGCGGGCGCTCCCGCCGCGTGCTCGAACGTCACGTCGCTCCCCGCACAGGCCGGAGACGCGGCGCTCGTCTTCGACCCGAAGAGCGCGAGCGAGATCGCTGACGCGATCTACCGGCTCTGGACGGACGAACCGCTGCGCTCCGCGCTCGCCGAGCGCGGCCGTCGGAGCGTCGCTCGGTTCACCTGGGAGAGGACGGCGAGGCTGTTCCGCGCGCACTACCGCCGGCTGACCGGACGTCCCCTCGGCGACGCGGACTCCGCCGCGCTGGCGGCCGCGCCGCTCCTTTGACTCTGGAACCGTCCCATCCAATGCGCCGGACGCGCGCGGTGCTACCATCGCGCGCCTACCCCATGAGCCTCCTTCTCGTCGTTGACTACGTCGCCAACCCGGGTGGCGGCTGCCGCTTCGTCGCGGAGATGGTGCGCTCGCTGCGGCGGGTCACCACGAGCGAGGTGGAGATCGTGAGCCACGGGGCGAGCGCCGACCGCTACCGCGCCTTGCTCGGCGGCGAGATCCCGGTCCGCGACGTCCGGCCCCTGAACGCGCTCCGGGTTTCGCCGCCCTGGATCGGCGTGCCCGGCGCGCGGCTCCTGAACGCGCTCCTCGGCACGCCAGACTTCCACTTCGATGTCCCCGCCGCGGCCCTCGCGGGCTGCGACGCCGTGTGGTTTCCCTGGCTGCACCGACATCGCGTCGCCGGCGACGTCCCCGACGACACGGTGGCGACGCTCCACGACTGCATCGTCCTCGAGTTTCCGGGGATCGTTCCCGAGTCGGCCCGTCGCGACGAGGCGGAGACCACCCGGCGTTGGCTCGCGTCCAGCGCCCGCGTCGTGTTCACGTCGCACGCGACGGTCGCCGTCGCCGACCGGCTCTTCGGATCGTCGCGGTCCCGCCCGGTCATCCCGCTCTCGGCGAAGCACGAGCGGCCCGCGCAGCCAAGCGGGCGCGCATGGCCCTTCGGTGAGCGTCCCTACCTCCTCTGCCCGACGAACCTCAGCCCCCACAAGAACCTCGAGACGCTGCTCGAGGGGCTGGCCGCGTGGGGGGCGAAGGTCCCGCTCGTGGTCACGGGTCCCGGCACCGACCTGCGCGACGAGGCGAGCCCCCGGCAGCGGCAGCTCCGATCGGTGATCGCGGAGCGCGGCCTCGTTCCGGGGCGGGACCTCTTCACGCTCGGCTACCTGGAGGACTCAGATTACTACGCGCTCCTCGAAGGCGCGTGGGCGCTGGTGATCCCGACGCTCGACGAAGGCGGGGGGAGCTTCCCGGTGCTCGAGGCGACGGAGCGCGGGATCCCTGTGCTCTCGTCGGACATCCCGGTCATGCGGGAGATGGCCGAGCGCTGGAACGTGCGGCCGATCTGGTTCGACGCACGGGACGCGACGGACCTCGCACGCAAGCTGGCCGAGCTCGAGGGCGGGTATGACGAGCACCGCCAGGCCGCGCGCGAGCAGGCGCCGCGCCTGCTGCAGCGATCGTGGGACGACGTCGCGCTGGAGTACGCAACCGTGATGGAATTGAACGTTCGCGCGGCGTCGTGAAGCAACGCCACCGCGGTCTGGAGGAGCGGGCGCATGCGGGAACTCGCTACGGAATCTGCTCTGGGCCGGACGGGCGCCGGAGACGACGAACCGCCGTGCCGGCTCTGCGGCGCCGCGACACGCCTGAGGTTCTCGCTCCCCATGGGGTTCGGTCTCACGGGACACTACTATGAGTGCACCTCCTGCCGGTTCCTGCACACCTCGCACCTCGACGATCCCGGCACGCTGGAGCGCGTCTATTCGCGCCCTGACACAGACTGCGACCCGGCCGCCGCGTGGCGGCAGTTCTGCGTGGCGAAGCGCATGCGCCAACTCGCGCTCTGGCGCGCCTTCGGCTGGCGGTACTCGCCGTTGAATGCGCTCGACGTTGGTGCTGGGTCGGGCTTCCTGCCCGCCTTCTTGGCACATGACCTGGGCTGGAATGCGATCGGCTACGAGCCGTATGAGCGCCCGGCATATTCGCCCCGACTCCACGCCGGCACCTGGGAGGCCGTGTCGGCGAAGGCTCCCTTTCAGGTCGTCACGGCGTCGGAGGTGCTCGAGCACCTGCGGGAGCCCCTCCCGGAGCTGCGGCGGATCGCGTCCGTCATGGATGAGCGGCGGTCCTTCCTGTACGTGACCACCGGCGCGTACGATCCGGATGCGTGCGACCAGCACTGGCCGTATCTGGCCACGCATACGGCGCAGCACTGCTCGTTCTACTCCCGAGAAGCGTTGGCGCGCGTCGGCGAGGTCATCGGCGCGTCGCTCGTCCTCCAGGTCGGCCGCGAGGCCGAGTGGCTGTTCGTTCGCGGCTCCCTCGGGCCAATCGAGCGCGTTCGGCTGTTCGGCACGGCCGCCCTCGTCCGCGCGACGACGCCCCGGAGGAACCGGGTCGGCTGACGCGGCGCCGCGGGCCGAGCCTCACGACACCCGCAAGACGAGAGTACGAGCCGCCCAGGGCACGATCCAGGTGTAGAGCACGACGGCCACCGCACCGTACCCGAGGACCGCGCCGAAGACGCCGAGTACCGGCGCCAGCCAGTACGTGAGCGCGACCGTCGCGGTCCCGTTCACCGCGACCAGTGCGACGGGCAGCCAGAGCCGGTCCATGATGGACAGCAGCTCCGCGTGCGCCGTCGCGAACGTCACCGCGACCATGACCACCGCCACCGCGCCCCAGACGTGCGGCTCGAAGGCGACGTCCGATCGGCGCAGCCACACACGGAGGAGCACGTTACCGAGCAGCGCGAGCCCGATGGCGGCGCACGTCGCGAGCAGCATCCGTACGCGTACGAAGTTCCGGAAGCTCGCGTGCATCCACGCGACGTCCCTCCGCTCGTGCGCCTCTCGGAACGACGGCACGAACGACGCCGTGCTCGCCTGGATCAGCGACATGGCCAGCAGGTACAGCCTCATCAGGATCGAGTAGTCCGCGACTACGGATAGATTGCAGCGGTGCGCGAGCACGATCGCCTGCGTCTCGTTCACCGCGAGCGCCCCGATCTGGAACAGGAACAGCGGGAACGAGCGGCTCATCACGCCTCGTACCGCGTCGCGCGACACGGCCGAGACGCGGAAGCGCAGCCACGGCATCGAGCCGAACGCGTAGGCGAGCCCGGCCGCCGAGGCGAGCAGGCCGCCGATCCCGAAGGTGACGACGAGCGCCGGCATCCCCGCGCCGCCGCGGATCGCGAGGAGGAGCGCCGCGAACCCGGCGAGCGTCCCCGCGATCGCGAACGCGTTCGTCACGTAGCTCCGCTGGTACCCGGCGTAGATCTGCGGCGTCACCGAGAGCGGCATGCCGACGACGAGCGTCCCCAGCGCCGCGATGACGGACCAGCGCACCGTCGCCTCGTCCACCGCCCCGCGGACCGCGAGCACGGCCGACCAGGGCACGAGCGGGCCCGCCACCGCGATCGCGAGCGCGAGGACGGCGGCGATCCCGAGGAGGAGCGCCATCGCCGTCGAGACGTACCGGCCCGCCGCGTCCTGATCGTCTCGCCCGTGCGCGCGCGAGACCAGGTTCACGAGCCCGTTCGCGATCCCGAGGTCGAACAGCGCCACCCACGCGACGACGGTCGTGATGGTGCTCCAGAGCCCGAACCGTTCCTTCCCGAGATAGGCGAGGACGAGCGGGACGGTCACGAGCCCGACGAGCGTCCCCACCCCGCGGACGGCGAAGCTCGAGATCGTCGTGAGCGCGATGCGCCGGTAGCGCTCGCTCGAGCGGCCATGGGGGGTCTCCGTCTCGAACGGCCGGAGTCGCACGAGCGCGATGGCGAGGCGCGCCTGCGACCAGGCATTCCCGACGAGGCCGCGCGCCGGCACCGGGACGGGCGCGGCGTCCGCCGCCCCGGGGGCGTCCGGCGTCGGGCTCGTCGCCGTCTCCGGCTTGGGATCCGCCACGCGCTCCGTCAGGCCTTCCGCGGCAGGGGCTTCGCGGGGATCCCCACCACGGTCGTGCCGGCCTCGACGTCGGCGCGGACGACCGCCCCCGCGCCGATCGTCGCGTCCGAGCCGATCTTGAGGTTCTCGAGGATCTGGGATCCCGTCCCCGCGAGCACCCGGTCGCCGATCTGGAGAGAGCCGGAGAGGTTCACGCTCGGGTTGAACACGTTGAACGAGCCGATCACGTCGTCGTGCCCGACCGTCACGTTCAGGTTGAACAGGTTGAAGTCGGCGATCCGGATGTCGCAGGTCATGGCGACGCCGGCAGTGACGACGTTCCCTTGCCCGAGCTCGACGCGCCGGAAGTCCAGCGAGGCGTGAGGGTGGACCAGGTTCGGGTAGCGGAAGCGAGCGCCGGCCTCGAGGTACCGCTGTAGCACCTTCGCCCGCACCTTCGGGTAGCCGATGCCCACCACGAGGTCGGCCTCGATCTGCTGCGACAGGAACCAGGCGTCGTCACCGAGCACCGAACCGAGACCGAGGTCGCGTCCCTTCTCCTCCATCGTCGCGCCCACGAAGCCGAGGAACCGCCACCGGTGCTCGCGCGCGTTCACCTGCTCGGCCACCATCGCCACCTCGCGCGCGAGGCCGCTCGATCCGAGGATGACGAGATCACGACGCATGACGTTCCTCCTCTGCTACCTGCGCCCCTTGCGAACGGCCGACGCCACGAGCTCGACCTCGCGATCCTGGAGCTTGGTGTACGTCGGCAGGTTGAGCCCGGTCTCGCCGAGCCGGTCCGTCACCGGCAGCACCTCCCCGCGCCGCCGCGACTCCTCCACGAACGGCGGGAGCCGGTGCAGCGGCCGGAAAAACGGCCGCGTCTCGACGCCCTCCTCCGCGAGCAGCGCCGCGAGCTCGTCGCGCGTCCGCCCGTACTCCTTCGGATCCACCGTGATGCAGAAGAGCCACGGCGACAGCTCCGCCCACGGCGCCTGCGGCTGGAAGCCGATGCCGGGAACGCCCTGGAGCAGCTCGCGGTAGCGCGCGTAGATCGCCCGGCGCCGCGCGACCATCTCCCCGGCCCGCTCGAGCTGCGCGCACAGGATCGCGCACGCCAGGTTGGTGAGGCGGTAGTTGTACCCGGTGATCGGGAAGAAGTAGCGCCGCTCCGGATCGACGCCCTGCCCCTTCAGCAGACGGGCGCGGTGCTCCAGGGCGGGATCGTCGAGCGTGACGGCGCCGCCCTCGCCGCTCGTCAGCACCTTGTTCCCGTAGAAGGAGAACACGCCGAGGCGCGCGAGGCTGCCGGTGGGCCGGCCCTTGTACCGCGCGTAGTGCGACTCGGCGGCGTCCTCCACGACCCAGAGCCCGTGCGTGGCCGCGGTGTGGTTGATCGCGTCCATGTCGGCGGGGTGGCCGTACAGGTGGACGGGGATGATCCCCTTCGTGCGGCGCGTGATGCTCGCCTCGAGGAGCCTCGGATCCATGCACCACGTCTGCGGATCCACGTCCACGAACACGGGCTCGGCGCCGCAGTAGCGCACCGCGTTCGCCGTCGCGATGTAGGTCAGCGACGGCACGAGGACCTCGTCGCCGGGCCGGAGGTCCACCGTCAGGAGCGCGAGGTGCAGCGCGAGCGTCCCGTTCGCCACCGCGATCGACGCCCGCGTCCCGCAGGCCGCCGCGAACTCCTTCTCGAACCGGCCCACGAACGCGCCCGTCGAGGAGATCCACGAGCTGCGGATCGCCTCGACGACGTACCGCTCCTCGTTGCCGGTGAGATCGGGCGCGGCGACGGGAACCTTCACCATGAGACCTCCGGGTCGCGCGGCGGGGCGGCCGCGCCGGCGAGGCGGCATCTTACACCCGGTCCCGCGCACCCGCTCGGCCGCCTGCCCGCCCGCGCACCAGCGGCGACGGCGCTGCTGCCGCCCGAAAAGCACCGACGCCGCCCCGGTTCCCCGGGACGGCGCCGTGCTCGCCGCGCTGTCCTGAACCGCTACACCTTCGGCTTCGCGCGCGCGCGCTCCTCCTGCTTCGCCTTCGTCCTCGGCTGGCCCTTCACCGCCGTGTTCACGAAGAG
>DASSSF010000011.1:0-5808 GCA_035708565.1 Candidatus Limnocylindria bacterium
GTGCCGGGGTCGACGCTCCGCTCGAGGCGCTGGCACTGGAGCGTCTGCTTCCCCTTCGTCGTCGCGAAGGTGTCGAGCGTGTTGTCGTAGACGATCTCGACCTTCCCCGCGCTCACGCTTACCTGATAGACGACCGGGTCGCCCTGCCGCGTGAGGTGCGTCGTGCGGAAGTTCGCGGCGCGGCCCTCGGAGTACGCGGACCAGAGGCACTCGCGGCTCGCCTCGTCGTAGCCCTCGCCGCGCGAGAAGCGCTCGTCGGGGCAGAGGTCGGGCACCTGCGACGGGCCGAGCCCGACGAGGTCGCACGCGGACAGGAGGAGGGCGGCACCGAGGAGGATCCTCACAGCCGCGAGACCCGGCCGGTCCGCACGTCGTAGCGGAAGGTCAGTGACGTCCCGTCGGTCTGCCGACTGTACGTCACGTCGACGACCGGACCAGCACCGACGACGCTGGCCCGCGCGAAGGCGAACCAGTCCGCCTGCGAGCGCTCCCACTCGGTCCTCACGTTGCGCCCCCCAGCATCCTCGACGTGGCCGAAGGCGTCCACGACGTCGATATCTGCCGGAAGCGCCGGCGAGCCGGGCGGGACCGGGAACGCGCCGGTGCGCGGCTCGCCCCCACGCACGGGGTCGTACGTGACGCTGAAAGTGCGAGCGGGCGCATCCACTATCGCGAACGCGTAAGAGATCGTGTTAGGCCGTGTGGCGCCGGGAGCGGTCGGGTCGATGCGCGGCGACCACCGCCAGGTCGCCCCATGCTGGACGAGACTCACTGGACCGCCGAGCGCGTCGCGCGCCCGCGCGAATGCGTCCGGACCAAGCGCCGCCGGACGGGCGACGTCGCCCGTCGTGGCGCTGAGCGCGTATTCGAGCGGGGTCACCGCGTTGCGTCGCAGGTACGCGACCTTGTAGACCGGCTCCTCCACGGTACGCTGCAGGACGACGCGCACGGTCCAGTCGTTCGATGCCACACGGAATTGCCCGCCGCCGCGATCCTCCGCGAAGCGAAGCGCCTGCTGCCAGGCGATGGCGGGCTCTTCGATCGGGCGGAGGTCGCGGAACGGGAGCTCGTCCTCCACGTCGAAGCGCTTCACCTCCATGGCGTTCGGGTCGGCGTCGACCCAGCCGACACGCAGCACGGTCTCTTCTCCCGGCTGGCGGAAGTAGAAGTTCAGCTTCTCGGGCCGCGCGAGCGCGTGCGCCGACGACCGGAAGCGCACGACGCCCGCCACGAGCTCGGCCTTCGGGTCGACGCGCGCCGCGGCCTCGCGCGCGGCGCGCATCGCGTCGGGGAACGCGATCTCTGTCGAGCGCGCGCTCGCGACGCCGTAGCCGACGACGCCGACGAGCGCGAGCGCCGCGAGCACTCGTCCGAGCGCGCCGAGGGTCCGCGGCGAGAGGCGCTTCGCGCCGAACGGATCGCTCGCGCTCCGCAGGCCTTCACCGAAGAGGTTGAACGCGAAGACCGCCGCCACCACGACGACGCCGGGAACGAAGGCCACGTACTGGTGGCTGAACGCGTACTGCCGCGCGCCCGCGAGCATCTGGCCCCACTCGGGCGCCCGGTCGCGGACCGGGAGGATCGGGCGGTTGCTGTCGTCCACGTAGAACGTGCCGCCGGAGATGAAGAGGCCGATGAAGCCGAGCTCGGCGAGGAGCAGCAGCACCGAGCCGGCCTCGAGCGCGACCACGCCGGCGAGCTGCGGCGCGAGCCCGCGCAGCACGTGCGCGCGCAGGACGTGCGACCCGCGCGCGCCGAGCGCGCGCGCGGCGTCCACGTACGCAGAGGCGCGTACCCGCAGGACCTCCGAGCGCACGAACTGCGCGAGGTCCGCCCAGCCGACGGCGGCGAGCGCGATGACGAAGCCGAGGAACCCGAGGTCCCGCAGCGCGACGACGAGGAGGAGCGCGAGCATGAGCTGCGGGAACCCGCCGACCGCGTTCGTGAGCCACACGACGGCGGTGTCCACCGGCCCGCGCCGCCATCCGGCGAGGAGCCCGAGCGCGAGCCCCACGATGGTGCGCCCGGCGAGGCCGAGGAGCGTCGCGCCGAGCGTCAGGCGCGCGCCCCAGAGAAGCCGCGAGAGCTGGTCGCGCCCGAGCGGATCGGTGCCGAGCGGGTAGTACTGGTCCGGCGGCGTGGGCGGAGCCTCGAACCTCCCGCCCGGGTAGAAGACGATGACGCGCTGCGCCTGCGGATCGCTCGACGCGAGCTGCGGCCCGAAGAGCGCGACGACGGCGATAAGGACGACGCCGGCGAGGCCGAGCACGAGCGGCAGGTTCGAGGCGAAGCGCGCGAGCTCCTTCATGCGCGCGCGAGCCGCGGATCGAACGCGCGGCCGAACGCGCCGACGAGCGCGGTGACGAGGCCGAACACGACCGCGAAGGCGACGGCGATCGCCGCCGCGAGGTCGGCGCGCCCGTTCGCGACCGCGTGGATGAAGCCGTAGCCGGCGCCGTGCCAGGCGAAGACGTACTCGACGATCGCCAGGCTCGAGAGCGCGCTGCGTGCCGCGAGGCCGAAGCCGGACGCGATCTGCGGGAGCGCGTTCGGGAGGACGTGCCGCCGCGCGACGAGCGACTCGAGCAGGCCCTTCGCGCGCGCCGTGCGCACGAAGTCGCCGTGCCGGACCTCGTCGAGCGCGGTCGCGGCCGTGCGGAACACGTACGCCGCGGGCCGCGCACCGAGCGCGAGCGCGGGCAGGATCAGGTGCGCGTCGATGCCGAAGCCCTGCGTCGGCAGCACGCTCTGCTGGGTGCGCACGTACCAGAGGACGACCGCGAGCTGCAGCAGCATCGCCCAGAAGAACGACGGGAGGGACACGCCGACGGTGCCGGCGGCCCACGCCGCCCCCCGCAACACGCCCGACGACGAGAACGCGAACGCCGCCGCGAGCGCGAGCCCGAGGACGGTGGCCGCGGCGAGCGCGGCCACCACGAGCACGAGGCTGCGGCCGACCGATACCGCGAGCGCCTGCTCGAGCGCCATGCCGCGGAACGGATCGACCCCGCGTAGCAAGAGGTTGAGCGTGAGCGTCTCGAGCGACGCGTTCTCGAGGATCGCGCGGACGAGCCAGGCCACGAGAACGGCCGTGGCGACCGCGCCGAGCGCTCCGTGCGCGAGGGGACCGCGCACGGCGCGTCCCACTAGAGGACGGTGGCGCGGAAGGGTCGCCGGCCGGTGCGGAAGCGCTCGAGGGAGAGGTCGGCGATGTCGAGCGTCGTCGCCTTCCCCTCGAGGATCTCCTCGGCGACGAGCTGCGCGGTCGCGGGGGCGTGCATGAAGCCGTGCCCGGAGAAGCCCGCGGCGATGTACAGCCCCTCGACGTCCGGCACGCGGCCGACGACCGGATGGTCGTCGGGCGTCATCTCGTAGTAGCAGGACCACGACCCCGTGATCCGCAGATCGGCGAACGCGGGATGCCGCCAGGCCGCGCGCGCCCTCACCCATGGTCCGAGCTCCACGGGAACGACCTTGTCCGCGAAGGCCGCCGGCACGTATGAGGACGGCGGCGCCGCGGGCCCCTTCTCGACCGCGCCGCCCGTCGCGAGGTTCGGCATCGCGAAGCGCTGCGCCGCGCCCCTGGGCCGGAAGTGGAACCCCGACTCGTGCTCCACGACCATGGGGATCCGCGAGAGCTGCGGGAACGGTCCCGACTCCATGATCGATCGCCGGTACGGCCAGATCGGGACGCCGACGGACGCGGTCGCCGCGAGCTCGGCGGTCCACGGGCCCGCGGCGAGGAGCACGCGCTCCGCGGATACGTCGCCCACGTCCGTGCGTACACCGGTCACGCGGTCTCCGTTCCGGACCAGCGTGCGGACCGCCGTCCCTTCGGCGAAGCGGACGCCCTCGAGCGCGGCGGCGGAGGCCAGACCGGCGAGAGCGGCGACGGGATCGCCGTAGCCGTCCCGCGGGCAGAAGCGCCCGCCGGCGAGGTCGTCGACGCGGATGCGCGGGACGAGCTCCGCGATCTCGATCCGCGAGACCATGCGGACGTCGACCTCGAGCCGCCGGTAGAGGCCCAGGGGCTCGCGGAGCGCGGCGAGGCCCTCCTCGGTCTCGGCGATGAACAGGTAGCCGCGCTCGTCGAAGTCGTGCGCGCTGCCGGTGAACGCCTCGAACTCGCGCCAGAACGCGGTCGAGAGCAGCGAAAGGCGGACGTCGAGCTCGTCCGCGAACTGATGCCTGATCCCCCCGAGGCCACCGCCCGTCGTACCGCCGCCGAGCCGGTCACGTTCGACCACGAGGACGTCCGTCGCGCCGCGGTCCGCGAGGAAGTACGCGGCGGCCACGCCGACGATCCCCCCGCCGACGATCACCGTCGACGCGCGCGCGGGCAGCGCGCTCACGCGGTCTCGGTGAACCGCGCCTTCCCCTCGACCTCCTCGATCGTCCCGAACCGCGGCAGGTCGTGGGTGAAGCCGACGATCCACCGCTCCTCGATGGCCCGCCGGATGATGAGGCGCTTCGCCTCGAGCGTCTCGAGCGGGAAGAGGTCGAACGCGGGGATCCACGGGAGCGGGAGGTGATGACGGTCGGGCATGAAGTCGGACGAGAAGAAGAGCGTGCGCTGCGACCCCGTGACGCGCACGGTCTGGGTGCCGCGCGTGTGCCCGGGCACCCGGTCGACGCGCAGCCCCGGGAGGAGCTCCACGGTGTCGTCGACGAGCTCGAGCTTGCCGGCGGCCTCGAGAGGCGCGAAGTCGTCCGCGAAGTACGACCCGCGCGTGCGCTCGTTGGGCCGCATCGCATCCTCCCACTCGAGACGCTGGAAGACGTAGGACGCGCGCGGGAACGTGGCCACGAGCGCTCCGTCGCGCCACATCGTGTTGCCTCCCGCGTGGTCGAAGTGGAGGTGCGTCGCGATCACGAGCGTCACGTCCTCGGGCCGCACGCCCCGCTCGGCGAGCTCGGCGAGGAGCGCGGGCGGACGCTCGATCCCGAAGACGTCGCGCTGGCGCTCGGTGAGCTTCTCGCCCGCTCCGGTCTCGACGACGACGACGTGGCCGTCGGCGTCGCGCAGCAGCAGGCAGTTCATGTCCATCTCGACGCGGTTCCGCTCGTCGGCCGGCTTCGCCTTCTCCCAGAGCACCTTCGGGACGACGCCGAACATCGACCCCCCGTCGAGCTTGAACGAGCCGTCGCTGAAGATGTCGACGTCCCACCGGCCCACGCGCACGGATGCCAGTATGGCCGCGTGATCCTGCGCGGGTCCCGCGACGGCGACGGCGACGCGCTGCGCACCTTCTGGCTCGTGTGCGGGATCGGGATGCGGCCGGGCGACGACGACGCGGGCCTCGCGCGCTTCGCGGCCCGCGACCCCGCGCTCTTCATCCTCGCCGAGGAGGACGCCCGCCTCGTGGGCTCGGCGCTCGCGGGCTGGGACGGCCGCCGGGGCTGGCTCTACCACGTCGCCGTCCATCCCGACCACCGCCGGCGCGGGATCGCGCGCACGTTGGTCGCGACGCTGGAGGAGCGGCTCCTCGAGCGCGGCTGCCCGAAGGTGAACCTCATCGTGTGGGCGAAGAACACCGTCGCCCAGGAGTTCTGGGAGCGCCTCGGGTACGCGAAGGCCGACACGGTCGAGTTCGAGAAGGAGCTCCGGTGAGCGCGTCCGCCGAGCAGTTCTCGCGGACCGCCGCCGCGTACCTCGCGAGCGAGGTGCACGCGCGCGGCGAGGACCTCCGCGCGCTCGTGGACGTGGCGAAGGGCCTCCGCGCGGACCTCGCCATCGACGTGGGCGCGAACGTCGGCCACACGCTCCGCGCGATCGCGCCGCACGCGGGCCGCGTCGTCGGGACCGAC
>DASSSF010000012.1:0-18979 GCA_035708565.1 Candidatus Limnocylindria bacterium
GTCGACCGCGTCCGGACCGACAACGACGGCGAGAACGCCCCGATCCTCCACATCAACGAGACCATGGGCTACCGGCGCCTGCCGGACATGATCCAGCTGCTGAAGGCCGCGCCGCCCGCCTAGAACGCGCCGTCCGCGATCACGAGCGCGATGAGGGCCGCGACGAGCGCGAGCTCGGCGACGGGCCGATGGGTCCTCTACTTCCGGCCGAGGATCTCCCCGAGCGCGTCGATGACGTACGCCTGTTCCTCGTCGGTCATCGTGGCGTACAGCGGGATGAGCATCGTGCGGCGCGTCGCCTCCTCGGTGACCGGCAGCGAGACCTTTCCGTAGCGGTCCGTGTACGTCTTCTCGAGGTGGCTCGCCATGACACCCCGTCGCGTCGCGATGCCGCGGCGCAGGAGCTGGGTCATGAGGTCCTCGCGGTCGATGTCGTCCGCAAGGCGCACGCAGTAGCTCTGATAGGTGTGCTCGGCGTACGGCGGCACGTAGGGCACCGTGACGCCGCGGATGCCCTCGAGCTCCCTGTTGTAGCGCGCGGCCTTCTCGCGGCGGACGCGGAGGAGCTCGTCGAGGCGGCGCAGCTGGACGAGCCCGATCGACGCCTGGATGTCGGTCATCCGGTAGTTGAAGCCGAGCTCGTTGTACTCCTCGATGATCACGCGGTCGGCCTTGTGGCGATCGAGGTCCGACACGCTCATGCCGTGCGCGCGCAGCTTGCGGGCGCGGTCGGCGAGCGCGTCGTCGTCGGTCGTGATCATGCCGCCCTCGCCGGTCGTGATGACCTTGCGCGGGTGGAACGAGAAGACCGTCTGGTGCGCGTTCGATCCGACCTTGCGGCCCTGGTACGACTCGCCGATCGCGGGCGCGGCGTCCTCGACGACGTCCACGCCGTGCTTCTTCGCGATGTCGTTGATCGCGCCGATGTCACAGGCGAGGCCGATCTGGTCGACGGGCATGATCGCCTTCGTGCGCTTGGTGATGCGCTTCTCGATGTCGGCCGGGTCGGCGTTGTAGGTCCGCGGGTCGATCTCGCAGAAGACGACGTCCGCTCCGGTGTAGAGGATCGCGTTCGCCGAGGCGATGAACGTGAACGAGGGGACGATGACCTCGTCCCCCTCGCCGACGCCCGCCGCGACGAGCGCGAGGTGGAGGCCCGTGGTGCACGAGGTCGTGGCGATGCCGTGCTTCGCGCCGACGTAGGCGGCGACGGCCTTCTCGAACTCCGCGACCTTGGGGCCCTGCGTGACCCAGCCGCTCCTGATCGACTCGAACGGCGCGCGCGCCTCCTCCTCGGTGAGGGACGGCTTCGTGATCGGCACGCTCAGCTTCTTCGTCGTCTCCACAGTCACGGCTACCTACTCCCCGCGCCCGCCGCCGCGAGCGCCGATCTTCTCCACGCGATGAGCCTGGACACGCCATCCTCGAGGCTCGTCCTCGCCTCGAACCCGAGCACCTCGCGCGCCCGCGCCGGATCGCCGTAGCGCCGCGCCGGCAGCGCGCCTTCCGGCTGCGGCCGCCGCTCGATGCCGGCACGGCTGCCGGTCAGCCGGAGGACGAGGTCCGCGAGGTCGCGCAGCGGCGTCTCCACGCCGGTGCAGACGTTCACGATAGCGTCCTTCGCGTCGCTCTCCGCCGCGGCGATGTTCGCGCGGGCGACGTCCTCGACGTAGACGTAGTCGGCCGAGTTCGAGCCGTCTCCGAAGATGAGGAGAGGCTCGCCGCGGTCGACGCGGTCGAGCCACTTCACGAGGACCTCGGTGTACTTCGACCGGATGTCCATCCGCGGCCCGTACACGTTGAAGTAGCGGAGCGCGACCACGGGCAGGCCCCGGAGGTGCGCGTACGCGCGCCCGAGCTGCTCGTTCGCGACCTTCGCCGCGCCGTACACGGTGGTGCCGCGGAGCGGCTGGTCCTCGTCCATCGGCAGGCGCTCGGGCTCGCCGTACACGACCGCGCTCGACGCCTGCACGACCTTCTTCACGCCCGCCGCGGCCGCGGCGTCGAGGACGTTGAAGGTGCCGTCGACCATGACCTCCTGGCACTCGCGAGGCTCCTCCTGGCAGCGCGTCCAGCGGAGCGCGGCCTGGTGGAACACGACGTCGGCGCCCTCGATGGCGCGCGCGGTCGCGCCGCGGTCCCGGATGTCGACCTGCTCGAGGCGGGCGCGCCCCGAGCGGAGCGCCTCCGCGAGGTTCTCCGGCACACCGCGCACGAGCGCGTCGAGCGCGACGACCTCGCGCGCGCCCGCCGCGAGCGCGTGGTCGACGATGTGCGAGCCCACCGTGCCGGCGCCGCCGGTCACGACGACGCGCGCACCGCGCAGCACGCTCACTCCGCCGATCCTAGCCACCACGGACGACGAACGAGCGCAGCAGGCACACCGACACGCTGGGCCGCCGCAGGGCGAGGAGCGTCGGCCAGGCGGCATCGGCGGTCACCAGCACCGTCGCGCCGCGCACGATCCCGGACGCGACCACGAGCGCGTCGGCCATCGCGAAGCGGTGCGCCGCGCGGAGCCGAGCCGCTTCCTGCGCTGCGGCGAGGTCCACCGGGACGACCTCCATGTTCGGGTAGCCGCGCAGGAACTCGAGGACACGAGCTTCGGCGACCGCTGCCGCCGCTCTCAGCGGCCCGACGAGCAGCTCGGCGGCGCTGACCGCCGAGACCACCGCCGCGTTCCTCCCGGTGCCGACGAGGTCCTCGACGATGCGGCTCACCACCGGCGTCGTGGGCTCCGCGTTACCGAGATAGGCGATGAGGGCGGACGTATCGAGCAGCAGTCGCGCGCCCGGAGGGAGCGCCGACTCGAGCGACGGCGCGGTCAGCGCGCCCGCTCGCTCGTGTGGCGGATCGAGCGGCGCCACTTGGCGACGCGCGAGCGGGTCCGCGCGACCTGTGCCGCGTCCGTGCGGTCCCCGCGCTCGTCGAGAAGCCCGGACGCGTGCGCCG
The DNA here is from genome assembly GCA_035708565.1 of Candidatus Limnocylindria bacterium. Taxonomy (GTDB): domain Bacteria; phylum Chloroflexota; class Limnocylindria; order P2-11E; family P2-11E; genus JACDAF01. The sequence goes on from DASSSF010000012.1 coordinate 2,953, forward strand.
CGCGATGCTCACGCATCTTCGCGATCGACCGGCGGCAGCCCGGCAGATCGCACTTCTGCCAGCGGAGCTTCGGCTCGCGCGCATAGCGCTCGGGGGTCACCTCGGTCTGCCAGTACACGCGCTTCGACTGCTCGAACGTCAGGTACGGCGTCCCGTCCGCCGCGGCACCCGCGTCGGCGTCGCCCCAGGACGCGCGTTCCTCCGCGACATACGCCATCCGCTCCTCCGGCGTCGCACCGTAGAGATCGCCGGCGACCCCGGCGTAGCTCCGGAGCACCGGACGGAGCTCGGCCCTAGGCGGCGTCCCGTCGGGCACCGTGACGACGAGCGTGTCGCCGACCTTGGCGCCGAGACGGGCGGCGACGCGGGCCGGCAGCGTGATCTGGTTGCGGTCGCGGACGCGCACTCGAGCTTCGATCTCCACGCAAGGAAAGTAGCGACTTTACGACGGAACCGCAAGGATCTGAAAGTCACTGTTCGCTGTCGTCAGGCGGAGCGGTCCGGCTCCTTCCGGTAGCGGAGCACCTTCGCCGGCACGCCGGCCACGATCGCGTACGGCGGCACGTCGTGCGTGACGACGGCGCCCGCTCCGACGATCGCGCCCTCGCCCACGGTGACGCCCGGGAGGAGCACGGCGTTCACGCCGATGTCCGCCCACTTCCCCACGCGCACGGGCTTGATGACGAGGTCGGTCTTGATGATCGCGACGTCGGCGGGCTCGCCCGTGTGCTCGCTGCCGAGCACCTTCGCGCCGGGCCCCCAGCCCACCTGCTCGCCGAGCTCCATGTCGCGGCAGTCGAAGTACGACTGCGGGCCGATCCAGGTGCCCGCGCCGATGACGCAGCGCCCGTCGTGCCGGCCCTGGAGGTACGTCTGGTTGCCGATGAACACGCCGTCGCCGATCTCGAACGTGTGCGGGTGCAGCACGAGCACCCCGAGACCGACCTTGACGCCGTTGCCGAGGCGCTTCGCGAGCGCGCGGAGCAGCACGCGACGGGTCCGGGCGCCCGCCGCCGAGTCGGCGTACGCCGCCGCCGCGAAGCGCTCGATGAGCTCCTCGCGCGGCCGCGACCGGAGGGCCTCGGCCTCGCGCAGCTCGTCGTCGGGGTCCGGCTGGACGGTCACGAGGCCGTGGACGGCCCGGACGGTCCGCTCCACCGCCGTCACCGCCGCATGAACTCGCGCACCGCGCCGGCGACGGTCTCGACCTGCGCGTCGGTGAGCTCGGCGTACATCGGGAGCGAGAGGACCTCGCCCGCGACGCGCTCGGTCACCGGCAGATCGCCTTCGCGGTAGCCGAGGAAGTGCGCTGCCTCCTGGAGGTGCACCGGGACGGGGTAGTGGATCCCCGTGCCGATGCCCCGCTCCGCGAGGTACGCCTTGAGCGCGTCGCGCTTGCCGCCGGGCACGCGGACGACGTAGCAGTGGAAGACGTGGCGGCCGCCCTCGGGCACTTCGGGCACGAGGACGCCGCTGTCCGCGAGCGCGCGCGTGTAGTGCTTCGCGACGGCGAGGCGCCGCGCGTTCCAGTCCGGCAGCTTCCGCAGCTTGATGCGCAGGATCGCCGCCTGGATCTCGTCGAGCCTCGCGTTGTATCCCACCACCGGGTGGTAGTAGCGCGTCGACTGGCCGTGCTCGCGGAGCTGGCGCAGCTCCGCGGCGAGCGCGTCGTCGTTCGTCGTGATGCTGCCCGCCTCGCCGTACGCGCCGAGGTTCTTCGAGCAGTAGAAGGAGAAGCATCCGGCCGCGCCGACGCTGCCGGCCTTCTTCCCCTCCACGTCGAGCGTCGCGCCGTGCGCCTGGCACGCGTCCTCGATGACCGTGATGTGCCGGTCGCGCGCCAGCTCGAGGATCGGCGACATGTCCGCCGTCCTGCCGTAGAGGTGCACCGGCATGATCGCCTTCGTTCGCGGCGTGATCGCGCGCGAGAGCGCGCCGAGGTCCATGTTGAAGGTGCGCTCGTCGATGTCCACGAGCACCGGACGCGCCTGCGCGTAGAGGATCGCCTCGACCGTCGCGAAGAACGTGTGCGAGACGGTGATGACCTCGTCGCCCGCCGCGATCCCGAGCGCCCGGATCGCGAGCTGGAGGGCGTCCGTGCCGCTCCCGACCCCGATCGCGTGCTTCGTGCCGCAGAAGGCCGCGAACTCCTGGTCGAACGCCTTCACGTTCGGCCCGATCGTGAGCTGCATGCCGTCGAGGACCTCGTCGATCGCGGCGCGTACCTCGTCGCGGATCGTCGCGTACTGGGCGCGCAGGTCCACGAGCGGGATCTCCGTCCTCGTCGTGGCTACCGCCATGTCGTCGTGACCTCCTCGTTCATACGCGGGCCGGCTCGCGGAACGCGACGCGCGCGCCGCCCGAGCGCAGGCTGGTCATGGCCGTCTCGAGCACGCGCACGACGCGGACGCCGGCGGCGCCGTCGCTGCGCGGCGCGGTGCCCGTCGTGATGCTCTCGATGAAATGCCGGACCTCGATCTGGAGGGCTTCGGTGACCGGCACGCGGGGGCTGTGGATGTCGCCGGACCGGTACGAGCGGCGGAGCTCCTCGCTCGAGAGAGAGTCCACGCCGTGGTCGTACACCTTCACGCGCTCGGCGGCCTCCGTGTCGTCGTACACGGCCATCTTCCGCGAGCCGACGACGGCCATCCTCCGGAGCTTGCTCGGCGCGAGCCACGACAGGTGCGCGTGCGCGAGCGCCCCCGAGGGGAAGCCGACCGTGAGGAAGACCACGTCCTCGATCTCCGGCTGCACGTAGCAGGCGCCGACGCACTGCACCCACTCGGGCTCCTCGCCGAGCCAGTCGAGCGTGATCGAGACGTCGTGCGGGCCGAGGTCCCAGAGCACGTTGAGGTCGAACTGGTGGAGCCCGAGGTTCACGCGCTGGCTGTCGACGTACTGGATCCGGCCCAGCTCGCCGCGCGCGATGAGCTCGCGCACCTTGATGACGGCCGGGTTGTACACGAACGTGTGCCCGACCATCAGAACGCGATCCGCGCGCGCCGCGGCGTCGGCGATCGCCTGCGCGTCGGCGACGCTGCCGGCGAGCGGCTTCTCGACGAACACGTGCTTCGCCGCGGCGAAGGCCTCCTCGGCGAGCGCGCGATGCGTCGAGATCGGGGTGACGACGCAGACGGCGTCGATCGCCGGGTCGCCCACGATCTCGCGGTGGTCGCGCGTGGTGCGGACCGCGGGGAAGCGCTTGCGGACGGCGTCGAGGCGCTCCTGCGAGAGGTCCGCGACGGCAACGACGTCGGCGCCGGGCGCCTCACTGAAGTTCCGGATGAGATTCGGCCCCCAGTACCCGGCACCGATGACGCCGACCTTGAGATCAGCCAAGAGTGCGGTCCTCGCTCACGCTCCTGGCCTTCGGCCAGGAGCCGGGCTCGAGGCTGATCGAGCTCGCTCGTCGCGGCAGAGCCGCTCCACGCTCACGCAAAGGTACGGTCTTCGTACGGCACTCCGCCGATCGCGTCGCGCTTCGTCTTTCCCGAGAGGTAGTGGTCCGCCATCGCGAGGCCCATCTCGGTCGCGATGTCCATGTCCACGTACTTGTATAGACCCTGGCGGCCGCCCGTGACGACGTTCTCGAAGCGCATCAGCTCCCGCATGAGCGTGTCGATCGCCTGCTCGTAGCCGACCATGTACACGGGATAGCCGGCGGTCGTGCGCAAGAGCACGCACTCCGCGACGTCGGTCGTCCTGATGAAGCCCTCCTGCTCGAGCTCGCGCGCGCAGCGCATCCCGAGCTCCTGCGGGTCCGCGTTCCAGATCTCGTCGTTCACGTCGCAGGTGATGTCGCAGAGGAGGACCGTCTCGCCGGCCGGCGCGATCTCGCTACCGCCGTAGTTCCGCGTCTCGGAGAGCCGGTTGAACGTCTTGTCCTGGAAGTAGATCGACTGCGCGGGGAGCGCCTGCTGCTTCCTCACGCGCAGGCCGACGATCGTCAGCGCCCGGAAGCGGAGGTACCGCGCGGCGTCGCGCGCCTCGGCAGAGACGGCCGGCCCGAGCAGCTCGAAGAGCGATGGGAGCGGGAGCGTGTTCACCACCCGGTCACAGGCGACGACCTCCTCGGGTCCGAGCTGTCCGGCCCAGGGGTCGACCGTGCCTTCGGTGCCGACGGCCATCATCACGAGCTGGCCGTCGTTCCTCGTGTCGGGGACGCCGCGGTAGCGCACCGCGGTGACGCGGCCGTCCGCGACGTCGAGTCCGGTGACGAGCGTACCCGTCATGACCCTGTTCTCCGGCGAGGCGTCGCAGATGCGCTGCGCGAGCCGGTCGCTCACGATGCCTGCGCCTCGCGGCGGGTAGAAGAGCTCGATGACCAGCGGCGCGTAGCGGTGCTCCGTCCCCGTGCGCTTCGCGTAGCCCTTGCGGATCGCCGAGATCACGACCTTCGACAGCGAGATGTGCGGGATGCGGTGCTGCGCGAACGAGGCCGCGAGCTGCGACGGCGGTACGCCCCACACCTTGGTCGTGTACGGGCCGAAGAACATGTCGTAGAGGGTCCGGCCCATCGCCTGGACGACCCAGTCCTCGGCGGAGACGAGCGGGCGCGGCCGGATGCGGCGGCGGATCTGCTCGAGGAAGTAGTCGAGGAACGCGCGCGCGGCGAGGACGGGCGACATGCTCTTCGCGATGTCCATCGCCTCGAGCGGGTACTTGTAGTACTTGCCCTTGAACTTGATCCGTACGTTCTTCGCGCGCGCCGGGAACCCGTCGTGTGCGATCTCTCTGAACAGGTCGAGGACACGGAGATTGCGGGCGTGATATGCGTGCGGGCCGAAATCGTAGCCGGCCCCGGTGGCGCCGCGCAGCGTCGTCGCGAGCCCCCCGACGAAGTGCTGCGCCTCGAGCACGGTCACGCGCTCGCCGTTTTGCGCCAGTTGGGATCCGGCCGCCAGCCCGCAGATGCCGCCGCCGAGGACGACCGTGTGAGGCACTGCGCGTCCTAGTGTGCTTGATGCCGCGGGTGCTTCGCTCCGCGCGCCGTACGCTCTCATGCCGTGCCAACGAAGGCGGCGGTCAAGGCGAGGTGCGCGAACTGCGGCGCGACCGTCAGGGCACGCGACCGCTTCTGCGCGTCGTGCGGGACGCCGATCGCCGAGGCGCAGGCGCAGGCCGCGCCGGGGACCTCGCGGACGGAAGCGGCGCCCGCCCCGGAGAGCGCGTCGCTCCAGGTCCCCTCCGCGCCGGCGCGTGCGCTCGCCGAGCAGCGGAAGGTCGTCACGATCCTCTTCGCGGACCTCTCCGGCTCGACGCCGCTCGCGGAGAAGCTCGATCCCGAGGACCTCCGCGGGATCCTCGGGCGCTACTTCAACGCGCTCGCGCGGCAGATCCAGCGCTACGAGGGAACGATCGACAAGTACATCGGCGACGCGATCATGGCGGTGTTCGGCGCGCCGATCTCGCACGAGGACGACGCCGAGCGCGCGATCCGCGCGGCGCTCTCGATGCAGGGAGCGATCCAGCGCCTCAACGACGACCTCGAGCGCGAGCATGGCGTGCGCCTCGCGCTCCGGATCGGCATCAACACCGGCGAGGTCGTCGCCGGGATGCTCGCGGGCGACGTGCAGAGGGCCTACACGGTCGTGGGCGACGCGGTGAACACCGCGCAGCGGTTCGAGTCGGTCGCCCCGCTCAACGAGGTGCTCGTGAGCGAGACGACCCGGCACCTCGCGACGCACTCGTTCGAGTTCCAGACGCTCCCGCCGGTGACGCTCAAGGGGAAGTCGCAGCCGGTCGCCGCCTTCAAGGTCCTCAGGCCCCGCGACGAGGAGATCCCCCCGGAGGCGAGCCCGCTCGTGGGCCGCGACCGCGAGATCGAGCGCCTTCGCGCGGAGCTCGGGTCGGCGCTGACCGGGAGCGGCCGCACGCTCCTGATCCAGGGGGAGGCCGGCGTCGGCAAGTCGCGCCTCGTCGCCGAGTTCAAGAACGACCTCGCCGCCGGGATCGAGCGGCTGACGGGGCGCTGCGCCTCGTTCGAGACGAACACGCCGTACGCGCTCATCTCCCACCTCGTACGGGGCGCGTTCCGCATCCCCGAGACCGCCGACGAGCCGGAGGCGCGGGCCTCGCTCATGAAGGGCTTCGCGCGGTACGGCGACACGCTCGACGAGGGCTCGCTCGTCCTGCTCCTCGACGTCCTCGGGTACGGCGAGCGGTCCACGCTCGAGGTAGAGCGCAAGCGCGCCGTGCTCATCGGCATCCTGCGCGCGTTCCTCGCGCGCGCCTCCGAGCACGCGGCGTTCGTGATCGCGGCGGAGGACCTGCACTGGGCCGACCTCGCGAGCGTCGCGGTGCTCGCGGAGCTCGCCAAGGACGTGCCCACCCTGCCATGCCTCTTCATCAGCACGGCGCGGCCCGGCTGGGAGCCCCCATGGCAGGCGGAGGCGATCGAGCTCGAGCCGCTCGCGGAAGCGGACGCGCGCACGCTCATCGAGGACATCCTCGACCACCCCGCCGACGACACCACGATCGCGGCGATCTGCGAGCGCACGGGCGGGAACCCGTTCTTCATCGAGGAGCTCGTCCGCTCGATGACCGAGGCGGGCGCTGGCGACCTTCCGCCGAGCGTGCAGGAGGTGCTGGAGGCGCGCATCGAGCGGCTCGCGGACGGGCCGAGCCGGACGCTCGAGGCCGCGGCCGTGATCGGCGTGAACTTCTGGTACCGGGTCCTCGAGCGCCTCCTTCCCGGCGAGGCGACCTTCGCGCACGTCGGCGACCTCGAGGCGCAGGCGTTCCTCGTCGTGCGCACCGTGCGCCCCGAGCTCACGTACGCCTTCCGCCAGGCCCTCATCCGCGAGGTCGCGTACCAGACCCAGCTCCTCGCGAACCGCAGGACGGCGCACCGCGCGGTCGGCATCGCGATCGAGGAGCTGTTCCGCGAGCGGATCGACGAGTTCACGGGCCTGCTCGCGTACCACTACGACCGGAGCGACGACGACGCGAAGGCGCTCCAGTGGCTCGTCCGCGCGGGCGACCGAGCCCGCGCGCTCTACGCGAACGACGAGGCCCTCACGTCCTACCGGGCCGCGCTGCGCCGCGCGAAGGACGGCGGCGGTCCGCTCGACGCGCCGGCGCTCCTCGAGCGCATCGGCGACATCCAGCGCCTCGTCGGCGACCTCGACGCCTCGCTCGGCACGCTGCGCGACGCGCTCGGGCGCGTGGCTCCTACGGGCACCGACGCCGCGCGCCTCCTCCGGAAGACCGGCGCCGTGCACGTGCTCAAGGGGCAGCGCGAGGAGGCGCTGGCCGCGCTCGACCGTGCATCGCACGCCGCCGGGCCCGACGGCGTCGAGCGCGCGCACGTGGCGGTCGAGGTCGCGAAGCTGCACCTGCGGGGCGGCGCGTACGCCGAGGCCCGCGCCGCGCTCGAGGACGCGGCGCGGATCGGCCGCGCCGCGGACGCGTTCGCCGTGGTCGGGGAGGCCCTGAAGCAGCTGGGCAGCGTCGCGCAGAACGTCGGCGACCTCCGCGCGGCGGAGGCGCTCGCGAACGAGGCCCGAGCGGCGTACGAGCGGGCGGAGGACCTCGTCGGCCTGACGAACGTCCGCAGCAACCTCGCCCTCGTCTACCGCCGCCAGGGCCGCATCGACGACGCCCGCAGGGAGTACGAGGCCGTCGCCGCGCTCTGCCGCCGCACCGGCGACGTGTGGGGTCTCGCGATCGCGAGCAACAACACCGGCGAGGTGCTGCGCACGGCCGGCACGCCCGCGCTCGCCGCCCCGCGCTACGAGGAAGCGCTCGCGATCTTCGACCGGATCGGCGAGGCCGTGTACGCGGCGGCGGTGAAGATGAACCTCGGCGCCTCGAAGGTCGAGGCCGGCCGCGCCGCGGACGGGCGCGGCGACCTGCTGGACGCGGAGCGGCGGATGCAGGCGCTCGGCGGGACGAAGTTCCTCCCGAGCGTCAACCGCGACCTCGCGACCGCGGAGCTCGCGGTCGGCGACCTCCGGGCGGCGCGCGAGCGGGCGAGCCGCGCGCTCGACCTCGCCGAGAAGGCGGGCGCGCGGCAGACCGTCGCGCAGGCGCAGCGGATCCTGGGCGAGATCGCGCTCCGCGAAGGCGACGCCGCCGCCGCGCGGGGCCTCCTCCACGCGAGCGCGTCGACGCTGAGGGAGCTCGGAGAGGTCGCGGACCTCGCGCGGACCGAGGCGGTGCTCGCGAAGCTCGCCTAGCGGCTACCGGTGGATGCGGATCGCGCCGCCGAGCAGGTCCCCGCGCACCTCGTAGGCCGGCGAGTCGTACGAGCCGCCCGGGCCCCAGACGCGCATCACGAACACGTCCGGGCTCGCGTCGACCACGTCGACGCGGAACGAGTAGCCGCCGGCGCCGTTGACGGTCGCCCGGCCCGTGAACGCCGCAGCGCTGCCCGCGATGACGAGCCAGTCGAGCGACGTGCTGCGGACGATGACGGAGCCGTTCGCCGCGGCCTGCGCGTCGCTGTCGTTGTCCTTGCCGGCCGCGCTCCGCACGTGCACGAGGACCATGCCGTCCGGGGTCACCCCGTCCGCGAGGTACTTCGCGGCGAACCCGAACGTCGCGCGCGCGCCCGCGGGCACGCCGATCGGCGCCGCGCCCGTGCGCAGCCAGCCGCCGCCCGTCACGAACACGCTCGGGTCGTAGACCGGGACGGTGATCGCGACGACGTCGGAGGTGAAGTCGCCGATGACCTGCGCCTCGACGCGGTAGAGGCCGGACGGGAGCGTGACCGTGACGGTCGAGGCGCCCGCCGCGCTCACCGAGCCCGTCGCCGTCAGCGGCGTGCCCGTGGCGGGGATGAACGTGAAGCGCACCTGCGCCCGCGTGATGTCGCCCGATGAGCCGTCGGCGGCCTGCGTGACCTGCGCGCTGAACGTGACGGCGCCGGTCGGCTGCGGGTCGAGCGCCGCGACGGCGAGCGTCGCGTTCTCCGCGAGCACGCCGACGGTCACGTCGAGCGTCGCGCCGAGGTAGCGGTCGTTCCCGGCGTACGCGATCCTGAGCGCGGACGGGCCGGCGCCCGCGCCGAAGTCCATCGTGTCGAAGCGGGCCTCGCCGGCGAAGTCGGTCGCCGTGGCGACGCTCACGCCGCCGCGCGTGATCACGATCGGCTGCTCGTTGAGGGTCACCCCGGCCGCGACGAGACGCGCGACCGACGCCGCGTCCGAGTACTGCGGCGCGCCCGGCACGACCTGCAGCGTCGTCGGGGCGCGCGTGACGGTCACCTCGACCGTCGCGGCGTCGCCGATGATGCCGGGCTCGCCGGGGAACGCCGCGGTCAGCGGGTACGGAGCGGCGCGCGGCGTCACGGTCGCGTCGAGGGTCGCCGTCGCGACGCCCGCGGCGTTCGTCATGGCGATGCGCATCTGGCCGCCGAGCTTGAACGTGACGTAGCGGCCCGCGAGCGGCGCGCCCTCCGACGTGAGCGTCGCGGTCGCCGTGATCGCGCTCTTGTACGTGGCGCTCGCGGGTGCCGAGAGCGTGAGGTGGCTCTGGACGGGGGCGGTCGGCGAAGGCGTCGCGATCGAGGAGAGCGCGTAGAGCTGGCCGTTGTCCGTCGCGGCCGCGACGCGGCCGTTGCCGCTCACGGCCTGCACGAGGAAGCGGATCGACAGCGGATCGCCCGGCACTTCGGCTCGGTAGAGGCGCTTGAAGCCCGGGAAGCCGGCGCCGTCGAGCACGGTCGTCCCGGCGATCTCCGCCATCTGGAGCGACGCGAACGAGCGGGAGGCGGCCGACTCGTCGGTGTAGGTGAGGTAGACGCTCGCGATGCCCGGATCGAGGAGGCCGCGCAGCGTGGCGATGACCTCGAGGCGGTTCTGGGCGTTCACGACGAGCGATACGTCGGTGATCACCGGCGCGTCCGCGGCCGCGCTCGACCCGGTCCGCGACGACCAGTACGCGCGGACGCTCACCGACGAGAAGACGCGGGCCGTGCCGTCGGTGCCGGTGGGCGACGAGCGGTACTGGAACGGGATGATCTGGACGGCGTCGCCGCCGAACAGGTTCGTCCTGAGCGGGATGATCGGCATGAAGACGTCGTTCACGAAGCGGGGCGCCTCGCCCGAGAGCTCGGTCGCCGGGATGGACGTGCGCGGCACGAACGGCGTCTCGACGTACTGCCCGCCGAGGAACACCGCGCCCTGGAGGACGGTGCCGTTCACGCCGGCCGGGACGGTGACGAGCGGAGCGATCGGACGGTACGGCGCGATCGTCGTCGAGCCCGACGCGTCGTAGTACTGCGGTCCGCCGGCGGCGCCGTTCAGCGTGAGCGAGTAGGACGGGCTGACGTCGTCGCTCGTGAGGCCGCTGAACCCGGCGACCGGATCGGGCGTCACGGTCGACGGCGGAACGGGCCGCTGCTGCTGGCTCGGCAGGACGAAGCGCATCGTCGGCGAGCCGTAGACGGTCGAGACGCCGACCACCTTGAGGTCGATGCCGCGCGGCGTCGCCGTCCCGGCCATGTAGGCGCGCTTCGCGGCCGCGAGCGCTGCGCCGATCGGGACGCCGGACGACCACGACGCGCCGCTCGGGCTCGTCGAGTAGCCGAGCTCGAGCGTGAGGAGCGCCATGAGCGCCTCGGTGTTCTTCATGAGCACCGTCTCGCCGTACTGGTAGCCGGTGCCCGCGACGACGGTCGCGCCCTGCCGCATGAACGCCTCCGGGAAGGCGAGCGGCTGGGTCAGGATCGTCGCGTCGGCGTCGACGATCGAGTAGCCGGAGTGGCAACCGAGCGAGTACACGAGCGCGCCGCGGAAGCGCGCGTCGGTCAGCGCGGCGATCTCGGTGGAGAGGATCCGCTGCCCGTTGTCGGCCGGCACGAGGCGGTTCGCCGAGAAGTGGCCCTGGAGCGAGAGGATCCCGAACGGGCTCGACGTGCCGAGGACGGTGGTGCGCCAGTCGTCGGCGGTCCACGTGTCGCCGATGAGCGACGCGTTGACGGCGAGGCCGCGCGCCTGGAGCTGCGCGGCCACGTACTGCGCGAGGTCGATCGTGAAGTCGTAGCCCGACGACAGCGCGCTCGTGGGCGACGCGACGCCGCCCGTCGCGAGGTACGCGTCGACGTAGGCGGACACGTCGGCCGGCGACTCCACGAGACGGCCGACGGCGATCTCCGGCAGGTAGAGGGTGCGGTTCGGGCCCTCGACGGCGCTCGCGACGTAGAAGTCGTCGTTGAGGAACGTCTCGCCGGCGAGGCTCGCCTCGCTCGGCGTGAGCGCGGCGACGGGCGGGTTGTAGCGGGACTCGCGCGAGATCTCCGCCCAGTCGGCTACGCGCCGGAACGGGATGACGCTGTCGCCGCCGGCGTTGATGAGGTTCTCCGCCGGGTTCTGCGCGCGGAACATGGCGACCACCTGGCGGATCGCGTCCGTCACGAGGTTCGCCTGCGCGACGCACGTCCGCGCGGCGTCCCAGTCGGCGCGCAGGGCCTGGATGTTCGCGTCGCCGGCGAGGTCGAGCACAAAGCCGTCGACCGTCGGGTGCGACGCGAGCTGGCCGAGCTTGGCGAGGAAGTCGGTCCGCGCCTGGCCGGACAGGCCGTAGGCGGCGGTGTCCGTGAGGATGAGCGTCCTCTTGTTCGTCGGCAGGGACGCGGCCGTCGTCGAGGGCGAGCGCGGGGCGAGCGCGGCCGTCGTGCACGAGGCATCGCGCGCGCCCGTCGCGACGATGGTGAACGTCTCGTCGATGTCCGAGCCGCCGGCGACGCGGATGTAGAGGTGGCCGGTCAGGTCGCGCGTGTTGATCGTGACCTGCTCGGCCGCGTATCCGGGCGTGAGCGACGCGGCGCGGAGACCCTTGCGCTGCGCCGCGACGTACGTCGAGCCGAAGCCCGTGAGCCCGTCGCCGTCCGCGTCGAGGTCGTCGGCGTCGAGGTCGTCCGCGTCGAGGTCATCCGCGTCGAGGTCGTCGGCGTCGAGGTCGTCGGCGTCGAGGTCGTCGGCATCGAGGTCGTCGGCCATGATGTCGCCCTGCAGCGACAGGCGGATGCCGGCCTGCGTCGCGGCGGCGGCGCGGAGCGCCGCGCTCACCTGGAAGAGGTCCTTGTAGACGACGAGGTCGCACGGGAACGGGCAGCCTGTGAGCGAGATCGTCACGATCTGCTGCGGCGAGATCGGGAAGCGGTACCAGGCGGCCTTGCCGCGGAGCGCGACCTGCCCGACCACGGGTACGCCGTTCAGGAGCGTCTGCGCGCGGAGCCAGCTGCGCGCGCTGGCGACGATCGCCGCCGGCGGCGGCACGTTCGCGCCTCCGGACGGATCCGTCGTGAAGCGGACGCCCGTGATGTAGCGGCGCCCGCCGGCGGTGCCGTCGTAGCCGACCGTGTACCGCGTGCCTCCGGTGCCGCCCGGGAACGTGTACGAGCCGTCCGCGGCGGCGGTGACGCGCGTGCGCGTGCCGTCCGGCGCGATCAGGGTCACCGTCGCGCCGCCGAGGATGGTCGTGGTCAGGACGCCGCCGGTGCTCAGCTCGCGGTACTGCGCGACGCCGGTGATCGTGCCGCGGGCGCGGAACGCGTCCGAGAACTCCGACGTGCCGAACGACATCGTCTGCGTCGCGTGCAGGACGAGCGTGCCGGCCCTGAGCGCCGCCTCGATCGCGGACATGTCGGGGTAGGTCCACGACGCGACGGTCCACTGGCCGAGCTCGTTCGTGAGCGAGGAGCCGAGGAAGTAGCGGCCCTCGTCGGCGGCGTCCGCGTACACCTGGATGAGCGCCGTCGTGCCCGCGGTCCCGCGGACCACGAGCCCGCCGGTGATGGTGGCGGACGTGATCGTCGGCGGCAGGATCCCGGCGTGGGCACCGCCGGTGACCACGATGCCCTTCTGCGCGTGTCCCGTGATGCTGCCGGCCTCGAGCGTGTTACCGGTCGTGCCGGCGCCGTTGAACGTCACGCCCGTCGACGCGTTCCCGTGCACCGTGTTGCGCCGCAGCGCGTTGGAGACGTCGCCCGCGCCGAGCACGATGCCTTCGGCGTTGCCGGAAATGCGGTTGTCCTCGATGGTGACGCCGCTGCTGTTGATCAGGACGATGCCGTCGCTGCCGTTCCCGCGGACCGTCGTCCCGTCGGTCGCGAGCCCGATCCGGTTCGCCGCGACCGTGGCCGCGCTGACGCCATAGAGGTACATGCCGTGGACGGAGTTGCCCGAGACCGTGTTGCCGCGGATGTCCATCGCCGCCCGCTGTGGCGTCTCTCCGAGGTAGGCGTACAGGCCGTTGGCGTTCGGCCGGGCCGTCACGCCGTCCGCCGCGAGGCCGATCACGTTGCCCGCGATCGTGTGCGCCGCCGCCCCGAGCTCGACGAAGATGCCCTGGCCGTTGTTCGCTCCGATGACGTTGTCCTGGATCGTGTTCGCACGGCCCTGCGGCGCACCGTCATCCGGGCGCATCGCGATGCCGTTCATGCCGTTTCCGAGCGCCGTCTGGCCGTCGAGGGCGAGCCCGATGTAGTTGCCGCGGATGACGTTGCCGCCGGCATTCGACCCGATGCGGATGCCGTTGTTCGAGTTGCCCGAGATGACGTTGCGGTCCTGCGGCGTCGCGCCGCCGATCGTGTTGCCGCCCGCATCGTTCACGATCAACACGCCTGCCCCGGCGTTCGGGAAGCCCCGCGTGCCGTCGGCTGCGGGACCGATGAGGTTGCCGGCGATGACGTTACCGGTCGCGCCGGCCGTGCTCAGGACGACGCCGTGGTCGAAGGCCGGGGTCACGAGGTTGTTGCCGGAGATGACGTTGCCGCGGACGGTGTTCGACGGACCCTCGATGAGCACGCCCATGCGGTCGTTCCGGACGTCGGCGCGGCCGTCGGCCCCGAGGCCGATGTAGTTGCCGAGGACGGAATTGCGCGCAGCGCCGTTGCCGATCGCAACGCCGGCGAACGCGTTCCCGGATAGGAGGTTCCGGTCGGCAGGCGCCGTCCCACCCACGACGTTGTCGTTGGAGCCATCGATCGCGACACCGCTGAGGCCGTTCGGCGCGAGGCCGAGGCCGTCGAGCGTCGTGCCGATGCGGTTCCCGGCGACCGTGTTGCCGCCACCGCCGGCGAGGCGGATACCGGCTTGCCCGAAACGCTGGACGACGAGTCCGCGCACGGTGCTGCCGCCGCCGGTGAGCCGAAGCCCGATCGCGGTGGCGCCCGCGAGCTCACCGTTGAGGACGACCCAGCCGCCCGGCTGGGACGTCCCGTCGATCACGACCGGCGTCGCGATCGCGGGAAGCGGCGACGCCGGCTGGACCGTGGGCGTGCCCGTACCGGGGATCGCGAACTCGATGACGTCGGCGGCCGCGTCCGCGTTCGCCGTGGCGATCGCTTCGCGCAGGCTGCAGTGCGCCGCGTCGCACGCGCCGTCGTCGGCGTCGTTCGCGCTGTTCACCACGAGGCGTCTGGCGACGGTCACGGGGACGCCCGCGGAGAGGTTGTTCGCTTCGTTCCCCTCGGCGATCTGGCCGCCCGAGTCGGTCTGGAGGATGAAGAAGTACTGGCCGGGCGGAACGTCCGCCGCGATCGTCGCCGAGAAGCTGGTCGTGTAGGACTCTCCGGGCGCGAGCGAATTGGCGGCCACGATCCCGCCGGCCGGCCGCGCGCCCGCGATCGAGGTCGGGGACGTCGACAGCCACATCTGGTCGCCCCAGACGAACGGCGGCCCGGGCGGCGACGTGTTGACCGCGTTCGCCGTCGCGTTGCCGACGTTCTGGACCGTCCACGTGTAGAAGGCCCTGCCGCCCGGCGTGACGATGGCCGACGCCGTCAGGCTCGGGACGGTGAGATCGGGCAGCGCCGGCTCGACGAGCGTGCGGAAGGGCAGGTCGTTCTTCGTCTCTGAGAGCGGCGTCCACGCCGACGCATTCGTCGGCCGCCACCAGGACCTGCCACCGGCGTACGGGTCGCCGTTCGGTCCGTGGTACCACTGGCACGGACCGCCGAACGTCACGCGCGCATGCAGCGTGATGCGGTCGCCCGCCTGGACGTTGTACTGCGCACCGGTCTGCGAGAAGTTCCAGCCCCACCAGGTCGTCGGCGTGCCCTTCACGATCGTCCCCGACGCGGCGACGCCATTGATCGAGTTGCCGCCGGGGCTCCCGTCGATGGCGCTCTGGCGGATGCTGAACTGGAGCGTCGCCTGGTCGGGGCAGGTGA
The DNA here is from genome assembly GCA_035708565.1 of Candidatus Limnocylindria bacterium. Lineage (GTDB taxonomy): Bacteria > Chloroflexota > Limnocylindria > P2-11E > P2-11E > JACDAF01. Next base: position 18,074 of record DASSSF010000012.1, read on the forward strand.
TCGGCACCTGGAATCCCGCGAAGCGTCCGCTGATGCCGACGGTCGCGGTCTGCGCGAGCTCCTGGCCGTTCGCGACGATGTCGACGACGACCGACTGCTCGACGAGGTCCTGCCGCTGGTCGATCACCGGATCGGCGGCGAGCGCGACGGTGGGTGCGAGCGACGGCCACAGCGACGATGGCACCTGAGCCAGCACCATCGCGGCGACGAGCGAGGCCGTGACCAACGCGCGCATGCGTGTCAGGACCTTCCCTCCCCACCAGCGAAGCCACGCGGTCGCCCGCCTTCCCGTCGGGCGCAGCCCCGCGTGCTCGCGGACTATAGGGGTAGTACTTGCGATCTAGGAAGTGCCGCGTTCGATCGCCACGGCGTCATCGGGGCGACGTGTACCGGTCTGATACCAGCGCGCTGTGACGCGCAGCACTGCCCAACCGGCGAGCGCGACCGTGACGGCGTAGACGTAGTAGCTCTGCGTCGTCCAGCGCGCGAAGAGCAGCGGGATCGCGATCAGCACGCACGCGATCGCCGCGGCGTGCCCGATCGTCGGGATGCGGACGATCGTCGCGACGACAGCGGCGGCGCCAAGCGTGAGCGCGAGCTCGAGCATGAAGAACAGTCCGACTACACCCTCGACATCAGTGCCACGTGACGAGAGCGCGTGCAGGAGATTCGCGCCCCACACCTCCTGGTGGAACGTGAGCGCGGCGACCTGCTGTGCGACGAACGCGCCCGGGTCCATCACGAAGAAGGGCAGCGTCACGACGGACGCGCTGCCGACCGAGATCAGCGCGTACCGGCGCCAGGGCGCTCCCGACAGCGCGACGTGCCGGATGAGCGGCGGCAGCACGAGGAGCGCGAACTGCTTGAAGGCGAGCGCCCACCCGAGCGCGAGCGCGGACGCGACGA
>DASSSF010000013.1:0-5608 GCA_035708565.1 Candidatus Limnocylindria bacterium
GTGCACGACACGTTCGATCCCGCGCACGTCCTGGGCGCCGATGTGGTCGTGCGCTCGAGCGCGTACCGGGAGGACAACCCGGAGGTCGCGGCCGCGCTCGCGAAGGGCATCCCGGTGTGGAAGCGGCACGACGCCTGGCGCTTCCTCGCCAAGGGCAAGCGCGTCATCGCGGTCGCGGGGACGCACGGCAAGACCACGACGACGGCGATGACGTGGACCGCGCTCCAGCAGGCGGGCGTCGACGCGTCGCTCATCTGCGGCGCCGCGCTCCAGCACACGCGCTCCAACGCTCACGTCGGGAGGGGCGACGTCCTCGTCATCGAGGCGGACGAGTACGACCGCGTCTTCCACGCGCTCGAGCCGACCGTGGCCGTCGTCACGAACGTCGACCACGACCACGTCGACCTCTTCCCAACGCGTGAGGACTACATGGAGGCCTTCCGCGTCTTCGTGGCGGGGCTCCCGCGAGGCGGGACGCTCGTCGCCTGCGCCGACGATCCGGGCGCCGCGGCCCTCGCGGGCGAGGCGCGGCGGCGGCTCGCCGGCAGGCGCGTCGTCTCCTACGGCTTCCGCGACGATGCCGACGTGCGGGCGCGGACGATCGACACGTCCGAGCGCGGCCTCGCGATCTCGCACGGGACCGTACATGTCGGGATCGGGCTCAACGTGCCGGGCCGGCACAACGCGCTCAACGCGCTCGGCGCGGTCGCGGCGTGCGTCGCCCTCGGCGTCGACCTGCGGCGCGCCGCCCCGGGCCTCCTCGGCTTCATGGGGACGGACCGCCGCCTCGAGGAGCTCGGGAGCGCGGGCGGCGTGACCGTCGTCGACGACTACGCGCACCACCCCGCCGAGATCGTGGCGTCCATCGAGGCGACGCGCTGGCGCGGCGGCCGTATCGTCGCGCTCTTCCAGCCGCACACGCCGAGCCGCCTCGCGGCCTTCTTCGACGAGTTCGCGGCCGCGCTCCGGCAGGCGGACGAGGCGGTCGTCGCGGAGACGTTCTCGTCGGTGCGCGAGGCGTCCGCGGAGGGCGCGAAGGCGCTCGCCGAGGCGGCGGGCGCGGCCTACGCGCGCGACGCCGAGGAGGCCGCGCGGATGCTGGCCGACCGCGTGCGGCCGGGCGACACGGTCCTCGTGCTCGGCGCGGGCGACATCCGTCCGGCCGGCGAGCGCCTCCTCGAGCTCCTGCGGGCGAAGGTGCGGGCGTGACGACGCTGACCATCGGCTCGCGGAACGAGCCGATGAGCGAGCACACCTCGCTCAAGATCGGCGGGCCCGCGGACCTCTACGTCCGGGTCACGAGCGAGGAGGACCTCTTCGGCGCGCTCGCGGTCGCGCGGCACCACGAGCTGCCGGTGTTCCTCCTCGGCGCGGGCACCAACCTCCTCGTCTCCGACAAGGGGATACGTGGCGTCGTGCTGCATGACGCGTGGAGCCAGGCGAGCGTCGATGGCGCCGTCGTCACGGCGGCGGGGGGCACGACCTTCGCGCACGTCGCGGCGATCGCCGCGCGCTCCGGGATCGAGGGCCTCGAGTGGATGGCGACCGTGCCGGGGACGGTGGGCGGCGCCGTGCACGGCAACGCGGGCGCGTTCGGGAAGGAGACCGCGGACGACCTCGTCGACGCGGTGCTCTCGGACCTGAACGGCGACCGGTGGACGCAGGAGAACGCGGACTTCCGCTTCGCCTACCGGACGAGCTCGCTCCAGGGGACGCCAACGGTCGTCGTCTCGGCGCGCTTCCGCGGGATCCCGGGCGAGCGCGCCCGCGCGGTCGCGCGCATCAAGGAGATGGCGAACGAGCGCACCAAGAAGCAGCCGCTCGCCCAGCCCAACACCGGGTCGATCTTCCGCAACCCGCCGGGCGACTTCGCGGGCCGGCTCATCGACGCGGCGGGGCTCAAGGGCACGCGCGTCGGCGGCGCCGTGGTGAGCGAGCGGCACGCGAACTTCATCGTGAACACGGGCGGCGCGACCGCGAGCGACGTGTGGGAGCTCATGCGGCGCTGCATGCACGAGGTGAAGGAGCGGTTCGGCGTCACGCTCGTGCCCGAGGTCGAGCGCGTGGGCGAGTGGTGAAGGAGAGGCTCCGCGTCGGCGTGCTCACCGGCGGCGCTTCCGCCGAACGCGACATCTCGCTCGCCACCGGCGCGCAGATCGCCGCGAGCCTCCCGCGCGAGAAGTACGACGTCGTGCTCCTCGACCCGCTCGCGCTCATGACCAGGAATCCCTCGCTCACGGCCGAGCAGCGCGCGCTCGCCGAGCGGCTCCAGGAGGGCGGCGGCCGGCTCGAGGCGCTGCCCACGTACGAGGCGCTCCCGCGCGGGCTCGAAGGGCAGATCGAGGCCGCGACGCGCGCGCTCGTGCCCGCGACGCGCGCCATCGGCGCCGGCGCCGAGCCGCTCGACGTGGTCATCGTCGCGCTCCACGGCCCGTGGGGCGAGGACGGCCGGATCCAGGGGATGCTCGACATCCTCGGCGTCCCGTACACGGGCTCGGGCCACGCGGCGTCGGCCGTCGCGATGGACAAGGTGCTCGCGAAGAAGCTGCTCGCCGCGGAGGGGCTCGACGTGCCGCGCGGCGTCGTGGTGGCCCGCGCCGACGACCCGGCCGCGCGGACGATCCCGCCGCCGCTCTTCGTGAAGCCCGTGCAGCAGGGGTCGAGCATCGGCTCGCACGTCGTCGCGCGGCACGAGGACCTCGAGGCCGCGATCTCCGACGCGCTCCGCTACGACGAGCGCGTCCTCGTGGAGGAGCGCGTCGGCGGGCGCGAGCTCACCGTCGCCGTGATCGGCAACGACGACCTCCAGGCGCTGCCGGTCATCGAGATCGTCACGAAGCGGCCGTTCTTCGACTACCGCGCGAAGTACGACGCGGGCGAGAGCGAGGAGATCGTGCCGGCGGACGTGCCGGCCGACGTCGCCGCCCGTGTCCAGGGGATCGCGCTCGCGGCGCACCGCGCGCTCGGGTGCCGCGGCATGTCGCGGACCGACGTCATCTGGTCGCCCGACACCGGGCGCATGGCCGCGCTCGAGGTGAACACCATCCCCGGGATGACCGCGAACAGCCTCCTCCCGAAGGCGGCCAAGGCCGCGGGCATCGGCTTCGGCGAGCTCCTCGAGAAGCTCGTCGGCTGGGCGCTGGAGGACGCGCGTCGCCGCTCGCGCTGACCGCACGCGCCGCCGCGGGCGCCGCCGCCGCCGCATCGACCTCCGCCGGACCCTCTCGGGCCTCGTCGCGGCCGCGTGCGCGGCCGCGCTCGGCGCGCTCGCGCTGACCGACGCCGCGGTGCTCGGCGCCGGGTCGGTCGCGGGCGCGCGGCACGTGGACCCGGAGCACGCCGCCGCGGTGGCGGGGCTCGACGGCCAGCGCACGTTCCGCGCGAGCGCCGCCGAGGCGCGCGGCCGCCTGCGCGCGCTGCCGGCGGTACGAGACGCGCGCGTCGAGGTCGACGCCCTCGGCGACTGGCGCGTCCTGCTCGTCGAGCGCGAGGCCGCCGGCCGCTGGGTCGTGGGCGGCGTCGAGTGGTTCGTGGACGCCGACGGCACGCTCTTCGCGTCGCGCGACGCGACGGCTGCGCCCGCGCTCCGCGTCCGTGACGGCTCGGTCGCGCGGCGCGCCGCGGGCGACCGTGTGGAGCGCGCGACCGTCGCGGCGGCGCTGCGCCTCGCCGCGCTCGCGCCCGGCGAGCTCCGCGCGGACATGGCGCGGCCGTCGGTGCGGATCGACACGGGGGCGAACGGCATCGTCCTCGAGAGCGGGGCGCGGTGGGAGATCCGCTTCGGGACCGCCGAGCGCTTCGACGAGAAGCTCCTCGTCGCGCGCACGTTCCTCAAGAACGAGCCGACGCGGCCCCTAGACTACGTCGACGTGACGAGCCCCGAGCGCATCGTGTTCAGCCCTCGTTAAGAGAACATGTGGCTCCCGCTCCTCGGCCTCGTCGCCGGCGTCCTCCTCGGCCTCGCGCTCCGGGTGGACCTGCCGATCGACCTCGCGCGCTACACGGCGGTCGGCATCCTCGCGGCGCTCGACTCGCTCCTCGGGGCGCTCCGCGCGGAGCTCGAGGGCCACTTCTCGACGCGGATCTTCCTCTCGGGCTTCTACACGAACGCGCTCCTCGCGGCGGCGCTCACCTTCCTCGGCGACCGGCTCGGGATCGACCTCTACCTCGTGGCACTGTTCGCCTTCGGCTGGCGCATCTTCCAGAACACGGCCGTGATCAGGCGCCACTTCCTCTGATCGGCGCGCGCCGCACGAGGGCGACCAGCAGGAGGATCAGCGCGGCGTGCCGCGCGAAGATCCCCGCGAGCAGCACGGGCACGAGCAAGAGGTCCGCGCCGCCGAACAGGCCGAAGATCCCGAGCCACGTCGCGACGTCGCCCGCGGCGAGGAGCGCGAAGATGCGCCTGTCAGGCACGAAGAGCGCGAACGCGGGGAGCACCCAGAGCGAGTACTGCGGCGAGTAGAGCCTGCTCCAGAGCAGCACGACGACGACGCCGACCCAGAACAGCCGGACCGGATCGCCTCCGCGCAGGGCGGGCCGCAGGCACAGCCAGGCGTACGTCAGCACCAGGCCCGCGGCCGAGACGGCGCGCACCGCGAGGTCGGCGGCGCCGGGATCGAGGACGGTGCCGAGCGCGAAGGCGAGCGGCATGAAGACGGAGTCGACGTTGGGCGCGGGCAAGAGGAACGGGCTGTGGCCGAACCGCAGGAGCGAGTACGGCGCGAGGACCGCGGGGCCGTCGATCGCCGCCAGCACCACGAGCGCTCCCGCGACGGCCGCGGCCGCGCGCGCCCGCCGGTCGCGCGCGAGCGCGATGGCGAGCGGCGGGAGCGCGACGAGCGGGAATAGCTTCGCGGCGGCGCCGAGGCCGAGGGCAGCGCCGGCGAGCGCGTCGCGCCCCGACCGGGCCGCGACCGCCGCGCCGACGAGGCAGGCGACCGGGATCGCGTCGAAGTTGAGGCTGCCGAGCAGCCAGAGCTGCGGCGACAGCGACCAGAACGCGGCCACGCGCCCGGCCGGCGCGAGCCGTGTCATGAGGACGGCCGCCGCGGCGGCCGCGAACGCGACGACGACCCCCCACGCGACGACGAGCGGTCCGATCGCGGTGGTCACGAGCGAGAGGAGCCCGCTCGTCCAGCCGAGGAGCGGGTGGTACTCGAAGGGGAACAGCACGTACGGCCAGTGGAGCTCGAGGACCGGTCCGAGGAAGAAGACACGGACGAGGTCCGTGTACCCGTACGCGCGCCACGGCGCGGGCGCGCTCGACGCGACCAAGAGACGCACGACCAGCCCCAGGATCACGGCACACGCCGCCACGAGCGCGACGGCGGCGGTCGACCTCACCCGCGCGAGGCTAGCGCGGGTTACGATGCTCCCGGCTCGCGCGTCTGGGGCGGCACGCGGGCGGGACCTGGGATCGCTGGGGGCTGTGAATGCCTGAGCAGACCGTGCTCGTGGGCATCGACGTCGGGACCACGAAGGTCTGCGTCCTGATCGGCGAGGCCGGAAGGAACGGCGGCGCCGACGTCATCGGCATCGGCCAGGCGCCGTCCGACGGCCTCCGCAAGGGCGTCGTCATCGACATCGACCGCACCGTCCAGTCCGT
>DASSSF010000014.1:0-17932 GCA_035708565.1 Candidatus Limnocylindria bacterium
CTGGCGCGCGTGCGCGAGCACCTCACGGGCGCGGGCCGCCTGGCGATCGACGTCTTCCAGCCGGATCCCGCCAGGATCGCCGGCGTCGACGGGGGCGTGGTCGAGGACTGGACGCGCGTGGATCCCGAGACGGGCCGCAGCGTCACGAAGTTCACGAGCTCGCGCGCGAACGTCGACCAGGTCACGTTCCGGCTGCGCTACGACGAGACGCTCGAGGACGGGACGGTCCGCCGCTGGTCGCGCGGCGCGACGCTCCACTACCTCTACCGCCGGGAGGCGGAGCTCATGCTCCAGGTCGCCGGACTCCACGTCGACATGCTCTGCGGCGACTACGACGGGTCCGACGTGACGGCCGCCTCACCGCACCTCCTCATCGTGGCGAGGCGGCGCGAGCGCGGCGAGGGCCGCGACCGGCGCGCGCCGTGAGCGCGCTCCTCCTCCGCGGCGGGGAGGTCGTCGACGGCACGGGCGCTCCCGCGCGCCGCGCGGACGTCGGCATCCGCGACGGCCGCGTCGCCGCGATCGGGACCGATCTCGCGGCGGACGGCGCCCGCGTCCTCGACGTGCGCGGCCTCACCGTCACACCCGGGTTCATCGACATCCACTCGCACTCGGACGAGGCCGTGCTCGCGAACCCCGCGCTCGAGAGCACGCTCCGCCAGGGCGTGACGACCGTCGTGGCCGGGAACTGCGGCGGCTCGTCGGCGCCGGTCATGGGGCTCGCGGCCGAGGAGCTCGACCGCGAGGTCGCGCGGTTCGGCGTCGAGCGGACGTGGACGTCGTTCGGGGAGTACGTCGCGACGGTGGAGCGCGGCGGGATGTCGATCAACTTCACGTCGCTCGTCGGCCACGGCACGCTGCGGCAGAGCGTCATCGGCGGCGGCGCGGACGCGCCCGCCGCGGGGGAGCTCGCCGCGATGAAGGCGGTCCTCGCGTCGGCGCTCCGCGACGGCGCGCTCGGCCTCTCGACCGGGCTCATCTACCCGCCGAGCGCGTACGGGACCACCGACGAGATCGTCGCGCTCGCGCGCGTCGTCGCCGATGCGGGTGGCGTGTACGCGAGCCACATCCGGAACGAGGGCGACCGCCTCCTCGAGGCGGTCGAGGAAGGCATCGAGATCGGGAGGCGCGCGGGCGTGCGCGTCCAGCTCTCGCACCACAAGGCGTCCGGCCCGAAGAACTGGGGCCGCGTGCGCGACTCGACCGAGCGGATCGAGGCCGCGCAGCGCGAGGGGGTCGACGTGATCGCGGACCAGTATCCGTACACGGCGTCGTCGACGGGGCTCGCCGTGACGATCCCGAACTGGGTGCACGAGGGCGGCTCGCTCGCGCTCACCGAGCGCCTCCGTGACCCCGGGGTGCGGGCGCGGATCCGGGACGAGTACGTGGAGACGGGCAGGAGCTGGGACCGCATCGTCATCGCGCTCGCGCGCCACCGCCCGGAGTGGACGGGGCGCTCCGTCGCGGCGCTCGCGGCGGAGGCCGGGCGCGACCCGCTCGAGTGGACGTGCGACGCGCTCGTCCTGCACGAGGGCGACGTCCAGATCGTCCACCACAGCATGAACGAGGACGACGTGCGGCACGTCATGCGCAGGCCGTGGACCTGCGTCGGCAGCGACTCACGCGCGTGCGCCACGTACGGCGTGCTGCACCAGGGGAAGCCGCACCCGCGTGCGTACGGCACCTTCCCGCGGGTCCTCGGCCACTACGCGCGGGACGAGGGCGTGCTCGGCTTCGAGGACGCGGTGCGGAAGATGACCTCGCTGACCGCGTCGCGCCTGCGGCTCCGCGACCGCGGCGTCCTGCGCGAAGGGGCCTGGGCCGACCTCGCGATCGTCGACCGCGCGCGCGTCCGGGACACGGCGACCTTCGACGAGCCGCACCGCTACCCCGAGGGGATCCCGCACGTGATCGTGAACGGCGAGGTCGCCCTCCACGACGGCGAGACCGCGCCCGGCAGGCACGGGCGCTTCCTGCGCCTCGGCGTCGATGCCGGCTGAGCCGCGCGTCGCGCTCCTCGCGGAGGGCCAGTTCGCGCCCGCGACCGGCAAGACGGCGATCGGCGCGCTCCGCTACGCGCCCTACCCCATCGCCGCGGTCATCGACTCGACCCGCGCCGGGACGGACGCCGCGCGCCACGTCGGCGTCGGCGCCGGCGTGCCCGTGGTCGCGACGCTCGCGGAGGCGCGCGCGCGTGGCGCGAGCGTCCTCCTCATCGGCACGGCCGCGGCGGGCGGGCGCATCCCTGACCAGTACCGCCCGATCCTCAGCGAGGCGCTCCGCGACGGGATCGAGGTGTGGAACGGGCTCCACGAGCGCGTCGCGGACGATCCGTCGCTCGCGGAGGCGGCGCGCGCCGGCGGCGCGCGCATCCGCGAACTGCGCGAGCCGCCGCGCGACCTGCCGGTGGGCGGGCACCGCTCGCGGCGCGCCGGCGCGCGCGTCGCGCTCACCGTGGGATCGGACGCCGCGGTCGGAAAGATGACCGCGTCGCTCGAGCTCGTCGCCGCGCTCGCGCGGGCCGGCGCGAAGGCCGCCTTCGTCGCGACGGGCCAGACGGGCATCGCGATCGCCGGCGAGGGCATCAGCGTCGACGCCGTCGTCGCGGACTTCATCGCGGGCGCGGCGGAGAAGCTGACCTGCGAGGCCGCCGAGCGCGCGGACTGGGTGATCGTCGAGGGGCAGGGCTCGCTCACGCACCCGGGCTTCTCGGGCGTGACGCTCGGACTCCTCCACGGGAGCGCGCCGGACCTCATGGTCCTGTGCCACGACACCTCGCGGCGGAGCGTGAAGGCGCACGCCGGCCTGCCGCTCCGGCCGCTCGCCGAGTACGTGCGCATCTACGAGGAGGCGGCCGCGTGGTCGCGCCGGCCGGACGCGCCGCGCGCGCGCGTCGTCTCTGTCGCGCTCAACACGTCGGCGCTGGACGAGCGCGGCGCGCGGGAAGCCGTCGCGGCCGCGGCGCGCGAGACGGGCCTCCCGGCGGCCGACCCGGTGCGCGAGGGCGCGGCGGGGGCCGATCGCCTCGCGCGCGCGCTCCTCGAGGCCGCGCGATGAACGCGACGGTCCGCGCGATCGACGTTCACCTCGAGGTCCCGTTCGCGATCTCGCGCGCGACGCGCACGGAGAAGCGGCTCGTGCTCGTCGAGCTCGAGGAGGCCGGCCGCATCTCGCGCGGCGAGGCCTCGCCGGACCCGTTCTTCGGCGAGACGTCCGAGTCGCTCGAGCGCGACGTGCGCGAGGCGCTCGGCCTCCTCCCCGAGGATCCGGCCGACCTCGCGGCGCTCAAGGCAGCGCTCGACGCGCGGTTCCCGCACGGCGGAGCGGCGGCGTGCGCGATCGACATCCTCGCCCACGACCGCGCGGCGCAGGCGGCCGGCGTGCCGCTCCGCACGTTCCTCGGCCTCGCGCCCGCGGAGGCGCCGCCCACGTCGTTCACCATCGGGATCGCCGATCCCGAGGTGATGGCGCGGCGCGCGGCCGCCGCCGCCGAGCGCGGCTTCAGCGTGCTCAAGGTGAAGCTCGGCCACGGCGGCGACGACGCGCGGATCGTCGGCGGCATCCGCGAGGTCTTCGGCGGAAGGATCCGCGTGGACCCGAACGCGGCGTGGACCGCGGAGGATGCGCCGCGGCGCATCGCGGCGATCGCGCCCTTCGGCATCGAGTTCGTCGAGCAGCCGCTCCCTGTCGACGACCTCGACGGGCTGCGGCGCGTGCGGGAGGCGTCGGAGCTGCCGATCGTCGTGGACGAGGCGGCGGTCCGCGCGAGCGACGTCGAGCGGCTCGCCGGCGCGTGCGACGGCATCAACGTGAAGCTCCAGAAGTGCGGCGGCATCGCCGAGGCCCGCGCGATGATCGCCTCGGCGCACGAGCACGGCCTGCGGGTCATGTTGGGCTGCCGCGCAGCGGAGACGAGCGTCGCCATCGCGGCGGCGGCGCACCTCGCGCCGGCCGTGGAGTGGGCGGACCTCGACGGCAACCTGCTCATCGTCGACGACCCGTTCATCGCCGTGCCCGTCGAGCGGGGGAGGTTCGTGTTCTCCGACCGGCCGGGGCTCGGTGTCATCGTGAAGGCGTGAGGCCCGGCCGCGCCGAGACCGCGCTCTTCGCCGCCTGCTTCGCCGTCGCCGCGCTCGTCGGGCTGACGCTCGTGTGGGCGGACCGCTCCGCGTACCCGCTCCTCGCGCCGCAGCGCTCCGGCCTCGACGCCGGCGCGGAGCTAGCGCGGCGCCTGACCCTGCACTCCGCGTGGGTCGACTTCGTGACCGGGCGCGCCGCGCAGCAGCCCGCGGGCGGCGGCTTCACCGACGACGAGCGCCGCCACATGGACGACGTGCGCACGGTGTTCGTCGCGGCGCAGGCCGCCTCCCTCGTCGCCCTCGTCGGGCTCGCGGTGCTCGCGGTCCGCGCGCGGCGGCGCGGCGCGCTCGCGCGGCTCGCCCGGAACGGCGCGCTCGGCGCCGCGCTCCTCGTCGCCGCCGTCGGCGCCTTCGCCGCGCTGGCGTTCGACGCCGCCTTCACGCTGTTCCACGAGGTCTTCTTCCCGCAGGGGAACTGGTCGTTCCCGCCGGGGAGCGAGCTGCTGCGCATCTATCCCGCGGCGTACTTCTACGGGATCGCCATCGCGATCTCCGTCTCGTTCCTCGCGCTCGCCGCGGCCGTCGTCGCGGCGGGTCACCTCGCCGCGAGCAGAGGCTCCGCGAGGTAGCACGCCGCGACCGTGATCGCGTGCGTGATCTCCCGCGCTTCGACGAGCGCGCGCAGGCGCTCGCGGGGATGGAGCTCGACGGCGATGTCCTCCGTGCGGTCGGGGCGTCCCGCGTGCGCGCGCTCGCAGCCGAGCGCGAGGAAGAGGTGCGCGCGGTTCGTCTGGAGCGCTGGGTTCGGATGGATCCAGCCGAGCGGCCGCAGCGAGCGCGCGCGGTAGCCGGTCTCCTCCTCGAGCTCCCGCGCCGCGCAGGCGGCGGGCTCCTCGCCGTCGTCGAGGAGCCCGCCGGGCGTCTCGAGGCTCGTCGCGCCCACGCCGAAGCGGAACTGGCGCACGAGGACCGCCTCGTCGGCGGGTGTGATGGCGAGCACGTTGATCCAGTCGGGAGACCCGAGGATCACGCGATCGTGCTCGCTGCCGTCGCGCGGATCGGCGAAGACGGCGGCGTACGCGGTCACGACGCGGAAGTCGCGCACGAGCGACCGGCGGACGAGCCGCCATGGATCGGGCACGACCGAACTCTATGTCCGTATCATCCGGCGCGATGAAGCGAGTCCTTCTCATCGAGGACCTGCCGCAGGTCGCGGAGCACCTCAAGGGCCTGCTCGGCCGTGAGCAGGAGGTGCAGATCACCGGCGTGCAGCCGGACGCGGAGGCCGCGATCCAGCAGGCGACGACCGAGCGGCCGGACGTCGTGCTCATCGACGCGCTGTTCCAGGGGAAGATCCAGGGGCCCGAGATCGCGAAGCGGATCCGCGCCGCGTCGCCCGGGACGCGCATCGTCGTGGTCACCGTCCCGCAGAAGCCGATGGAGGCGCACCCCGAGCAGGGCATCGACGCGATCTTCGTCCTGCCCGGGGGCGCGAACGAGCTCGCGCAGGCGCTCGGCGTCGGCACGAAGACGGTCGCGAAGCAGAAGGCGCAGGTCGTCGCCGTGTACTCGCCGAAGGGCGGCACGGGCCGGACGACGATCGCGACGAACCTCGCGTGCACGCTCCGGCGCAGCGGCATGAGCGTCGCGCTCATGGACGGCGTGATGCAGTTCGGCTCGATCCGCCACCTCTTCGAGGTCCCGCCGGGGACGCGGTCGATCGTCGACCTCCCGGCCGGAGCGGCGATGCGGAACTCGATCCAGGAGGCGCTCTGGGAAGGGCCGGGCGGCGTCGACGTGCTGCTCGCCCCGCCGCGCCCGGAGGAGGCCGACCTCGTCGCGCCCGGCGAGCTCGCGAACGCCGTGAACCTCCTCGCGGAGACCCACGACTACGTCGTGGTGGACACGCCGGTCAAGCTCGCCGACGACACGCTCGCGGTCCTGGACGCGGCGAGCCTGATCCTCCTCGTCGTCACGTACATGGCCGCGACCGTCGCGAACGCGCGCGCGGCGATCGACACGTTCGAGGCCCTCGGCTACAAGGCGTCCAAGCCGATCATGCTCGTCGTGAACCAGTCCGACATGACCGCGGGCATGTCGAAGGGCCAGCTCGAGCACACGACCGGGCTCGCGGTGATCGGGGAGATCCCGAGCGACTGGAAGCTGGTGAGCGAGGCGAGCAATCGCCACACGCCGTTCGTGCTGGTGAACCCCGGCGCGCCCGTCTCGCAGGCGATCGCGAAGCTCGCGACGGCGCTCGTCACGCAGCAGCGACGCTGAACGCGTCGCGCGACGCCGACCGCCCGATCGGCGTCTTCGACTCCGGGGTCGGCGGCCTCACCGTGCTGCGCGAGCTGCGGCGGCACCTCCCCGAGGAGTCGACCGTCTACCTCGGCGACGAGGCGCGCATGCCGTACGGGGACCGCACCGCGGACGAGGTCATCCGCTTCACGCGCGAGGGCGTGCGCTGGCTCGCGTCGAGGGGGAGCAAGCTCATCGTGATCGCGTGCAACACCGCGACCGCCGCCGCGCTCGAGACGGTGCGCGACGAGAGCGAGGTGCCCGTGATCGGCGTGATCAGGCCGGGCGCCGTCGCGGCGCTCGGGGCCTCGCAGCGGCGCGCGATCGGGGTCCTCGGCACGACCCTCACGGTGCGCTCGGGGGCGTACCTGCGGGCCGTGCGCGACCTCGACCCGCTCGCCGACGTGATCCAGCAGGCCTGCCCGCGCCTCGTGCCGCTCGTCGAGGCGGGGAAGGCGGATACCGACGAGGCCGAGGCCGCCGTGCGCGAGTACGTCTCGCCGCTCCTCACCGAGGGCGCGGTGGTGACGCCCGCCGTCGACACGATCCTCCTCGGGTGCACGCACTACCCGCTCCTCCGCGACCGGATCGCGAAGGTCGTCGGCCCGCGGGTGCGGATCGTCGACTCGGCGGCGACGACCGCGCTCGCGGTGCGCGAGGTCCTCGAGTCCCACCGCATCCTGCGGCACGGCCCCGGCGCGACCCACGAGCTCCACGCGACCGGGCACGTCGATCGCTTCCGCGAGGTGGCCCGGCGCATCTTCCGAGAGGACCCGCCGCCGGTCTCCCAGGCCTCGCTCGCGTGAACCTCACCTCCGCGATCACGGGTCTCCCGTACGTCGGGAAGACGACCCTGTTCAACCTCCTGACCGGCGCGCACGCGAGCACCGGCGCGTTCGCCGGCGCGGAGGCCGAGACGAACGTCGGCGTCGCGAAGGTGCCCGACCCGCGCGTCGACCGGCTCTCCGCGCTCTTCAGGCCGAAGAAGACGACGTACGCGGAGGTGACCTACCGGGACCTCGGGATCGCGAAGGGCGCGCAGAAGGGGGAGGGCATCTCGGCGAAGAAGCTCGGCGACCTGCGCACCGCGGACGCGCTCGTGCACGTCGTGCGCGCGTTCGCCGACCCGAAGGTCCCGCATCCAGAGGGCGGCGTCGATCCGCTGCGGGACCTCGCGACGATCGACCTCGAGCTGCTCCTCGCGGACCACGCCGTCGTCGAGCGGCGGCTCGAGCGGATCGAGCCGGAGCTCCGCGGGGCGAAGGGGACCGAGAAGGACGCGAAGGAGCGCGAGCGCGCGTTCCTCCTCCGCGCGAAGGAGGCGCTCGAGGCCGAGCGGCCGCTGCGCGACCTCGACGCGGATCCGGACGAGCTCCGCCTCGTGCGGGGCTACCGGTTCCTGACGCTCATGCCGCAGCTCGTCGTCCTCAACGTCGACGAGGCCGACGTCGACGACCCCTCGGCAGCGCTCGCGCCGATCGCGGGCGCGATCGCCGCGCATCGCGCGACGGCCGCGGTCGCCGTGTGCGCGAAGATCGAGGCGGAGATCGCCGAGCTGCCGCCCGACGAGGCGGCCGCGTTCCGGCAGGACCTCGGGATCGCGGAGCCGGCGCTCGACCGCGTGATCCACGCCACGTTCGACCTCCTCGGCCTCATCTCGTTCTTCACGACGGGCGACGACGAGGTGCGCGCGTGGCCGGTCCCGAGGGGCTCCACGGCGCAGCAGGCGGCGGGGGCGATCCACTCCGACCTCGAGCGCGGCTTCATCCGCGCCGAGGTGATCCCGTGGGAGGACCTCCTGCGCGAGGGCAGCGAGGCCGCCGCGAAGCAGAAGGGCCTCGTGCGCACCGAGGGGAAGGAGTACCGCGTGCGGGACGGCGAGTGCGTCCACGTCCTCTTCTCCGTGGGGGCGCACCGCGGCTGATGCGCACGCCGGAGGAGCTCGTCGGCGAGTTCGTGCGCGCGTTCGAGGCGCGCGACCTCGACGGCTTCCTCGGGTGCTTCGCGGCCGACGCGACGGCGGCGTTCCCCTTCTCGGGCGAGCCGCAGCGCGGCAGGCACGCGCTGCGCGAGCGGTTCTCCCGCTACCTCGCGGACATCGCGACCGGCGCCGCGCCGGCGCCGCCGCCGGTGACGCTCGACGACCTCGTCGTGCAGCGCCTCGGGCCGGACGCGTCCGTCGCGCTCTTCACCTACGGCCGTCCCCGCGAGATCCGCCGGCGCACGCTCGTGCTGCGCCGCGAGGGCGGGCGCTGGTGGGTCGTGCACCTCCACGGGTCGAACGCGCCCGCATGATCGACCTGCTCGCCGTCGGCCACACCGCGCGCGACGAGTTCCCGGACGGCTCGTGGCGCCTCGGCGGATCCGCCCTCTACGGCGCGGTCACCGCGTCGCGGCTCGGCGCGCGCGTCGCGCTCGTGACGCGCGTCGGCCCCGGCGAGCGTGACGCGCTCGACGAGCGCTGCCGGCGCGAGCGGATCGAGCTCGTCGCGCTGCCGTCGAACACCACGACGACCTTCGCCTTCCGCTACGACCCCGACGGCCACCGCACGCTGCGCCTCCGCTCGCGCGCGAGGGGCATCGCGCTCGCGGACATCGCGGGACGGCTGCGGATCTCTCGCGCGGCGATCCTCGGGTCGATCGCGCACGAGCTCTCGCGCGACGTCTTCGCCGGCCTGAGGGCGCCGGTCTCCGTCCTCATCGCGCAGGGCTACCTCAGGTCCTGGGAGGCCGACGGCACGATCCGGCCGCGCGACTGGTCCGAGGCGCACGAGGTGCTGCCGCACGTGACCGCCGCCGTCGTGAGCGAGGAGGACATCGCGGGTCACGAGCGCGTCGTCGAGCGGTGGACCGAGCACACCACGCTCGTCGTGACGCACGCGGAGCGCGGCGCGACGGTCCACCCGAAGGACGGGCCGCCGGTCGACGTCCCGGCGTTCGGTGCGGACGCGGTCGTCGACCCGACCGGCGCGGGCGACGCGTTCGCCGCCGCGTTCGCGGTCGCCCTCGCGGACGGCCGCGACCCGCGCGAGGCGGCGCGCTTCGCGAACGCGGCGGCGTCGTTCGCCGTCGAGGGCCCGGGCACGGATGCGCTCGCGGACCGCGGGCGGGTGGAGGCGCGCCTCTCGGGCGGCTAGGCGCTCGCGCGTGTCGGGGCGCGCCCGTCGTCGGCCGCGCCCGTCGGCACTTGTCCGCGCGCGTGCGTGGCAGGGATGCTCGAGCGGTGGTCCGCGCGACGCTGCTCGTGCTCGGCGTGCTCTTCCTCGGGTCGTGCGTCCCCGCGAACGGCCCGGAGACGGTAGCCGTCACCGCCGCGGACAGCGGGAGGACGTTCGCGATGCGGGTCGGCGACGAGCTGGTCGTGACGCTCGACGGGAACCCGTCGACGGGGTTCGACTGGGAGATCGCCACGGCGCCGGCCGTGCTCACGCCGACGGAGCGCGTCGTCACGGCCACGGGCGGCGCCCTCGGCGCGCCCGTCACGGTGACGTACCGCTTCGCCGCGTCGAGCGCGGGGCGCGCGACCCTTGTGCTCGCGTACCGGCGGTCGTGGGAGACGGTAGCGCCCGCGCGGGTCGTCGAGCTGCGGCTCGAGGTCAGCGCGCCGTGATCACGCCGCGCCGTCGCGGAGCTCGACCTCCTGCATCTTGACGCGGGCCTCGGGCGGCGCGCGGCCGAGCTCGAGGCGGCGCGAGGCCTGCGAGAGCACGAAGCAGATCACGAAGTACACGACCGCGACGAAGAGGAACACCTCGATCGGGTTGAAGTACTGCGTGAAGATGACGCGCCCCTGACGGAGCAGCTCGAACACGCCGATGGTGCCCACGAGCGAGGTGTCCTTGATCACCGTCGTGAGCTGCGACATCATCGCCGGGACCATGAGGCGGAGCGCCTGCGGCAGGATGACGTGCCGCATGCTCTGCGGGTACGAGAGGCCGAGCGCGCGCGCCGCTTCCGTCTGGCCGCGCGGCAGCGACAGGATCCCCGCGCGGATGATCTCGGCGAGGACCGCGCTCGTGTAGAGCGAGAGGCCGAGCACGCCGGCCCAGTAGCGCGAGAGCTCGAAGTCCGGGCCGAACACCGGCCGGAAGAGCGCGGAGCCCTTGATGCCGAAGTACACGATGAGGAGCAGCACGGGCAGCGCGCGGATCGTCTCGATGTAGAGGACCGCGGGGTAGCGGACCCACGGACGGGTCGAGAGGCGCATGAGCGCGAAGACGAGCGCGACGACGAACGACAGGATCACCGAGACGACGGAGAGGGAAAGCGTCTCGAGCAGGCCGTTCCCGAAGAACCGCAGGATCGCCGGGTCGGTGAACATCCACCAGGTGTCGGGTCTCATCAGCGCACCAGCAGCATCCGGCGCTCGAGCCAGTTCACGAGGATGCCGAGCGGCACGGTGAGCGTGAGGTAGAGGAGCGCGACGGCGCCGAACGCCTCCTCGGCGCGGAACGTGCGCGACTCGACGATCTCGGCCGCGAAGAGCAGGTCGGCGAGGCCGATCGTCGCGGCGAGCGAGGTGTTCTTCACGAGCGCGATGCCGATGTTCCCGAGCGGCGGGACGACCATGCGGAAGGTCTGGGGGAGCTGCACGTAGCGGAGCATCCCCGCGTACGACAGGCCGAGCGAGCGCGCCGCCTCGATCTGGCCCTTGTCCACGCCGAGCAGGCCGCCTCGCACGACCTCGGCGACGTACGCCGCGTGGTAGAGCGTGAGCCCGAGCACCGCGGCGTTGAACGCGAACGACTCGTTGCTCCCGAGATAGATGCCGACGTACGGCGTCGCGAAGTAGAGGAAGAAGAGCTGCACGAGCAGCGGGGTGTTGCGGAAGAACTCGACGTAGCCCCCGCCGATCCAGCGGAGCGGCGCGAGCGGTCCGACGCGGAAGAGCGCGATGAGCGTCCCGAGCACGAGGCTGCCGAGGAGGCTCACGACGGAGAGCTGGAGGGTGATGAACAGGCCGTATGGGTAGAGGTACTGCTCGGGGTACTCGAGGATGATCCCCATCAGCGCATAGAGGACGGGGGCCGGCGGTGTGCCGGCCCCCGTCGCAGGCTCATCGTCCCTGCGCGGTCAGGGCTTCGTCTTCTCGTCGCCCGAGACCGGCGTGATGTGCGCCTTGTAGATCTTCGCCCAGCGTCCGTCGCTGAACATCGCGGTCAGCTGCGAGTTGATGAACGCGGCGAAGCCGACCCGGTCGCCCGTGTCCTTCTTGATGCCGATGCCGTAGGGCTCGGCAGAGAAGTACCTCCCGACGATCTTCGTGTTCGGGTCCTGCTTCACGAGGCCGAAGAGGATCGTCTCATCCGTGGACACGGCGTCGACGCGGCCCTGTTGGAGCAGGATGAGGCACGGCGGGTACGTGTCCTGGAGCTCGAGGATCGCCTGCGGGGCCTCTCTGCGGATGTTGACCTCGCTCGTCGAGCCCTTCGCGCTGCAGACGCGCTTGCCGTTGAGGTCGGCGACCTCCTTGATCGTGCTGTTGTCCTTCTTCACGAGTATGCGCTGGCCGGTGTTGAAGTACACGTCGGAGAAGTCGATCTGCTTCTTGCGGTCCTCGTTGATGGTGAAGGTCGCGATGACGAAGTCGGCCTTGCCCTCCTGGAGGGTCGGGATGCGGGTCGCGGAGACGACCGGCACGTACTCGATGTGCTGGTCGATGTCCGCCACGTTGCCGAAGATGCCCTTCGCGATCTCGCGCGCGATGTCGATGTCGAAGCCCTCGAACTTGTTCGTCGCGGGGTCCTTGCGGCCGAACGGGATGTTGTCCTCGCGCGTGCCGATGCGGATCTTGCCCTTGGTCTGGATGCCGTACGCGTAGTGCGCGAGCTCGAACTTCGGCTTCGCGGCGGTCGCGGCGGGGGTGCCCGTGGCCTGCGTGCCCGGCCCCGCGCCGCCGCCGCACGCCGCGGCGACGAAGGTCGCGGTGATGGCGATCGCGATCGCCCGCAGTGTGCCTCTCATCGATCCCTCTCTCTTCTCGCTCTAGTGATGGATGACCTTCGACAGGAACTGTCGCGCCCGCTCCTCCCTGGGCCGCTCGAAGAACTGCGCCGTCGGTGAGTCCTCAATGATGCGGCCGGTGTCCATGAACACCACCCGGTGCGACGCCTCCCGGGCGAAACCGACCTCGTGGGTGACGACGAGCATGGTCATGCCCTCCCTCGCGAGCTCGCGCATGACGTCGAGCACCTCGCGGATCATCTCCGCGTCGAGCGCGCTCGTCGGCTCGTCGAAGAGCATGATCCTCGGCTCCATCGCGAGCGCCCTGGCGATCGCCACGCGCTGCTGCTGGCCGCCGGACAGGCGCGCCGGCAGGACGTCGGCCTTCTCGGGGATGCCGACCTTCTCGAGCAGCGCCATGGCCTTCGTCCGGGCGGTCGCGTCCGGGACGCCCTTCACCTTCATCGGCGAGAGCATCACGTTCTCGAGCGCGGTGAGGTGGGGGAACAGGTTGAACGACTGGAAGACCATCCCGACGTTCTTGCGCAGGGCGTTCACGTCCACCTTCCTGTCGTGCACGGGCATGCCGAGGACCGTGAGCGAGCCGCGGTGGATCGGCTCGAGCCGGTTCACCGTGCGGATGAGGGTGCTCTTGCCCGAGCCCGACGGCCCGATGACGACGATGACCTCGCCCTCTTCCACGCGCAGGTCGATCCCGTCGAGCACGTGGAGCGGCCCGAACCACTTGTGGACGTCCTGGAACTCGATCACGGGTGCGCAAGAGGGTACGACGGTAGCCTCAGCGGCGTGAGCGCCGATCCGTTCGCTCCCCTGCGGGAGCGCGCCCTCCGGTCGGACGGCGTCCTCGGCGCGCTCGCGTGCAGCGAGGACGGGACGGTCCTGTACGAGGAGCGCGCGGACGAGACGTTCCCCGCGGCGTCCGTGATCAAGATCCCGCTCGTCATGGCGCTGTACGCCGACGCGGCGGCGGGGCGCGTGTCGCTGGACGAGCGCGTGGCGGTAGGGGAGCGCGCCTACGGGTCGGGGATCCTTGGACGCCTCGGCGACGTCGGCCCGTTGTCGCTCCGCGATCTCGCGATGCTGACGATCGCCGTCAGCGACAACACCGCGACGAACATGCTGATCGACCGGGTCGGCGCCGACCGGGTGAACGAGCGGATGCGCGAATGGGGCTGCGAGCGGAGCGTGCTCGGCCGGAAGATGTTCGAGAAGCGACAGGGCCGCGAGAACCTGCTGACGCCGCGAGAGACGGCGTCGCTGCTCCTCCGGCTCGCCCGCGGCGAGTGCGCGGACCGCGCGACGAGCGACGCCGTCATCGCCCTCCTCCGCGAGTGCCAGGACGAGACGCGGCTCGAGCGGTACCTGCCGGCCGGGACCGACGTCGCGCACAAGAGCGGCTGGATCGAGGGCGTGCGGAACGACGCGGGGATCGTGCGCGTCACGCGGACGGTCGTCGCGGCTGGGTTCGTCCGGGAGCTCCGCGCGCCCGAGCAGGCAGCGCCGCTGCTCGGGCTCCTCGGGTGGTGCGCGTACCGCGCCGCGGGCGGCGACGGATCGCCTCTTCCCTTCGAGCTATCGGGTCTGACATGATCCGGGTGATGGGCCGCACGAGGAAGGGACGCGGGCCGCTCGCGCGCGCGCGGGGCGCCGCTCGCCAGATCCTGGCGCTCATGGTGCTCGCCGGATCGCTGCTCCTCGCCGCCGCCTTCGTCGGCGTGACCGCGCCCTCGAACGCGCTCGCGCGCGAGAAGGACGCGCTGACCGCGGAGATCGCGCGCCTCGACGCGGACCTCGCCGCGAAGCAGGCGCAGCTCGCGCAGAAGCAGACCGACGCGTACGTGATCGGGAAAGCGCGCGACCAGGGATACGTCCGCCCCGGCGAGGCGCTCGTGACGGTGCAGGGCGTGGACGCGAAGCGTCCCGCGGCCGGCGGCGAGCAAGGGCCGGGTCGGCTCGCGAAGTGGTGGGCGGTGTTCTTCCGCTAGAGCCCGCGAGCGCGTAGAATGACGTCGCGGGATAGTGGAGCGGCACCACGTCGGGCTCATAACCCGAAGGACGAAGGTTCGAATCCTTCTCCCGCAACAGACGGCCCGGAGCTTCCGGGCCGCTTCCTTTTTGCGGTCCTATGGCTTTGCGGTCCTATTGCGTCCGCTCGCTCGATCTGCTAACTAGCGAGCGATGCCCTACAAGGATCCCGACCAGCGGCGACGCTACGGCCGTGAGTGGATGAGGCGGGATCCCGAAAAGGCGCGCGAGGGGATGCGCCGCTGGCGGAAGCGCCATCCGCAGGAGCACAACGCGGAGGTCCGCGGCTACTACCGGCGGCACCGCGAGCGGATCGTGCGACGGAGCGTCGAGTACCACCGCTCGCATCCCGAGATCGGTCGCACTGTGAACGCGCCCCGGCGCGCCCAGGCAGCGGGCGGGGGCGGCAGCCACACGACCGGAGAGTGGCTCGCGCTGTGCGCCGAGTGCGGCGGCCGTTGCGCCTACTGCGGAGGACCGGGACCCCTCCATCGCGATCATCGGCTGCCGCTCAGCCGGGGCGGGACGAACGACATCGCGAACATCGCGCCGGCATGCGCGAGCTGCAACATGCGCAAGCACAAGATGACCGACCGCGAGTGGATGATCCGCCTCCTCAATGAACGGCTGGCGAGCCCGGAGTTCGTGGTCGTCGACTGGTGGGGGCGAGACCAAATACAATTGGTGTCCTGAAGGCCGCGGCTGGGTAGCTCAGTGGTAGAGCAGTGGACTCATAAGCCATTGGTCGTGGGTCCGAATCCCACCCCAGCCACCAGTGCAGCTCCCGCAACACGTGCTCGCGGACGTCCGCGCGTTCTCGCGTGAGCACGACCTCCTCCGGCCGGGGCCGCTCGTCGTCGCGGTGTCCGGCGGCGCCGACTCCACCGCGCTGCTGCTGATCCTCTCAGCGCTCGCGCCGGAGCACGGGCTCGTCCTCCACGTCGCGCACTTCGACCACCGCACGCGCCCGAGGGCCGCCGCCGCCGACGCGCAGTTCGTCGCCGACCTCGCCGCGAGCCTCGGGCTCCCGGTACGCGTCGGCCGCGCGGAGCGCCGGCCGGCGAGCGAGGACGACGCGCGCGCGGCGCGCTACGCGTTCCTCCGCCGCGCCGCCGGCGAGCTCGGCGCGACCGCGATCGCGACCGGCCACACCCGCGACGACCAGGCGGAGACCGTCCTGCTCCACGCGGTGCGGGGGAGCGGCCTCGCCGGCCTCGCCGCGATGCGCCCGGAGCGCGACGGGGTCGTCCGCCCGCTCCTCGCGCTCGGCCGCGACGCGACGCGCGAGGCCTGCGCCGCGGCAGGGATCGTCCCGCGCGAGGACCCCACGAACCGCTCGCTCCGCTTCGCGCGGAACCGCATCCGCGCGAAGGTCATGCCCGAGCTCGCGCGCCTCAACCCGCAGGCGCCCGCGGCGCTCGCGCGCGTGGCCGACGCCGCCGCGGACGCCCTCGCGACGATCCGCCGGGGCGCGCTCGCCGCGCTCGAGGCCGCGACGTCGGAGGGCGCGATCCTCCTCGAACGCCTCGACGGCGATCCCGTGCTTCGCGAAGAGGCGCTCGCACTCGCGTGGGAGCGCGCGACGGGGCGCGTGCTGAGCGCGCGCGCGCGCGGGGCGCTCGCCGCTCTCGGCGCGCGCCGCGACGGCTCGTCGGCGCTGGACCTGCCCGGCGGCCGCGCCGAGCGCGCGTACGGCTCGCTCACGATCCTGACGTCGCCGGCGGCCGACGGAGGCCCGCCGCCGGAGACGCCTCTAAGAAATGGGGAAGAGATCGTCTGGGGCGAGTGGACGCTCGCCCTCTCGGCCGCACCGCCGGAGGGCCGCTGGGACGCGGTAGGCCGCGTGCGAGAGACGGAGCTCGTGGTACGAGCGAGGCGGGCCGGTGACCGCATCGGGAGCGCGAAAGTGCAGGACCTCCTGACCGACGCGAAGGTCCCCGCGAGGGGCCGCGACCGCGTGCCCCTGGTCGTCACTCGCATGGGTGACGTGATCTGGATCCCGTGCATCACCGAGACCGAGGACGGCGCCCTACACATCTCGGCGAAGCGAAGCGGTAGCATCGACGTCACGTGAACATCGACAACCGCATCGTCAAGAACGGCATCCTGACGCTCCTCCTCGTCGTGATGGGCGTGGCGCTCCTGTTCGCCTACCGGACGCAGAGCCCGGCGACGACGACGGTCGGCCTCTCCGAGGCGAAGTCGCGGATCCAGGCCGGCCAGGTGTCGAGGGTGACGCTGAGCGGCGCGACAGCGACGCTCGAGCTCTCCGACGGAAGCAAGACGAAGCTTCAGACGAATCTGCCCGACCGCGACGAATCGCTCATCAAGGCGATCGACGACTACAACGCCGCGAACCCGACGCGTCGCGTGGAGTACGGCGTCGAGCCCCCGAACACGAGCCTCGGGTTCATCGGCTCGATCCTCCTGAGCCTCCTGCCCGTGCTCCTCATCGGCGGGTTCTTCATCTACATGATGAGACAGGCACAGGGCACGAATAACCAGGCGCTGTCGTTCGGGAAGAGCCGCGCGCGCATGTTCATCGGCAACAAGCCGACGACCACGTTCGAGGACGTCGCGGGCGTGGACGAGGCGAAGCAGGAGCTCTCCGAGGTCGTCGAGTTCCTCAAGTACCCCGAGAAGTTCTCGAGCCTCGGCGCCCGGATCCCGCGCGGCGTGCTGCTCGTCGGCCCGCCCGGCACCGGCAAGACGATGCTCGCGCGCGCCGTCGCCGGCGAGGCGGGCGTGCCGTTCTTCTCGATCTCGGGCTCCGAGTTCGTCGAGATGTTCGTGGGCGTCGGCGCGTCCCGCGTGCGCGACCTGTTCGACCAGGCGAAGCGCAACGCGCCGTGCATCGTGTTCATCGACGAGATCGACGCGGTCGGCCGCCAGCGCGGCGCCGGCCTCGGCGGCTCGCACGACGAGCGCGAGCAGACCCTCAACCAGATCCTGGTGGAGATGGACGGCTTCGACACGGGGACGAACGTCATCGTCCTCGCGTCCACCAACCGCCCCGATGTCCTCGACCCCGCGCTCCTGCGGCCCGGCCGCTTCGACCGCCAGGTCGTGCTCGACCGGCCCGACATCCGCGGCCGCAAGGCGATCCTCGACGTGCACGTCCGCGGCAAGCCGCTCGACAAGAACGTCGACCTGCTCCGCATCGGCAAGATCTCGCCCGGCTTCTCCGGCGCCGACCTCGCGAACGTCGTGAACGAGGCCGCGATCCTCGCCGCGCGCCGGAACAAGAAGCTCATCGGCCAGCAGGAATTCGAGGAGGCCCTCGAGAAGGTCTCGCTCGGTCCCGAGCGGCGGTCGCGCGTCATCACCGACAAGGAGAAGGCGATCGTCGCCTACCACGAGGCGGGCCACGCCCTCTGCTTCAAGCTCCTCAAGAACACGAACCCGGTGCACAAGATCTCCGTCGTCGCGCGGGGCATGGCGATGGGCGTGACCTGGTCGCTGCCGCCGGAGGACCGCTACTTCCGGACGCGCAAGGAGTTCGAGGACGACATCGCGGCCGCCCTCGGCGGCTGGATCGCGGAGCAGCTCCACCTCGGCGGCGA
>DASSSF010000015.1:0-26613 GCA_035708565.1 Candidatus Limnocylindria bacterium
AGCGCGTGCCCTTCGGACGCGATCAGCTGGACGAGCTGCTCGAGCTGGCGGCGAAGGGCATCGAGCGGATCGCAGGCGCCCAGCAGGAGGCGGTCGATGCGCCTGCTCGCTGACGGCCAGACCCTCGGCTGGGGCGAGACGCTGCTCCGCGTCGCGGTCGCGGGCGGGCTCGGGGCTGCGATCGGGCTCGAGCGCGAGCTCGACGAGAAGGCGGCCGGCCTGCGCACGCACATCGTCGTCTCTCTCGGCTCGGCGCTCTTCACGCTCATCGGCGCCTACGGGTTCAGCGAGTTTCCGCGCACCAGCGTCGATCCGTCACGGATCGCGGCGCAGATCGTGACCGGCATCGGCTTCCTCGGCGCGGGCGCGATCCTGCGCGATGGAGGCGACATCCGCGGGCTGACGACGGCGGCGTCCGTGTGGACGGTCGCCGCGATCGGCATGGCGTGCGGCGCGGGCCTCTACGTCGTCGCGGTCGGGGGAACGGTCCTCGCCATCTTCGCGCTCGAGGCCATGGACCGGATCGAGCATCGCATCCGACGCTGATGGCCTGGAAGAAGACGCCGCCCGCGCTCCTCGCGGCCTTCGACAAGGCGGCGCCCACGGATCCGCGCGTCGGGCGGAGGCCGGTGTTCGGCTATCCGGCGCTGTTGGTGAACGGGAACATGTTCGCCGGCACCTTCCACGACAAGGTCATCGCGCGCCTCGCGCACGATCCGCCGAGGGGCGCGACGGCGTTCGAGCCGATGCCGGGCCGGCGGATGAAGGAGTACGTGGTGATCCCCGCGGCGACCGTGCGGCGGCCCGCCGATCTCCGGCGCGTGCTCGAGCGCGCCCTCGCGCACGCGTCGGCGCTGCCGCCGAAGCCCGGCCGGGCGCGCGCGAAGGTGACGAAGACGACGGCGGCGAAGCGCAGTCTCCTGAAGCGCTCTCGCTAGGGCGGCGTGCCTGGCGGCTAGACCCGCTCGAACACCGCCGCGATGCCCTGGCCGCCGCCGATGCACAGCGAAGCGAGGCCGTACTTCCCGCCGCGCTCGCGCAGCTCGTACGCGAGCGTCAGCGCGAGGCGCGCGCCCGACGCGCCGAGCGGGTGGCCGAGGGCGATCGCGCCGCCATTCACGTTCGTCCGCTCGCGGTCGAGGCCGAGGTCCTTCTCGACGGCGAGGTACTGCGTCGCGAACGCCTCGTTGATCTCGACGAGGTCCATGTCCTCGACCTTGAGGCCCGCCTTCCCGAGCGCGATCCGGCTCGAGGGCGCCGGACCGATCCCCATGATGTCGGGGTCCACGCCGCACACGCCGCCGGACACGACGCGCGCGATCGGCGTGAGGCCCTCGCGCGCCGCGGCCTCGGCCGACGCGACGATCACCGCCGCGGCGCCGTCGTTGATGCCGCTCGCGTTGCCGGGCGTCACCGTGCCGCCCTTCTCGAACCGTGCCTGGAGCCTGCCGAGGATCTCGAGAGTCGTCTCGGGGCGGATGTGCTCGTCCTTGTCGACCGTGACCGTGCCCTTCTTCGCCTTCGCCTCGACGGGCACGATCTCCTTGCCGAAGCGGCACGACTCGCGCGCCTTGGCGGCGAGCATGTGGCTGCGGTACGCGAGCTCGTCCGCGGCCTCGCGAGCGATCCCGTACTTGCGCCCGAGGTTCTCGGCCGTGTTCGCCATGCCGAGGCCGTTGTACGAGTCGACGAGCGCGACCCAGAGGTAGTCCTCGAGCTTCTGCTCGCCGAGCGGCAGGCCCCAGCGCGCGCCGCGGATCTGGTGCGGCGCCATGCTCATGTTCTCCGCGCCGCCGGCGAGGACGAACTCGGCCTGCCCGAGCTGGATCTCCTGTGCCGCGAGGAGGATCGCCTGGAGGCCCGAGCCGCAGAGCCGGTTCACCGTGAGCGCCGGCACTTCCTGCCGGAGGCCGGCCTTGAGGCCGATGTGGCGCGCGAAGTACACCGCGTCGCCGCTCGTCTGGAGGACGTTGCCGAAGATGACCTGGTCGATCCTCGCGGGGTCGACCTTGGAGCGCTCGATCGCGCCCTTCGCGGCGACGACGCCGAGATCGGTCGCGGACACCTCGCGGAGCGCGCCGCCGTACGTCCCGAACGCGGTCCGCGCGCCGTCGACGATGACGACTTCCTTCATGGCCTGCCCCCCTTGGCGACGGCGTCGGCGATGCCCCGCGCCGTCTCCATTGTCCCACCGGCCCCCGCCTCGAGACCCTTGATCGCGCCGCTCCGGAAGCCCTCGACGATCGCCGCGTCGATCGCCGCGCGCGCCTCGCGCTCGCCGAGGTGGTCGAGCATGAGCGCGACCGCGCCGATCGCGCCGACCGGGCTCGCGACGTCCTTGCCCGCGTACTTCGGTGCCGAGCCGTGGATCGGCTCGAAGACCGAGACCTTTCCCGGGTGGATGTTCCCGCTCGCGGCGCTGCCGAGGCCGCCCGTGAGCGCCGCGCCGAGGTCGGTGAGGATGTCGCCGAAGAGGTTCGTCGTCACGACGACCGCGAACTGCTCCGGCTTGAGCACCATCCACATCGATGCGGCGTCGACGTACATCGCGTCGCGCTCCACGTCCGGGAACTCGGCGCCGACCTCGTCGAGGATCGTCCGCCAGAGCCCCTGTACCTGGATGGCGTTCGCCTTGTCCACGAGCGTCAGGTGCCGCCGCGGACGCGCCCGCGCGCGCTCGAAGGCGTACCGGATGACGCGCTCGATCCCCCGGCGCGTGAACGACATCTCGACGCGCGCCGTCTGCGTCGGCCCGCTGCCCTCGATCGTGCCGACGTTCATGTAGACGTCCTCGGTGTTCTCCCGCACGACCGTGAAGTCCACGTCCGCGGGCCGCTTCCCCTTGAGCGGGCAGAGGCGCTCGTCGTAGAGGACGATCGGCCGGAGGTTCACGTAGAGGTCGAGGACGCGCCGGAGCCCGAGGATGATGTCGCGCTCGACGAGGCCGCGTGGCGCGTCGGGGTGGCCGATCGCGCCGAGGAGCACGGCGTCGTACCAGCGGAGCCCCTCGATGTCCTCGGGGGTGACGCGCTGCCCCGTCCGCAGGAACTCGGCGCTCGACCACGACACCTCGGTCCGCTCGGTCCGGAAGCCGAAGCGCCGCTCCGCGGCGTCCAGCACGACGAGCCCGGCGCGCGTGACCTCCGGGCCGATGCCATCGCCGCCGATCACCGCGATGCGATACGTGTTCACGCCGCACATGCTGGCACCGTTCGCCCATTGACGCGCCGGCACGGCGCGTCGTACGGTGCCCGCGTGCAGGGCGTATCGGTCCTCCTTCTCGGCATCGTCCTCATTACGGGGACGGAGACACGCCTGGGTAGGTGACCGAGCGCGGATAGCGCGAAGCGAAGCGGATCACAGCCCCGGGCAAAGGCCCGGGGTTTTCGTTTCCTTGAGGAGGTGCGGCGATGAGCCCGTTCAAGAAGATGCTCGGCGCGAGGCTCGCGGAGCTCGGCATCGATCTCGATGACGAGCAGCTCGGGCGCGCCGTCGTCCTCGTCCAGAACGCGACGGATCGGCCGCACACGCTCGCCGACGTGACGCTCATGACGATCGCCGTCGAGGCGTACCGGCGGCCCGACCTGCACATGCGCGAGGTGGTCTGACACTTATCCTCGGCGCGTGAGCGAGCTCCGGCCCCGTAGCCGGATCCTGGTCGACGGCCCGGAGCGCGCTCCCGCGCGCGCGATGCTGCGCGGCGCGGGGTACACGGACGAGGATCTCCGCCGGCCCCTGATCGGCGTCGCGCACTCGTGGATCGAGGTCATGCCCTGCACGATCCACTTGAGACGCCTGGCGGCGTTCGCGAAGGAGGGGATCCGCGCCGCGGGCGGCACGCCCGTCGAGATCAACACCATCGCGGTCTCGGACGGCGTCGCGATGGGCACCGAGGGCATGAAGTCCTCGCTCGTCTCGCGCGAGATCGTCGCGGACTCCATCGAGCTCGCCGTCCGCGGCCACCTGCTCGACGGGCTCCTCTGCATCTCCTCGTGCGACAAGACGATCCCCGGGACGGTCATGGCGCTCTCGCGCCTCGACATCCCGGGCCTCATGGTCTACGGGGGCTCGATCCTCCCGGGCCGCTTCGAGGGACGCGACGTGACGATCGGCGACGTCTTCGAGGCGGTGGGGGCGCACGCCGCGGGGCGAATGAGCGACGCGCAGCTCGATGCGCTCGAGCACGTCGCCTGCCCCGGCGCGGGCTCCTGCGGCGGCCAGTTCACCGCGAACACGATGGCGACGGCGTTCGAGGCGCTCGGCATCTCGCCGGCGGGCTCCTCCGGCGTGCCGGCGATGGACGACGCGCGCGCCGAGGTCATGCGCGCGGCGGGACGGCTCGTCATGACCCTCCTCGAGCGGGACCTGCGGCCGTCGCGCGTCATCACGCGCGCGTCGCTCGAGAACGCGATCGCGACCGTCATGGCGACCGGCGGCTCCACGAACGCCGTGCTCCACCTGCTCGCGGTCGCGCGCGAGGCCTCCGTCGCGCTCTCCATCGACGACTTCGACCGCATCAGCGCGCGCACGCCGCTCCTCGCCGACATGAAGCCGTGGGGCCGCTACACGGCACCCGACATGTGGCGCGCGGGAGGCGTGATGCTCGTGCTGCGGCGGCTCCAGGACGCGGGGCTCCTCCACGAGGACGAGCTCACGGTCACGGGTAGGACCATCGGCGCGGAGGCCCGCGCCGCGGCGGAGACGCCCGGGCAGGACGTGGTCCGTCCGCTCGACCGGCCCATCGCGCCGACCGGCGGGATGGTGATCGTGCGCGGCTCGCTCGCTCCGGACGGTGCGGTCATGAAGGTCGCGGGGCACCACACGAGCGAGAAGCGCTTCCGCGCGCGCGTCTTCGACCGCGAGGAGGACGCGCTCGAGGCGGTCACGTCCGGGAAGGTCGCGACCGGCGACTGCCTCGTCATCCGCTACGAGGGGCCGAAGGGTGGCCCGGGCATGCGCGAGATGCTCGCGGTCACGGGCGCGATCGTCGGCGCGGGGCTCGCCGAGAAGGTCGCCCTCGTGACCGACGGCCGCTTCTCCGGCGCGACCCACGGGCAGGTGATCGGCCACGTGGCTCCGGAGGCCGCTGTCGGCGGCCCGATCGCGCTCGTGCAGGACGGCGACACCATCCGCATCGACCCCGCGGGGCGTCGGATCGACCTCGAGGTGGCCGACGCCGCGCTCGCGACGCGCCGCGCCTCGTGGCGCGAGCCGGAGCCTCGCTACCGGACGGGCGCGCTCGCGAAGTACGCGCGCCTCGTGTCATCGGCCTCGGAAGGCGCGGTCACCGCCGCCTGAGAGCGGCGAGGCGCCGGACCCCATAGGGGCCCGGCGCCATCCGCGATGGGTGGTGGGGGAAGGAAGTGAGAGCGGTCTAGCGGCGCCCGCGCGGGCCGCCCATGCCGCCGCGCCCGCCGAGCGGGCCGGGGCCGGCCTGGTCCACGGCGTTCGCCAGGTGGGTCGCCAGGTTCGCCTTCATCTGCGTCGCCTGGTCCGCGGTGATCGTGCCGGCGGCCCGCGCGGCGTCGATCTTCGCCGTCGCGTCCGCGACGAGCGCCTGCACGAGGCCGTCACGGCTCTTGCCCGCGGTCCCGCTCGCGATCTGCGCGAGGGTCTGGCCCGCCGCGAGCTTCGCCCGGAGGTCCTCGACCGTGATGCCGAGATAGGTCGCCGACGCGGTGACGACGTCGGTCATGACGCCGCGGCCCATGCCGATGCCCGGCTTGACGTCGTGCATCGGGCCGAACGCGCCCTTCTGGTCGACGAAGGTGCCGAGGCTCGTGTTCACCGCCGCCTGGAGCGCGGCGATGAGGCCGTCGCGCGTCTTGCCGTGCGCGACCGCGACGTCGGCGAGGCTCTTGTCTGTGCCGAGCTCCGTGCGGAGCTGGTCAACAGTGATGCCGATGTACGACGCCGCCGCCTCGAACAGGCTCGCTCCCGCGAACGGTCCGCCGCGGTGATCCATCGGTCCGGCCGCCTGCGGGACGTTGGCCGCCGTCGCGCGCGCCACGCCCGACGGTCCTGACGCGGCCGCCGCGCCCGCGGAGAGCGCGAGCGCCGCGAGGCCGAGCGCGATGAGGGCGCCGGGTCGCATGAGGTTCTTCATGTCCTGCCTCCTTGGTGATCGCCGCTGCCTCAAGGAGAACGCCGCGAGCGCACGCATGCATGAGAGGCCGCTAAGTCGGGCCTAAGACATCGCACGATCCTTAGCGATCTCCTAAGGACCGCTGCCTAGACTCGATGCGAGATGCGTGTGCTCCTCGTCGAGGACGAGCCCTCCGTCCGCGACGCCGTGTCGCGAGCCCTCCGGGTGGCCGGCCACGAGATCGAGACCGCGACCGACGGCGCGCGCGCCCTCGAGCTCGCGACGGACGGCCGGTACGACGCCATCGTCCTCGACCTCGGACTGCCCAAGGTCGACGGGATCGAGGTGTGCCGCCGCCTCCGGGCCTCGGGCTCGACCGTGCCGGTCCTCATGCTCACGGCGCGCGCCGCCGTGTCCGACCGCGTCGAGGGCCTCGACGCGGGCGCCGACGACTACGTCGTGAAGCCCTTCGCGCTCGACGAGCTCCTCGCGCGTCTCCGTGTCTTCG
Source organism: Candidatus Limnocylindria bacterium (assembly GCA_035708565.1). GTDB lineage: Bacteria > Chloroflexota > Limnocylindria > P2-11E > P2-11E > JACDAF01. Next base: position 6,594 of record DASSSF010000015.1, read on the forward strand.
ACCGCCGCTCCGGCGGTGAGCGCGCGGGGGTGTTGCGCTTCGCCGACATCGTCCTCGACCGCGACCAGTACATCTGCAAGCGGGGCGAGCGCACGGTCCAGCTCACTCGCACGGAGCACCAGCTCCTCGAGCTCTTCCTGAAGAACCCGCGCCGCGTCCTCTCGCGCGACGTCATCTTCGACCGCGTCTGGGGCTACGACTTCGGGCCGGACTCGAACTCGCTCGACGTGTACATCGGTTACCTGCGCCGCAAGCTCGAGGCGGGCGGCGAGCCGCGCGTCATCCACACCGTCCGCGGCGTCGGCTACAAGCTCAGCGAGCCGGAGGCGAAGTGAGCTTCAGCCTCCGCGTCGCCCTCCTCGTCGCGATCGCCGTCGCCATCGCCGCGATCGGCGGCGGCACGGGCATGTACTTCCTCGCGCAGGACCAGCTCATACGGCAGGTCGACTCGAGCCTCGCGGACGCCGCGCAGAGCGCGCGCACGCGCGGCCCCCGGCTCAGCGAGCGCTTCCCGTTCGGCATGCGCCCGGACGTGCTCCTCTCCGGCCGCGCCGACGTCTTCGCGCAGGTCGTGGACGCGAACGGCAGCGTGGTGCAGGCCGACGGCGGATCGGTGCCGGCGCTCATCAACACGGCGGTTCGCGAGGTCGCGGCCGGGACGCGGGAGGCCTTCCTCGCGACGGTCACGTTCCAGGACGGCGAGCGCGTGCGCGTCCTCGTGACGCCCTTCGGGACGGGTCGCGCGCTCGAGGTCGCGCGCCCGCTCGCGGAGATCGACGCCGTCCTCGCGCAGACGCGCCTGACCCTGGTCGTGCTCGGCGCGGGCGCGATCCTCCTCGCGGCAGTGCTCGGGCTCCTCGTCTCGCGCGCCGCGCTGGCGCCCGTCCGGCGCCTCTCCGCGACCGTCGAGGAGGTCACGCGCACGCGCGATCTCTCGCGGCGCGTGGGCGCGAGCGGCAACGACGAGCTCGCGCGTCTCGCGTCCTCGTTCGACGCGATGCTCGCGCAGCTCGAGGCCGCGCTGCGCTCGCAGCGCCAGCTCGTCGCGGACGCGTCCCACGAGCTGCGGACGCCGCTCACGAGCCTCCGCACGAACCTCGAGCTGCTGGCCCGCGGAGAGCCGTCGCTCGAGGGCGAGCGCCAGCAGATGATCGGGGAGCTCGTCGCGCAGATCGAGCGTCTCACGAAGCTCGTCTCCGACCTCATCGACCTCGCGCGCGACGAGGATGCGCCGCTCGTGGTGGAGGACGTCCGCCTCGACGAGATCGTGCAGGATGCGCTCGACGACATGCGCCTGCGCTACCCGCGCGTGTCGTTCCGCGTACGGTCCGGGCCCACGACGGTCCGCGGCGTACGGCCGCGTCTCGGCCGCGCGGTGACGAACCTCCTCGACAACGCGGCGAAGTGGAGCCCGCAGGGCGCGACCGTCGAGGTATCCGTCGAGGACGGCGAGCTCATCGTGCGGGATCACGGCCCCGGCATCGCGCCCGAGGACGCGCCGCACGTCTTCGACCGGTTCTGGCGCGCGAGCACGGCGCGCGACCTTCCGGGGTCGGGCCTCGGCCTCGCGATCGTGCGCGACGTGGCGGAGGCGCACGGCGGCTCGGTCACGCTCGAGCGCCCGATGGACGGCGGCGCGCGCTTCCGCCTGCGGCTCGCGTGATACAGTTCCGCACCTTGATCGCTCGCCGGCACCTCATGGTCATGGCGGGGGCCCCCGGAGCGGGGCCGTGGAGGTCGCTGGGGAGCTGACGCGCGTCCACGTTCGGCGTCCATGTGAGCCCTCCGGTGACGGAGGGCTTTCGACGTTTCAGGGGAGGATCGCGACATGACGGCCACGATCCCGCGAACGATCAGCGCGCTCCGGTGCGTCGCGTGCGGCACGGAGCAGCCCGCGGACGAGCGCTACGTCTGTGCGCGCTGCTTCGGCCCGGTCGAGCCGATCTACGACCTCGCCTCGCTCCGCGCCGCCGACCTCGCGGCGACGATCGCCGCGGGGCCGCGCAGCATCTGGCGCTACGCGCCGCTCCTCCCATGCGCGCCTCCCGGCCGCGGGCTCACGGTCGGGTGCAGCCCGCTCGTCCGCGCGCCGCGCCTCGGCGAGGCGCTCGGCCTGGATGACCTCTGGGTCAAGGACGACACGCGCGGCCCCACGCTCTCGTTCAAGGACCGCCCCGTCGCGGTCGCGACCGCGCGCGCGCTCGAGCTCGGCCAGGGCACCATCGCCTGCGCGTCCACGGGCAACCTCGCGGGCGCCGTCGCGGCGGCCGCCGCGGCCGCGGGCCTCCGCGCGTTCGCCTTCATGCCCGCGTCGACCGAGCCGGCGAAGGTCGCGGCCGCCTCCGCGTACGGCGCCACGGTCGTTCGCGTCCGCGGCACGTACGACCAGGTCAACCGGCTCTGCGCCGGGCTCGCGGACGACCTCGGCTGGGGCTTCGTGAACTTCACGCTGCGGCCCTACTACGCCGAGGGCTCGAAGACGCTCCTCTTCGAGATCGCCGAGGACCTCGGCTGGCGCCTCCCGGACCACGTCGTCATCCCGGTCGGCTCGGGGGCGCTCCTCACGCGTACTGCCGCGGCCGCCGCGCAGCTCGCCGCCGCGGGCCTGGTCGAGGACGGGCGCCTCCGCATCTCCGCCGCGCAGCCCGCGGGCTGCGCACCCGTCACGGACGCCGTGCTCGACGGCTTCGCGCCGGTGCGGCCCGTTCGCGCGCCGGCCACCGTCGCGAAGGCCCTCGCGATCGGGTCGCCCGCCGACGGCGACCGTTCGGTCGCGCTGGTCCGCGCGAGCGGCGGATCCGCCGCCTCGGTCTCTGATGAGGCGATCGTCGACGCGTGCGCGCTCGCGGCGCGCACCGAGGGGATCCTCCTCGAGCCCGCGGGCGGCGTCGTCGTGGCGGCTGCGCGCGAGCTCGCGGTGTCGGGAGGGATCGCGCGCTCGGAGCGCGTCGTCCTCTACCTCACGGGGAACGGGCACAAGGGCTTCCCGGCCGAGGCGCGCCTCGCGCCGGAGATCGACGCGGACGCGGATGCGTTCCGCGGAGCGTATGGGGAGGCGATCCTGTGAGCGTCACGCTCCGCCTCGCGTCACCGCTGCGGCCGTTCGCCGGCGGCAGCCCTACGCTGCCGGTGGACGCGACGGACCTCGCGTCGCTCCGCACCGAGCTCGCGGACCGCCACCCCGACCTCGCCGCGCGGATCCTCCAGGACGGACGCTTCGGCCCGTTCGTGAGCGTGTTCATCGACGGCGAGGACGCGCGCTACCTTCCGGACGACGCGGACCTGCGCGGCGCGCGCGTCGTCGAGCTCCTTCCCGCGGTCTCGGGCGGCTAGGCTCGACGCATCGAACGGCCCGCGCGCGAGCTCGACCTCGACGCCGACGCGAACGCCCGCGGCCTCGCGGAGCTCCGCGCCGCCGAGGCGCTCGGCCCCGACGCGCTCGCGCGGGCGCGCGAGCGCTGGTGGGCGCAGCGGCGGTACGTCTACGTCACGCCGGGAGACGTCCTCGCGCGGCAGGCCGGGGCGCCATTTCCGCGGCTCGTGCGCGACCTCTGCGACCGCGCTCCGGTCCGCCGCTACGACGCGCGGGGCGGCGGCGGCTTCTGGCCGGACGCGAACGAGCTCTGGCTCGCGGCGGGCGTCGAGACGTACGAGGGCCTCGCTCAGGTCGTGCTCTCCGCGCGGCACGAGCTCTTCCACTACGTGAACTGGAACGCGCCGGTCTACCGCGCCGACCAGGACCGCGGCTGGCCCGCGATGCGCGCGTCCCTCGATCGGGCGCGCCGGGACGTGCGCGGCTATCGCCGCTACGCCCTGTGGCTCGAGCGGTCGTTCATCCCGCAGGCGGACCACGCGAACCCGGTCGAGTACTTCGCCGACATCCCGACGAACTTCCCCGATCCGGCGGAGATCCCGGAGCCGCTGCGCGCGTACTTCGGCGCGCTCCTCCGCGAGGGCGCGTCCCAGCCGAGCGTGCCGCGCCGCACGCTCGAGCCGCTCGAGCTCGCGGAGTTCCACGCGCTCCTCCTGCCCTGAGCCGACCGTGGCGCAGGGTGCGGTACCGCGCGCGGCGCCCTGCCTAGACTCGCGTCCATGGCCGCGAAGGCGCCCGACGCGTTCATCGACGAGCTCTGGGGCTACGCCCGCGCGCTCGAGATGAAGGAGCACCCCTGGTTCAAGGGCGTCCGCGAGGGCAGATGGACGCGCGAGCAGATCGTGCGCGCGGAGATGCAGCACTACTTGCGCGTGCGCATGAACCCGGTCTTCTTCGGCTACATCGTGACGAATGTGGTCTCCGAGAAGGACTACGAGCTCATGCCGATCGTCATGGAGAACTTCATGGAGGAGCTCGGCGGCGAGAGGACCCATGTCGACGTGATGCTCCAGTTCCTCGAGGAGGCCGGGATCACGCGCGAGGAGGCGGACCGAGCGGAGCCGGCGCCCGGGACCATGGCGGCCATCGAGATGATCGTCGGCTGCTGCCAGCGGCGGAGCGCGCTCGAAGGCATCGCGATGCTCTCGTTCGTCGAGGCGATGCACGGCGGGCCGGAGGGCGCGGCGGCGGGCATGTTCGAGGCGATGACCGGGCACTACGGCTTCTCGAAGCGCGCGGCGGCGACCTACGAGCTGCACGCCGAGCAGGACACCGGGCACGGGGACCGTCAGATCGAGGCGATCCGCCGCTTCGCGCGTGACGAGGCGACGCAGGAGAAGGTGCGCGCCGCCGTGAAGCTCGGGCTCGAGGCGTTCAACTTCGAGTGGGACGGCCACGTCCAGGCGATGACCGGCGAGCGGAACGTGTACTGGCCGGGCCGATCGCCGACGCTCGCGCTCGCCGCGCCGGAGTTCAGGCTCTAGAGGGGCCACCCCTTCGGCAGCTTCGCGCGCAGCTCTTCGTAGTCCTCGTCGCCCTTGCCCTTGTACCGCGCGCGGATGCGCCGGGTCGCCTCGAGGAGCTCGTCGAGGTCCATGTCGATCGCGCTCGAGACCATGCCCGTGGTCTCCTCGAAGCCGAGGCTTCAGTTGCGCCGTCAGCCGGCGAGGCGCTCGAACAGGTAGCGCTCACGCGCTTCCACTGAAGCCCACCTCCTGCACGTCGATCCGCTCGATGAGCACCTGCGGCGAACCGGCGTCGTCCACCCGCGCGCGCATCCGCGCTAGGACCCGCCAGCCGTTCACGCCGCCGGCGGACGCCTCGAGGATGAGGAAGGCGTTCTCGACGTCGTTGCCCCACGACACGTCCGCGGCGACATCGAGCTCGACCAGCCCGTGCTTGCCCGGCTCGAGCTCGACCTCGAGCCGGCGCTCGCCGGCGCGGAACCGGCCGTGGGGCGCCTGCGCGCGGTAGACGCGCAGGGGCAGGTCGCCCTCGTTGCGTACGCTCCAGCGCACGCGCCAGGCCGCGTCCTGCGCCTGGACGTCGTCGACGCGGAGGGAGATGCGCGGAGCGCTCACGCGAGGACGATGCTAGAGAGCGCATGCCCCGCCCGTTCCGCTTCGCCCTGATCGTGCGGCGGCCGCGTGATGGCGCGGCGCTCGTCCGGCGCGCGCGGCGGGCCGAGGACCTCGGGTACGACACCGTCCTCGTCACGGACCACCTCGGCGACCAGTGGGCGCCGCTGCCGCTCCTCGCCGCGGTCGCGGCGGCCACCACGACGCTCCGCATCGGCACGTTCGTGCTCGCGAACGACTACCGGCATCCGGTGATGGTCGCGAAGGAGGCCGCGACGCTCGACGTGCTCTCCGGTGGACGGTTCGAGCTCGGCCTCGGCGCCGGCTGGAGCACGCCGGACTACCGCGCGCTCGGGCTCCGCTACGACGCGCCGCGCGTGCGCATCGACCGCTTCGAGGAGGCCATCGGGATCGTCCGGCGTGTCTGGACGGGCGAGCGGGTCGAGCACCGCGGCCGCCACTACGCCGTCGACGGCGAGGTCGGCCCGACGCCCGTCCAGCGTCCGGGCCCGCCGCTGATGATCGGCGGCGGTGGACCGCGCGTCCTGCGGATCGCCGCGCGCGAGGCGAGCATCGTCGCGTTCTCGCCGCAGGTGAACGCGCGCGGCCGGCCCCGCTTCGGCTCGGCGGGCGAGACCGCCCTCGCGGAGCGCGTCGCGATCGTGCGCGCCGCGGCAGGGGAGCGCTTCGCCGATCTCGACCTCAACCTCATCGTCTTCGACGCCGCCGTCGTGCGCGGCGCCGCCCCGGTCGCGCGGCTCAAGGCGGCGGGCGCCGCGCTGCTCGCCACGCCCTACCTCCTCTACGGCACGCCTGACGCCGTGCGCCGCCGGCTCATCGAGCGGCGCGAGCGCCTCGGCATCAACTACTACGCGCTGCCCGGCCACGCGATGGACGAGTTCGCGCCGCTCGTGGCGGAGCTGCGCGGGCGCTAGCCGGAGATGCGAAGGCCCCGGCATCGCTGCCGGGGCCTTCGGGGATCACGCGGTCGCGGCGTCTACCGTGCCCAGGTCACGTGCGTGACGATGCGCTTTCCGGGCGAGACGTCGCGGACGTAGGTGCTCGAGCGCGCCGTCGACGCGACGAGGCGGCCCCAGTTGTTGCCGTCGTCCGCGCCGAAGCCGGCCGCGGCCGAGAGCGATCCGACCGTCGTCGTGCTGTCGAGGTGCGCGTAGATCAGCTCGAGCTGCTCGTAGTCGTGAGCGTTCGGCGCCGTGCTCAGCGTGCTGCCGGCGTTCACGCCGGTGTTGGAGAAGTAGTCCATGCACGTGTTCTGCGACGAGCCGTCCTCGCTCGTGTGCCCGAGGCCGAACGTGTGCCCGACCTCCTGACACATCACGTGCTGCTTCTCGTTCGGGTTGTTGTAGCGGTCGAGCGTGAAGTACGTGTCGTTCATCTTCGCGAGGCCCTGCACGATGTGGCCGTTCGAGAGCCAGATCTGCGCGAGGCCGAGCCAGCCGTTGCTGCCGTACTTCGCGTTGCAGACCTCGACGCGTCCCGAGGTCGGCCGGCACTTGCGGCCCGTGGTACCGCCGGCGACGACGACCGTGTCGAGCACGCTCGAAACGGACCAGTTCGCCGACGTGGTGGACAGATGACCGACCCAGTCGCCGGTCACGTTCGAGCCGAGCCCGAGCGTGAACGGGTTGGCGGTGCGTCCCCAGTGGTAGGTGCTCCAGGCATGGCTCGCTGCGGCCGGCTGGGCCGCGCCCGCGGTGAAGGCGACGATGAGCGACACGATCGCCAGAGCGCGCAGTAACAGCGCCACGGGACCCCTCCCTCAGCGGCGGCGGCTGTGGACCGCCTGCCCGATCCGCGGAGCATGGGCCGCGGCGCCCGCGGCGTCCAGCCGGGACCCAACGCTCGGAACGTGATCGCTACGACCTACGGGCGCGTCGGCACGGGCGTCGGCGTGCGCAGGGCGGGCGTCGGCGTCGGGGGGATCGTGACGGGCGGCACTGTCGGGCTGGGCGCGGCCGTCGTCGGCGCCGCGGTGGGCGAGGGTGCCGCGCTCGTCGATACCACTGGGCGGAACGTCAGGCTGGGGGACGCGCTCGGCGAGGCGCTCGGCGAGGCCGAGGGCGAGGCGCTGGCCCTCGCCCCGCCGAGCTGGGGCACGGCGAGCGCGAGCGCGATCGTCGCGACGAGCGCGATGGCCCCGGCGACGACCAGGCCGGTGCCGAACAGGACGTCGCCGGCGGTCGGCGGCCGCGTGGGAGGCCCGCCTGACGCCGCCGGCGGCGGCGGGGCGGGCGGGTCGATCCGGGTGGTCTCGTCGCTCAACGCGACGATCGGCAGTGCGAAGCGCGTGCCGGGCGGTTCAGCGGGCGATGTCCCCGAAGCGCTCGGGGTCCCACTCGATCCCGAGCGCGCTCGGCGGCGCCATGTAGCCGAGGAGCGCCGAGGACGCCACGACCGCCGGGCTCGCGAGGTAGCCCTCTCCGCCCACGCCCATGCGGTTCTGCCAGTTGCGGTTGAACGACGTGATCGCGCGCTGGCCCTTCGTGAGCGCGTCGGGGCCCTGGCCGAAGCACGGGCCGCACCACGACTCGCGGATCTCGCCGCCGACGGAGCGGAACGTCTCCGCGATCGAGCGTCCGCCGAGCCGCGGGTCGGGGCTCTCGATGTCCCGCTTCACGGTGCCGGAGCCCGGGAAGATCACGAGGTCCTTCGCCGCCTCGGTCTTCCCGCGCTCGCGGGCGGCGTCGATGACGAGCGCGGCCTCGAGGAGGTCGTCGTACCCGCCGTTCGTGCACGAGCCGATGTACGCCTTGTCGAAGGCGATCTTCTCGCGCGCGACCTCGTCCGCGGGGAACGCGTTCCCGGGGCTGAACGGCTTCGCGATGAACGGCATCAGCCCGGCGAGGTCGAGCTCCTCGTCGAGCTCGTAGCGCGCGTCCGCGCCCGGCGCGATGCGCGGGTACGGAAGGTCGCGGATGCCCTTCCTCTCGAACCACGCGTACGTGACGTCGTCCGCCGCGAAGAGGCCGTTCTGCGCCTCCGCCTCGGCCATCATGTTCGCGATCGTGTTGCGGTAGGGCATCGGGAGCGCCTGCCCCGCGTCGACGAACTCCACGCTCATGCCGCCTGACTGCTCGCGCCCCCACCGCCGCAGGAGCGAGAGCACGACGTCCTTCCCGCTGACCCACGGGCGCAGGCGTCCCGTGAAGCGCACGCGCCGCGCCTTCGCGAGGGTGAAGAAGATGTAGCCGGTCGCCCACCCGAAGCCGAGCGCGGTGGACCCGACCCCGATGCCCACGGCGCCGTACGCGCCGTACGCGCGCGAGTGCGAATCCGCGCCGGCGACGAACGCCCCCGGCATGACGAGGCCCTGCTCCGGGAAGTAGAAGTGGAAGATCCCGTCGCCCGCGTCCGCGATGTAGGGCTTGCGGATGCCGTGATGCCGGAAGAAGTCGCGGGAGATCTTCGTCTGCGCCTCGTCCGACGGCCTTCCGCTGAACACGAAGTGGTCGTTCGCGACGGCGGCCTGTCGCGGGAAGATCGTGTTACCGCCGGTGACCCCGTTGAACGTGTGGATCGCGAACGGTCCGGTCCCGTCGGATGCCGGGAGAAGATCGGCGTACACGCGGAGCGTCGTCCCCGGGCGCGCCTCGGCGTCCTTGTCGACGCGATGGGCCCAGACGATCTGCTCGGTCGCCGTGAGCGTGCGCGCGACCCTCTCGTCGGGCCACTCGATGCTCGGCGCGCGCTCGGTCGCCTCGCGCAGCTCGCGCCGGCCGATCGCCATGATCCCGCCCGTGCGGCGGATCTCGTCCTCCTTCGGCGTGAGCGGCACCGGCGTGTACTCCTTGCCCCGCGTGAGGTTGCGGAGCTCGCGGCCGGCCGGCCCGTCGCGGAGCTCGAGCACGTCGCCGTCGCGCGCGTCGTCCACCGCCTCCGGCGACTGGACGACGGAGAGGCCGAGGTTGAGCGCGTTCCGGCGGAAGATGTCGCCGACGTCCTTGCCGCAGACGATGACGAGCTCGGTGCCCGCCTCTTCGCCGATCGCCTTGAGGCCGGCGGGGCTCATCTCGCGCGACGACCCGATCGCGAAGCGGTCGCCCGCGACGACGAACGTCTCACCGGCATTGACGCGCTCGCGGAAGTCCGGCATGAGGTAGCGGAACGCGCCGGCCTTCCAGCGGGCGTCGAGGGTCTCGAGGCTCTCCGAGACGCAGTCGTCGGACGGCGTGATCTGGTCCGTGTCGATGGCGTCGCGCTTCTTCCCCGGCCGCGCGGGATCCCAGAAGATGAGCGCCTTCCCCTGGAGCACGCGCGTGCCCATGCCGGCGTTCGTCGAGACCGGCTTCGGGAGGTCGTCGAAGGTGACGCCGGGCTTGAGGCGCGCCCGCTCGATGCGCTGGGACATCAGGTCAATAGTGAGCCGTCAGCCGGACGCGAGCGCGCGGATCTCCCGCTCGTCGAGGAGCCGGTCCGACGCCTTCGCCGCCTCGAAGACCCGTTCCACGCGCTCCTTCGTCGCCTCGAACCCGTGGCGCTCGAGCCAGAAGACGACGTTCGACTGCCCGCTCATCGGCCCGATCTCGATCCGCTGCTCGCGCCCGATGACCGACGCGGGCACGCCCGAGTACACGCTGTCGGCGAGCGCGCGGTCGCCCTTCCGCAGGGCCTTCACCACCGCGGCGGCGTGCACGCCGGTGCCGGTGCGGAACGCGTCGGCGCCGAGCGCGGGGTAGTTCGGCGGGATCGGGATCCCGCAGTGCTCCGAGACGAGGGAGACGTACTCCACGAGCGGCGTGAGGTCCCGATCGATGAGCCCCTCGATCCGCAGGTTGATGAGGAGCTGGTCCATGGACGTGTTCCCGACGCGCTCGCCGATGCCGAGCGCGCAGCCGTGGACGCGGTCGGCGATCGCGGTCGCCTCGAGCGCGTTGATCGTGCCGAGGCCGCGGTCGTTGTGGCCGTGGTAGTCGAGCTTCACGGCGCGCCCGCGGATCACCTCCTCGCGCATGAACGTGAGCAGGTTGCGCACGCCGGCGGGCGTCGCGTGGCCGACGGTGTCGGAGACGATGATCCGCGTCGCGCCGCAGCCGAGCGCGACCTCGTGCATGCGCACGAGCGTCTCGGGGTCGGCGCGCGTCGTGTCCTCCGTGACGAACGTCGCGTCGAGGCCGGCCTTCACGAGCGTCGTGATGGAGGACTCGATGTTCGAGAGCATCGTGTCGATCGACCAGTCCTCGGCGTACCGGCGGATCGGCGATGAGCCGATGAACGCGCAGGCCTCGAGCCGGACGCCCGCGTCGATCGACGCCTGCACTGCGCCCATCACGTCCGCTGGGTGCGTGCGCACCGCGACGTTCGGCCTGGTCTTCTTGAGCTTCGTCGTCTCCTTCGCGAGCTCCACGATCGCCGCTCTCGCCTGCTCGGACGCCCCTGGAAGGCCGACGTCGGCGCTGTCGATGCCGAGCGCGTCCATCAGGTGAAGGAGCCGCTTCTTCACCTCGAGCGGCGGGTTCCGCACCGATGGGCCCTGGAGGCCGTCGCGCAGGGTCTCGTCGTCGAGCTCGACCGCGCGGTGCTCGGCGTGCGCGGCGCGGCCGTCGCGGTTCCAGTCGTAGATGAGGCGGTCGAGATCGCTCGTCACGGGCGGTGTGCCGACGATACCCTCGCGCGGTGCGGATCGACGCGCACACGCACCACTACCCGCCCGAGCTCTCGCGGCTCATCGAGCGCGCCGGCGGCGAGTTCGCGTTCGGCACGGACCCGACGGGCTCGATGGCTACCTTCTCGGCTCGTACCGCATCACCATCGCCCCGGAGCTGAGCTCCAGCCGGCTCACGAGCTTCAGGTCGACACGCTCCGATAGCCCCGCGAACAACGTCGGCCCGTGACCCACCAGCCTGGGGTGCACCACGAACTCGTACTCATCGATCGATCCCAGCTCCGCCAGCGCCAGCGGGAGCTTCACCCCTCCCACGAGCAGCCCCTTGCCCGACTTCCGCTTCAGCTGCTGAACGGCCTTCCCGAGATCCCCGCGCACGAGCTCCGCGTTCCAGTCGACCCGCTCCAGGGTGCTCGACACGACGTACTTCTTCGCCGCGTCGATCGTCCGGGCGAACGCATCCATCCGATCGGGCCTCGCTCCCGTCGGCGGCCGGAACGCTGCCTCCATCATCTGGTAGGTCACCCGGCCGAAGAGAAGAGCATCGGCCTGTTCGAGGGTCTCCGCCGCGTGGCGATGGAGCTCTTCGTCGGCCGGGATCTCACGATGATCGCAGCACCCGTCCAGCGTGACGTTGATGGAGTAGCGAAGGGGTCCCACCGCGCGAGGGTACCGCGCCGATGAGATGGCCCTAGCGCCGGAGGTCCGCGACGACGTGGCCGCCGCTCCACCGGTAGAGGGCGACGTCGTCGCCGCTGAAGCCCGCGTGACGCGTCTCCGAGAACGCGTACGTCGAGGCCACGCCGACGAATGCGACGAGCTCGAGCGCCTCGCGCAGGCGCTCGCGGTCGTCGGGGCCGACGCGCTCCGCGGCGAGGGCGAGCGCCGAGACCGCGTCGTAGGCGCCGAGGGCCGCGGACGTCGGCGCGCCGTGGCGGTCCGCGTAGCCGCGGACCACCTCGCGGCGGGTCCCGCTCACCAGGCTCGCGCCGAGCGACGCGGCCCCGGGCCAGACCGAGTCGAGCTCCCGAAGCTCGCCGAGGTCGGCGGGGTCCGCCAGCCACGAGAGCACGTAGGTCGGGAGCCGCGCGCTCGTGCGCAGGACCGGCGCGAGCGCCGCCCAGTCGCGCGGCGGGCCGGCGAGGTACACGCGGCCCGCGTCCGCGGCGGCCCTCGCGACGACCGCCTGGTCCTGGGAGCCGACGCGGAAGACGATCGACGAGAGGAGGCGCTGCTCGTGCTCGCGCACGAGCGCGGCCGCTTCGGGGTCCGGGGGCCGGTCGTCGCGCACCAGCACCAATGCGCGCGTGGCCGGGACGACCATGCGCCGCGCGACCTGCTCGGGGGTCGGCGCGACCGAGAAGATCCACCTGCCGGCGCCGATGCCGCTCGGCTCGGTCGCCGGCAGCGTGAGGATCACGGGCATCGCCGCCACGCGGACCGCATCGGAGAACGCCGGGGTCGCGAACGACACCGGCACGCCGACGATCACGGCGTCGGCGCGCTCCTCGACCGCCGCGCGCCGGAGCTCGATGAGGACGCGGGCGTCGCTCCCGCCGACGTCGACGACCTTCAGCCGCACGCGTGCCTGGCCTCCGCCGCGCGCGCGGTCGAGGTCGGTCCAGAGCTGGAGCGCGTTGCGCTGCGGCTCGCCACGCGGGGCGCGGCTCCCCGAGAGGTCCAGGAGGGCGGTGACGTCGAGGAAGCCCGGCTCGGGCGTCGGCGACGGGCCGGGGATCGCGGGCGGCGCGGTCGTGCAGGCGGCGAGCGCGAGCGCGAGGAGGAGCGCGGCCGGGCGCACGGCTAGGCGCGCGTGCCCGGCGGCGGCTCCTCCGCGTACACGTGCTTGGTCGCGTCCTCCGCGACCGGATCGGGCTCGGACTCGGCCTGCTCGATGGCGCGCTCGATCTCGTCGCCGATCTCCGCGCGCACGCCGTCGAACCAGGCGTCGTCCACGCCCTGCCCCGCGAGGTAGCGGCGCCCGTTGTCGAGCGGGTCGCGCGCGCGCCAGTAGGCGAGGGTCTCCTTCGAGCGGTACCGGCTGTCGTCGTCGTCCGACGTGTGCGGCAGGTAGCGGTAGCACTTGAGCTCGACGAGGCTCGGGCCCTCGCCGCGGCGGGCGCGGTCGGCGGCCTCCTTCACCTTCTCGTACGAGTCGAGGACGTCCATGCCGTCGGCGACCCTTCCCGGCATCCCGTACGCGGCCGCCTTGTCGGCCACGTTCTTCACGGCCATCTGCTGCTCGAACGTGGTCGAGATCGCGAGCGTGTTGTTCTCGATGACGAACACGACGGGCAGCCGGTGGACGGCCGCGAAGTTCGCCGCCTCGTGGAAGTCGCCGGGGCTCGTCGCGGCGTCGCCGCCGAACGCGAAGACGATGTGGTCCTGCTTCTGGAGCTTGGCCGCGAGCGCGAGGCCGACCGCGTGCGGGAACTGCGTCGCGATGCAGACCGAGCCCGTGAGCATGCGCAGGTCCGGCGACGAGAACTGGTTGATCATCTGACGCCCGCCCGAGTTCGGGTCGGTCGACTTCGCGAAGACGCCGCGGAATTCATCGAGCGCGGTCTGCCCGAGCACGAGCGCGACCCCGAGGTCGCGGTAGTAGGGGACGCACCAGTCGGCGCCCTTCCTGATCGCCCATGCCGCGCCCACCTCGGCTGCCTCGTGCCCATCGGACGCGGCGGTGAAGGGCGCTCGGCCCATCCGGTTGAGCTGCATCATCCGCTCGCCGATCACGCGCATCATCAGCATCTGGCGGTACATCGCCTTCACGTCGTCGAGCGAGAGCCCGAGCGCTTCGTGACGGGGACGCCTCCCGCCCTTCGCCGGCCGCTCGGTCGTGCGGACCGCCATGACCGTGCATGCTAGACGTCCAGGTGACGCTGCTCCTGATCGGCGTGGGTGGGTTCTTCGGCGCGATCGCGCGCTACCTCGTCGATGGCTGGGTGAGCGAGGCCGTGCGCGGATCGTTCCCCTGGGGGACCCTCGTCGTCAATGCTTCCGGATCGCTGCTGCTCGGCCTGCTCTTCGCGCTCGCGGTGGAGCGCGCGTCGCTCCCGGCAGACCTCCGCGGTCCCCTCGGGATCGGCTTCCTCGGTGCGTACACGACGTTCTCGACGTACATGCTCGAGTCGCTTCGCCTCGTCGAGGACGGCGCGCTCGCGTTCGGCGTCGTGAACGTTCTCGGCTCCGTGGCGGTCGGGCTCGTCGCGATGGGCGCGGGACTCGCCATCGGCAGGGCGCTCTGATGCAGGGCGGCCCGGCGCTGCTCGCGCGGATCTACGTCGGCGAGCGTGACGTCTTCCAGGGACGTCCGCTCTACCAGGCGATCGTCGAGCTGCTCCGTCAGCGTCGCGTCGCGGGCGCCACCGTCCTGCGCGCCATCGAGGGCTTCGGAGCGAACGCCCACCTGCACACCAGCCGGATCCTCCGGCTCTCCGAGGATCTCCCGATCCTCATCGAGGTCGTCGAGACGGAAGAGAAGCTGCGTCCCGTTCTCGCGGAGCTGGAGCCGATGGTCGGCGACGGCCTCGTGACCCTCGAGCGCGTCGAGGTGATCGTCTATCGGGGAGGCGGCGCGACCTCGTAGGAGGAGCGCCACAGCATCGCGGCGAGGGCGACGAGCCAGACGGCCAGCGCGACGCGCGTGACCTCCCAGACCCGCAGGTCGGGCGCGCCGAACGCGAGGAGCGGCGCGTTCACGGCGACGGCGAACGACGCGAGCATCACCACCGGCGCGAGGGCCGTCGTCGCGAGGTCGAGCGCGCGCGGGAGCGTCGCGGTCTCGAACCACATCTTCCCGCAGGTCCACCACCACACGCCCATGAGGAAGACCGCGGGGCCCTGCGCGTCCACGTTCACGGTCCCGAGGATCGACATCGCGGCGTGGGCCGTGCCGAAGATCGTCGCGAGGACCGCGCCGCTCGCGCGCAGCCCGATGTGCCGCGCGTGGAGCGAGGCGACGGCCGGGAGGATGAGCCCGTACGCGGGCCCGAGGAGCGCGTTGCGCACGTACGGATAGCCGCGGTCGCCGTAGAGGGTGATCGCGAGGATCGCGAGCGCCGCGAGGACGGCCCAGACCGCCGCCTTCCGAGCGTCTAGCCGCCCGATGGCTTCCGCTGCCCCTTCTCGTCGTACTCGTAGAAGCCGCGACCGGTCTTCACGCCGAGGCGGCCGGCGAGGACCATCCGCTTGAGGAGCGGCGGCGGCGCCATCGCCGGGTCGCGGAACTCGTCGAAGAAGATGTTCGCGACGTGCAGGTTGATGTCGAGGCCCGTGTAGTCGAGGAGCTCGAACGGGCCCATCGGGTGGCGCAGGCCGAGCTTCACCGCCTGGTCGATCTCCTCCGCGCTCGCGATGCCCTGCTCGAGCGCGCGGATCGCGCCGAGGAGGTAGGGGACCATGAGCCGGTTCACGATGAAGCCGGGCGTGTCCTTGCACACGACGCCGGTCTTCCCGAGGCGCTTCACGAATGCGCGGAGCGTCTCGATCGTCTCGTCGCTCGTCGTGACCGCGCGGACGATCTCGACGAGCTGCATGACGGGCGCGGGGTTGAAGAAGTGGAGTCCCGCGAAGCGGTCGGGCCGGTCCGTGGCGGCGGCGATCTCGACGATCGTGAGGCTCGACGTGTTCGAGGTGAAGATCGCGTCCTTCGAACACACCTTCGCGAGCTCGGCGAAGACCTGCTTCTTCGTGTCGATCACCTCGACCACGGCCTCGACGATCAGGTCGCGGTCGGCGAGGTCGGCGAGCGACGTGGTGGAGCGCATGCGGCCGCGCGCGGCCTTCGCGTCCTCCTCCGAGAGCCGGCCGCCCTTCACCAGGCGGGCCAGCGAGGAGTCGACGCGCTCGAAGCCCTTGTCGAGGAAGCGCTGCTCGACCTCGCGGACGAGCGTGTCGAACCCGGCCTGCGCGCACACCTGCGCGATCCCGGAGCCCATGAGGCCCATGCCGACGATGCCGACCTTCCGGACCTCGCCCATCCGCGCAAAGGGTAGGGCGACCGGCGCGAACGCGCCCGGCTCGGTACGCTCGGCCTGATGCCTTCGCGGACCACCTATCGCGGGCCCGGCCCGGCCGCGCTCTCCCTCCACGTGAACGGGCAGCCGCTCGAAGCGGTCGTCCCGCCGCACCGCACGCTGCTCGACCTGCTGCGAGACACCGCCGGGCTGACGGGCACGAAGAAGGTCTGCGACGAGGGCACCTGCGGCGCGTGCACGGTGATCGTGGACGGGCGGGCCGTCTACTCCTGCATGACGCTCGCGCATACCTGCGAGGGGAAGAGCATCGAGACGATCGAGTCGCTCTCGGCCTCGGGCGAGCTCCATCCCGTCCAGCGCGCGTTCATCGACGAGGACGCGCTCCAGTGCGGGTTCTGCACGCCGGGCCAGGTCATGTCGGTCGTCGCGCTGCTGCGGGCAAAGCCGCGGCCCACCGAGGACGACGTGAGGCGCGCGGTCTCGGGCAACCTGTGCCGCTGCGGCTCGTACACGGGCATCGTCGCCGCCGGCGTCGCGGCCACGCGCCGGGCGCCGGGGCGCACCGCGCCGAAGGGCGACACCGAGCGATGAGCCCGCGCGTCGTCCGCACGCGCGTCGAGTTCGAGGGCGAGATCAACGACGAGCTCTCCATCATCGACGGCAGGGACCTGCCGGCCTGGCGCGGCGCGCTCGACGTGGTGGGCGCGCGCACGCCGCGTGTGGACGGCGTCGCGCGGGTCACCGGCCGCGCGCGCTACACGCAGGACGTGGTGCTGCCCGGCATGCTCCACGCGCGCTTCCTCCGCAGCCCGTACGCGCGCGCCCGCGTGCTCAAGGTGGACGCGAGCCGCGCGCTGGCGATCCCGGGCGTCCACGACGTGATCCACCGGACGAACGCGCCGAAGGCGGCGTTCCGCGGCGAGGAGACGATCTTCCGCGACGAGGTGCGGTTCGCGGGGGACGAGGTCGCGGCGGTGGCGGCGGTCTCGGACGAGGCGCTCAGGGACGCGCTGCGCGCGCTCGTCGTGGAGTACGAGGTCCTGCCGCACGTCGCCGACCTCGAGGAGGCGCTCCGCGACGACGCGCCGCGCCTCGAGGAGAAGGGGAACGTCAGCGACTCGGGCAAGCAGGACCGCGGCGACGTGCGGAAGGCGCTCGCGCAGTGCGAGCACGTCCTCGAGGCCACCTACCGCACCTCGACGCAGCTCCACAACTGCCTCGAGTCGCACTCCGCGGTGGCGCACTGGGACGGCGACCGCCTCACGGTGTGGGAGTCGACGCAGCACGTCTTCGGTGTGCGCGAGGGGCTGCGCGCGGCGCTGCGCCTGCCCCTGTCGCGCATCCGCGTCCTGTGCGAGCACATGGGCGGGGGCTTCGGATCGAAGGGCGGCGTCGGCAAGTACACGATCGCCGCGTCGATCCTCGCGATGCGGACCGGCCGCCCGGTGCGCTTCGTGCTCGACCGCGAGGAAGAGAACCTCGCGGCCGGCAACCGCTCCGCGACGCTCCAGAAGGTGCGGATCGGACTGCGGAGGGGGCGCATCCACGCGATCCTGCACTCGTCGTGGTCGAACGCGGGCCAGGGCCGCTGGGTCGCCGACCCCACCGGGCCCACGAACTCGCTCTACGACCTGCCGGATCTGAAGACGCGGTCGTACCGCGTGGTCACGAACGCCGGCTCGCTCTCCGCGTTCCGCGCGCCCGGCTACGTCGAGGGCACATTCGCGCTCGAGTCCGCGATCGAGGAGCTCGCGGACCGGGCGGGCATCGACCCGCTCCAGCTCCGCCTGCGGCACCTCGCGAAGAAGGACCCGCTCTCCGGATACGCGTACTCCGACAAGCGGCTCCGCGAGTGCTACGAGATCGGCGCGCGCGAGATCGGCTGGAAGGCGCGGAAGCGCGGCGGCGCGCCCGGATCGACGCCCGACCGGCGCCGCGGCATCGGGATGGCGTCGCAGATCTGGGGCGGCGGCGGCGGGCCGCCGGCGTATGCGACCGTGCACCTCAACCCCGACGGCACCGTCGTCGCGCGGTGCGGCAGCCAGGACATCGGCACGGGGACGCGCACGGTCCTCGCGCAGATCTGCGCGCAGGAGCTCGGCGTCGACGTCGACGCCGTGCGCGTCGAGCTCGGCGACACCGATTCGCCGTACGGCCCGACCTCCGCCGGCTCGCTCACGGTCGCGTCCGTCGGGCCCGCGATGCGCGCCGCGGCGGCGGATGCGCGCGCGCAGCTGCTCGGCACCGCCGCGGGGATCCTCGAGGTCACCGCGAAGGAGCTCCGCGTCGAGCGAGGGCACATCGTGAGCAAGGGGACGCGGACGCCGATCAAGGAGATCTTCGACCAGCTCCAGAACTACACGGTCATCGGGAAGGGCAGCCGCTTCCCGAACCCGGAGCGGATCGCCATCAAGACCTTCGGCGCGCAGTTCGCGCAGGTCGAGGTCGACCTCGGCACGGGCGAGATCTTCGTCGAGCACATCGTGGCGGTCCACGACATCGGACGCGTCGTGAACCCGCTCACGGCCGCGTCGCAGGTCCAGGGCGGCATCGTCCAGGCGCTCGGCTTCGCGCTCACGGAGGAGCGCGTCGTGGACCGCGGCACCGGCCGCGTGCTCAACGCGGACCTCGAGGCGTACAAGGTCCCGACCGTGCGCGACGTCCCGCGGATCACCGTGCGCTTCCTCGACACGCCCGACCGGCGTGCGAACAGCACCGGCGCGAAGGGGCTCGGCGAGCCGCCCATGATCCCCACCGCCGCGGCGGTCGCGAACGCCGTGGCGAACGCGACCGGCGTGCCGATGCGCGCGACCCCGATGACGCCTGCGCGCGTGCTGGCCGCGCTCGGGGCGCGATGAAGCCGTTCGCCCTCGCTCGTCCCGCGACGCTCGCCGAGGCCCGGCGCCTCGCGCGCGAGGCGACGCCGCTCGCCGGCGGGACCGACCTGCTCGGCCTCATGAAGGCGGGCGTGGCCGCGCCGCCGCGGCTCGTCGACCTCACGGGCGTCGGCGCGCTCCGCGGACTGCGGCGCGAGAGGGGCCGCGGCCTCCGGATCGGTGCCCTCGTCCGCCTCGCGGAGCTCGAGGAGGCGAAGGACGCGCCACAGGTCCTCCGCGAGGCCGCGTCCCTGGCGGCCACGCCGCAGCTGCGCGCGACCGGGACCGTGGGCGGCAACCTGCTCCAGCGCAACCGCTGCTGGTACTTCCGCGACGAGGCATTCCCGTGCTGGCTCAAGGGCGGCGCGCGCTGCTTCGCGCGCCACGGCGAGAACCGCTACCACTCCATCCTCGGCGTCGAGGCGTGCGTCGCCGCGGCGCCGAGCGACCTCGCTCCCGCGCTCATCGCGCTCGACGCGCGTGCGGCGCTCGTCGGGCCGCGCGCGTCGCGCACCGTCGCGGTCGCCGACCTCTACCAGGCCCCGCGCGAAGGCGTGCGCGACGAGCACACCCTCCGGCCCGCCGAGATCGTGACCGAGGTGCGCGTCCCCGAGGCCTCGCTCGCGCGGCGCGGCGTCTACCTCAAGCAGATGGAGCGGAAGACGTGGGCGTTCGCCCTCGTCTCCGTGGCGGCCGCCGCTCGCGTCCACGGCGGACAGGTCACCGACGTGCGCCTCGTGCTCGGCGGGGCCGCGCCGCTCCCGTGGCGGGCGCGCGAAGCCGAGCGGGTCGCCGAGGGGACGGCGCTCGACGAGCGCGTCGCGGCCGCGGCAGGCGAGGCCGCCGTCGCCGGCGCCCAGCCGCTCGAGCACAACGCCTACAAGATCGTGCTCGCGCGCGAGCTCGTCCGCCGCGCCCTCCTGCGCCTCGTCACGTGACCGCGCGCCGCGACCTCGCGCTCATCCTGCAGCGCAACGAGGTCGCGATCGGCCGGGCGCTCTTCCTCTCGCTGCCCTCGCTCGCGCGCCGCCACGGCATCAGCGCGTCCCGCCGCGGCGGTGCCGCGATCATGGCGCACCGCCGCTTCCCGA
>DASSSF010000016.1:0-19836 GCA_035708565.1 Candidatus Limnocylindria bacterium
ATCGGTGGCAGCGGTCTCAAGATCGGGATGGTCACGGACATCGGCCAGCTCGAGGACAAGTCCTTCAACGAGTTCTCCTGGAAGGGCGTCCAGGACGGCGCGCGGACCGTCGGCGGCACCGCCCAGGTCATCGTCACGAAGGACACCGCCGACTACAAGCAGAACATCCAGCAGTTCGTCGATCAGAAGTACGACATCATCGTGACGGTCGGCTTCCTCATCGGCAGCGACACCCTGAAGGCGGCCCAGGCGAACCCGAACATCCAGTTCTTCGGCATCGACCAGTTCGTCCCGGACCCCGCTCCGGCGAACTACCAGGGCCTGCTGTTCAACGAGGCGCAGTCCGGCTACCTCGCGGGGATCGTCGCCGCGAACATCACGAAGACGAACAAGATCGGCGCCGTCGGCGGCGTCTCCACGGTCCCGCCCGTCGTCGCGTTCATCAAGGGCTACGAGGCGGCGGCGAAGAAGGAGAAGCCGAACATCCAGGTCCTCATCAACTACACCGAGGACTTCAACGCGCCCGACAAGGGCGAGGCCTCGGCGCGCACGATGATCGGCCAGGGCGCCGACGTGATCTTCCAGGTCGCGGGCCTCACGGGCGCCGGCGCGCTCCGCGCCGCGTGCAACGCGAAGGTCTGGGGCATCGGCGTCGACGTCGACCAGTACAACTCGCTTTCCGACGCGAAGGCCTGCATCGTGACGAGCGCGGAGAAGAAGCTCCAGATCGCCGCGCACGACGCGATCAAGCGGTTCAAGGACAGCGGCAAGCAGAAGGGGAACTTCCTGAACGACGCGAAGAACGGCGGCATCGCCGTCTCGCCCATCCGGAACATCAGCCCGATCCCCGCCGGTCTCGAGGACAAGCTCAAGAAGGCGCTCGACGAGATGAAGGCGGGCACGCTCGTCCCGCCGTCGAAGTGATCGCCGCGTAGCCGAGCCGCGACGCTCAAGGTGATGGAGGCGAGCGGCGCGGGTCGGTGTGCGTCGATCTCGGGGGTTCCCTCCGCAGAGGGGCCCGAGATCGGGCAAGCACACCGGCCCCGCCGCTCGCCATTCACGGATCGTTGACGGAGCGCGCCCCCGCGCTCGAGATGCGCGGGATCACGAAGCGGTTCCCGGGGACCGTCGCGAACGACGGCATCGACCTCGGCGTGCATCCCGGCGAGATCCGCGCGCTCCTCGGAGAGAACGGCGCCGGCAAGACGACCCTCGTGAACATCCTCTACGGCCTCGTCACGCCCGACTCGGGCGAGATCCTCATCGACGGGAGCGCCGTGCGCATCGCCGATCCCGCGGACGCGATCGCGCGTGGCATCGGCATGGTCCACCAGCACTTCATGCTCGTGCCGGTCCTGAGCGTGGTCGAGAACGTGATCCTCGGCGACGAGGTCACGCGCGGGCCGTTCCTCGACCTGGCCGCGGCGGGCGGCCGCGTCCGTGCGCTCGCGCGGCAGCTGGGGTTCGAGATCGATCCAGAGGCGCGCGTCGAGTCGCTCTCCGTCGGCCAGCAGCAGCGCATCGAGATCCTGAAGGCGATCTACCGCGAGGCACGGATCCTCGTGCTCGACGAGCCGACGGCGGTACTGACGCCGCAGGAGGCCCTCGAGATCTTCGAGGTCCTGCGGCGCCTCCGCTCCGAGGGCCGCAGCGTCATCTTCATCAGCCACAAGCTCGACGAGGCGCTGGCGATCGCGGACCGCATCACGGTGATCCGGCGCGGGAAGGTCGTCGGCACGCGCCTGCCGAACGAGACGAGCGAAGCGGAGCTGGCCGAGCTCATGGTCGGCCGCGAGGTGTCGCTGCGCGTCGACCGCGGGACGTCGCGTCCGGGCGACGTCGTCCTCGTCGTGGAGGGGCTCCACGCGAAGAACGACCGCGGTCACGAGACGCTCCGCGGCGTGGACCTCGACGTCCGCGCGGGCGAGATCCACGGGATCGCCGGCGTCGCCGGGAACGGCCAGGACGAGCTGGTCGGCGCGATCGTCGGGCTGCGCAAGGCGTCGGCGGGACGCATCACGTTCTCCGGGCGCGACGTCACGGGCGCCTCGCCACGCGAGCTCCAGCACGCCGGGCAGGCGCACGTGCCGGGGGACCGCCACCGGTTCGGCCTCGTGCTCACGTTCTCGGTCGCCGACAACCTCGTCCTGACCAACTACCACGACCCGCCGTTCGCGTACGGCCCGTTCGAGCTCCTTCGCGGCGACGCGGCCGTCGGCCGGCGCGCCACGGCGCTCGTCGAGGAGTTCGACGTGCGGACACCGTCGACGGACGTCGCCGTCTCGTCGCTCTCCGGAGGCAACCAGCAGAAGCTCGTCGTCGCCCGCGAGTTCAGGCCCGACGTGAAGCTGCTCGTCCTCGACCAGCCGACCCGAGGGCTCGACGTGGGGAGCGTCGAGTTCATCCACCGGCGGGTCGTCGCCGCCCGCGACGCCGGCATGGCCGTCCTGCTCGTGTCGGCCGAGCTCGACGAGGTCCTCGACCTCTCGGACCGCGTGTCGGTGATGTACCGCGGCCGGCTCGTGGCAACCGTCCCCGCCGAGGAGGCGAAGCGCGAGCGCATCGGCCTCCTCATGGCGAAGGGCGCGGCATGAGGGCGCGGCTCGCGCGGCTGTGGCGCCCGGCGCAGCTGCCCGCGCTCGCGATCCTGCTGGCGCTCGCCGTCGCCGCGGTGATCGTGATCGCGTCGAGTGCGTTCACCGGGCTCGGCTTTCAGCCGCTGCTGCCGATCGTGGCGTACACGAACCTCTTCATCGGCGCGTTCGGCAGCGGCACGGGCATCGCGAACACGCTCGTCGCCGCTGCCCCGCTCATGCTCGGCGGCCTCGCGGTCGGGCTCGGGTTCAAGGCCGGGCTCTTCAACATCGGCGTCGCCGGCCAGTTCCTCGCCGGCGCCTTCGCCGCGGCCGTCGTCGGCTCGTCGCTCGCCACGTCGTCCCCGCTCGTCGCGGTCCCCGCGGCGTTCGTCGCGGGCGCGCTCGCGGGTGCCGCGCTCGCGTTCATCCCGGGGATCCTCAAGGCGCGGACCGGCGCCCACGAGGTCGTGACGACGATCATGCTCAACAACGCCATCGCGCTGATCCTCGCGTGGGCGCTTCAGGAGCTCGTCGCCGCGCCGGGCTTCTCGTTCCCACGGACGGGCGAGATCGGGAACGCGGCGCTGCCGGTGCTCGCGGGACGCAACCTGCACCTCGGGATCCCCCTCGCGTTCCTCGCGATCTTCGCCGTGCGCTGGCTGCTCGAGAGGACGACGCTCGGCTTCGAGATCCGTGCGACCGGCGCCAACCCCGAAGCCGCGCGCTACGCGGGCATGCGGCCCGTCTTCCTCGTGACCCTCACGATGTGCCTCTCCGGGCTCCTCGCCGGCGCCGCCGGCGCGGTCCAGCTCCTCGGCGTCATCGGGTTCTACGCGTCGGGCATCAGCGCGTCCGTCGGCTTCGACTCGATCGCCGTCGCGCTGCTCGGCCGTTCCGACCCCATCGGGATCCTCTTCGCCGCGATCCTGTTCGGGGCCTTCCGCGCCGGCGCGCCGCTCATGCAGATCACGACGAGCGTGCCGATCGAGGTCATCGACATCATCCAGGGCCTCATCATCCTGTTCCTCGCGGCGGACCTCATCGTCCGCAGGGTCTTCCGCGTGCGCGCCGCGAAGGCCGAGATCAAGGAGCTCGAGACGGTCACCCGCTCGTGGAGCGGGACGCCGGCGGCGCACTGATGGACGGGCTGCTCGCCATCCCGGGGCTCCTCGTCGAGCTCGGCGCGTACCTGCTGGCCGTCATGCCCGACATGCTCCCGATCGTGCTCGGCCTCGCGACGCCGCTCGCGCTCGGCGCGCTCTGCGGCGTGCTGAACGAGCGCTCGGGCGTCGTGAACATCGGCATCGAGGGGATCATGCTCACAGCCGCGTTCACGGCGTACCTCACGGGCTTCGCGCTCCACGAGGCGCTCGGCCCCGGCGCATCGATCTGGCTCGGCATCGCGGTCGCCGTCGCGACGGGCGCTGCGCTCGGCCTCCTCCACGCGTGGCTCTGCGTGACCGTGCGCGCCGACCAGATCATCGCCGGGACGATCATCAACGTCGCGGCGTTCGGCGTGACCGGATACTTCAACCGCCTCATCGTCTCGCCGTCCGGGCGCGGCGGCGCGGGCGTGATCCCGGCCACGTCGCTTCCCGACCAGCTCACGTCGCTCCCCCTCGTCGGTCCCGTGCTCGCGATGTTCTTCGAGCAGGGGCCGATCGCGACGAGCGTCCTCTTCCTCGTCGTCGCGCTCCAGATCCTGCTCTTCCGCTCTCGCTGGGGCCTCCGGACGCGCGCGGTCGGCGAGCATCCGCGGGCCGCGGACACCGTGGGGATCGACGTGTTCCGCCTGCGCTACCAGAACGTCATCGCCGGCTGCGCCCTCGCCGGCCTCGCCGGCGCGTACCTCACGCTCGAGTCGACGGGGTCGTTCCAGAACGGCATGACGGGCGGGCGGGGGTTCATCGCGCTCGCCGCCATGATCTTCGGCCGCTGGACGCCGCTCGGCGCCTTCGGCGGGGCGCTTCTCTTCGGGGCGTTCACCGCGCTCGGCGTCGTCGTCGGGGTCCGGCCGCCGGTCGGCGACCTGGGCGCGCTCATGACGCCGATCCCCACGCAGTGGTACGCGGCCCTGCCCTACCTCGTCACGATCGTCATCCTCGCCGGCGTCGTCGGGCGGTCCCGCCCGCCGGCGGCGGACGGCATCCCGTACGAGAAGGAAGGACACGCCTAGAGGGCCGCTGCCGGCTTGACCCCGCCGGGCGCCCCGGCCTATTCTCCGGCCTGCTGGTCAGGCCACCTGACCACTCGTACGGGGCTCGACTCGGGCCGGCGGAGCCGGACCGCGGCGAACGACGTACGGCGGGGAGGACGGAACTGGCGCTCGTACAGCCGATCCGGCGCGACCGGCTCTACCAGGGGATCGTCTCGCAGATCGAGGGCCTCCTCGAGCGGGGCGAGCTGCGCCCCGGCGATCAGCTGCCCCCGGAGCGGACCCTCGCCGAGCAGTTCCAGGTCTCGCGCGCGTCGGTGCGCGAGGCGCTCCGCTCGCTCGAGCTCCTCGGGATCGTCGAGACCCGGGCGGGCGGCGGCACGTTCGTCACGCACGCGTCGCGCGAGGCGCTCTCGAAGCCGCTCGCGGCCCTCATCGGCCGCGGCCACTCGCTGGCCGACGTGATCGAGGTCCGCGGGCTCATCGAGCCGGCGATCGCGGCGAACGCGGCGACGCGCGTGACCGCGGAAGAGCTGGCCGAGCTTCGCGACGTGATCGGCGCGCAGGAGCGGAAGGTCGCCGCCGGCGAGTCGTACGTGGACGAGGACACGCGGTTCCACGAGCTCATCGGGCACGCGGCGCGGAACGAGCTCCTGGTCACGATGCTCGGCGTCATCTGGGACGTGCTGCGCGCTTCGCGCGAGGAGTGGCTCCAGACGGAGCGGCGCGCGCAGGAGTCGCTCGACGCGCACAAGCGCATCCTTCGAGCCCTCGAGAAGCACGACGCGGAGGCCGCGCGCGCCGCGGCCGCAGATCACATCCGCGCGGTCGGCGAAGGCATCCTCATGTTGGTACGGGAGGGTCGCGCATGACGATCGAAGCACCCGCGAAGGGTCCTGTCCGCACCCAGGAGAAGGGCTCCATCACCGTCGAAGTGGTCTACCGAGGCATCTTCCAGAAGACGCTGGGCCAGCGCATCTGCCGCGCCGTCGTGCTCGCCGCCCGCAAGCGCGGATCCACGGGCACGGCGTTCGGCCGCTACGGCGACTCGCCCGAGCGGAACGGCGTGCCGGCGAAGTACTTCGCGGTCGTCGCGAGCGACGACATCGAGCTCGAGAAGAGCATGGCGAAGTTCGAGCCGGCGGTCGTTGACATCACCGTCGCCGTCGACGACACGCTCGTGAAGGGCGTCGAGTCGTGGGCCTGGTACGGCCGCCAGCCGATCTGGAAGCCGATCCAGGAGGGCGGCGCGGTGCTCGTCACGAGCGAGAAGACGGTCGACGAGGTCCTCGCGCAGACGGATGCGGCGCTGCGGCCGTACACGCTCGCGGTCCTCCCCGGCGCGGCGTCGTTCGCCGGCCTGTGGGTCTTCAAGGACGACCACACGGATCACCGCGTGCTCGGGGCGCTCGCGAAGCTCGCGCCGGACTGGATCCGGCTCGACGACGTGAAGACGCTGATCCGCGAGCAGACGAAGGACGAGGCCGCGGTCGCGTCCGCGCAGCGCGGCTACGACTCGACGGTGCTCCGCGCGGTGAAGCCCGGCGAGGGCACCACCGGCCACGAGGTGCTCCAGTTCGAGAAGCCGGGCTGGACCACGATGCGCCCGGGCATCATCGTCGACGCGCGCAAGCCGGGCGAGCGCAACCCCTACTACAAGAAATACGGGGCCCGGACGCTCCGCCCCGTCGTGAACTTCGACACCTGCATCAAGTGCACGATGTGCTGGCTCGACTGCCCCGACGAGTGCTTCGAGGTGACGCCCGAAGGGCACTACGAGGTCGTGTACGAGGCCTGCATCGGCTGCGGCATCTGCGCGCAGGTCTGCCCGGTGAAGGACTGCATCGTCATGGTCGACGAGCTCAAGTTCGATTCGAACGCGAACGTCTGGAACGACTGGAAGAAGGACCCGGCCGGATACCGCGCGTGGTTCGAGCAGAAGTCCGGCGTCCCGGCGATCCCACCCGACGCTGCGAAGGCGCGCCCGGCCAAGCACCAGCAGCCGAGCGCCGCCACTGGAGGTGAGGACTGATGGCGATCGAGGTCAAGCAGCCCCAGAGCGACGTCGAGACCGAGCAGCTCGCGACCGGATGCGAGGCGATCGCGGAAGCCATCCGCCTCGCGGACGTGGACGTCATGGCCGCGTATCCGATCCGCCCCTACGACGGCGTAATGCAGGCCGCGGCGAAGCTCATCGCCAACGGCAAGATGGACGTCGAGTACATCGTCGCGGACGGCGAGCACTCCCAGTTCGAGATCGTGAAGCACGCCTCCGCGGTGGGTTCCCGCGTGTTCGTCGGCTCCTCCGGGGTCGGCTGGTTCTACGCGTTCGAGGCGATCGCGGTGACCGCGGGTCTCCGTCTGCCGGTCGTCGCGATCTGCGGCAACCGCGCCCTCGACGACCCGGGTGCCTTCGGCTGCGAGCACAACGACGCGCTCGCCGTCCGCGACCTCGGCTGGCTCCTCTGCTGGGCCGAGACCGCGCAGGAGTCGCTCGACTTCTCGCTCATGTGCTGGCGGGTCGCCGAGGACAAGCGGGTCATGCTCCCGGCGGCCATCGGCCTCGACGGGGCGTTCCTCACCCACTCGCAGCAGATCGTGAAGATCCCGACGCAGGCGGCGGTGAACGCCTTCCTGCCGAAGTACGACCTCGGCGACCGGCTCCTCCACCCCGACAACCCGATCACCATCGCGCCGCAGGTCGACCAGGACTGGCTCATGGAGATCCGCCGCCAGAACGACGCGGCGATGCGCAACGCGCTCGGCGTGATCACCGAGGCGCACGGCGAGTTCAAGCGGCTGTTCGGGCGCGGCGGCGAGAACCCCTTCCTCGACGAGTACATGACCGACGACGCCGAGGTCGTCTTCCTCGGCCAGGGCACGCTGTCCCTGCCGATGAAGGTCGCGATCCGGCGCCTGCGCAAGCAGGGCCACAAGGTCGGCCTCGTCCGCCTCAAGTGGTTCCGGCCGTTCCCGACCGAGGACATCGTCCGGAGCCTCACGCGCTTCAAGGCCGTGGGCGTCATCGACCGCGACTACTCGTTCGGGTCGCCCTACTACGGCGGCGTCCTCTACAACGAGATCCGGTCGGCGCTGTACTCGCAGGCGAAGCGGCCCGTGATCGTCGGGTTCATCGCCGCGCTCGGCGGGCGCGAGATCGAGCAGCCCATGGCGAACGAGATGTTCGAGAAGACCGTCGCAGCGGCGAACGGCGACCTGTCCAGTGGCGACGTCTGCCACTGGATCGGCGTGCGGCAATAGGGAGGCAGAGATGGCGGTAGAGACCCGGGGCACTGGAACGCTTCCGCAGATCAAGGGCGTCAAGGACGTCCCCTACGAAGAGCTCTTCGTCTCCGGACACCGCACCTGCCAGGGCTGCGAGTCGGCCCTCGTGATGCGGCACATGGTGAAGGCGTCCGGCCCGCGCACGATCGTGCTCGGCTCGACCGGCTGCATGTACGTCGCGAACACGACCTACTACACGACGCCGTGGGTGGTGCCGTGGATGCACACGCAGCTCGGCGCGTCCGGCTCCGCCGCGCTCGGCACGGCCGCCGGCCTCAAGGTGCTCATGCGCAAGGGGAAGCTCAAGGACGAGAAGATCAACGTCATCGCGTTCTGCGGCGACGGCGGCGGCGCGGACATGGGCATCGGCGCGATCAGCGCCACGCTCACGCACAAGGAGTACAACTCGCTGATCCTCCTCTACGACAACGAGTCGTACGCGAACACCGACATCCAGCTCTCGAGCCAGACGCCGTACGGCGCGGTCACGACGTTCTCCCCGACCGGCACGTCGAAGCGCCTCATGCACACGCGCTGGAAGAAGAACATGCCCGGCATGATGGCCGCGGGCCATCCGGAGTCGCGGTACATCGCGGCCGGATGCGCCGCGTACGCGGTCGACCTCATGAACAAGATCCGCAAGGCGCTCGAGCTCGGCGGGCCGACGTTCGTGCACACGCTCGACCCGTGCCCCAAGGGCTGGGACTACCACCCGCAGTACAGCCAGGAGCTCGGGCACCTCGCGGTCGAGACGGGCATCTGGCCGCTCTACGAGGTCGTGGACGGCGTCTGCAACCTCACCGGCCCCACGCGCCAGATCGCGGAGGGCCGCAAGAAGCGGAAGCCCGTGTACGAGTACCTGAGGCGCCAGGGCCGCTTCGCCCACTTCGCCGACGAGGACGTGGAGCACTTCCAGGCGACCGTCGACAAGATGTGGACCGACTGGCTCATCCCGGGCGTCATCCCGTTCACCATCCCGCAGAAGGACGCCGCGATCCTCAAGATCGACAAGAAGGCGAAGCCCCTCCACGAGGAGGCGGCGGCGACCGCGTAGCGGCCGCGAGCGACGGTGACCGGAAGGGCCCGCCGCATGGCGGGCCCTTCACTGGTCCGAGAGGCGCCTCGCCTCAGGCGAGCAGCCCGACGGCGGGGCCGACGAGGAACAGCACGCTCAGCACGACGACGTAGATCAGGAACATCACGAGCAGGAACCCCATGATGTCCCGGAAGCCAAGGCGCGCGATGCCGAGCAGCGGGATCGCCCAGAACGGCTGGATGAGGTCCGTCGCCATGTCGCCCCAGGCGTACGCGATGGCCGTGACGTTGAGCGGGACGCCGAGGCTCTTCGCCGCTTCGGCGATGTACGGCGCCTCGATCGCGAACTTGGAGCCGCCGGACGGGACGAAGTAGTTCAGGATCCCCGAGTACCAGTAGACGATCACGGGATAGGTCTGCGCCGTCGCGATCGACGTGAACCACTGCGCGATCTGCTGGTCGAAGCCGGTCCCGCGGATCATGCCGAACATGCCCGCGTAGAGCGGGAACTGCAGGACGACGCCCCAGATGAACGTGCCACCCTCCTGCGCGGCGCGCAGGAGCGATGCGGGCGTCCAGTGGAGCAGGATGCCAAGCGTGAGGAAGAAGAAGTTGACGGTGTTGAGCGTCACGCCCGCGGGGAACGAGGTCCTCGGATCGGTGAAGTACAGCACCAGATACGCAAGCCCCGCCACGCCGAAGACAACGTTGATGATCGGCGCGTGCTCGAGCCACTGCCCCGGGGTGAGCTGCGCCGGTCGCGCCACCTCCGGCTCCTCGGGCGGAACCTGTTCGGGCGTGACCGTCACGGTGTCCTCGCGGCGTGGATGGAGCAGCGGAGCGACGATCGTGAGCAGCACGACGCTCACGATCACGAGCACGATGTTGAACGGATGGAAGATGGTCTTGCCGATGTCGATGACGCCCCACTGCTGGACGAACGCGTGGTTCGGCGTCGCGATGAGCAGCGGGGCCGAGGCCGACAGGCCGCCGTGCCACGTCGCGCCGAGGCCGAGATACGCGGACGCAATGAGGAGGCGGTAGTCGACCGCCGGGTTCTTCCGGACCATGTAGCGGCTGAACGTCGCCGAGCCGACGATCGACAGGCCCCAGTTGAAGAGCGACAGCGCCATGGACACGAACGCCATGAGCGCGATCGCGGACGTCGGCGTGTGCACGAGTCCCGCGAGCCAGTTGAGGAACCGCTTGAAGGGTGGCGACGTGGCCACCACGTACCCCGTGAGGATGATGAGGCTCATCTGCATCGCGAACTCGAGCAGGACCCAGAATCCCTGACCCCATGCCTTGACGACGACGTCGACACCTTTGCCGGTGAAGACCAGCGTGAGCACGAAGACGATGACGGACAGGATGACGGCGATGACGAATGCGTCGGGCACCCAGCGCGTGGACCAGCGCGTCAGGCCGCCCGCGATACCCCGCAGCATTTCGTTCCTCCTTCCTCGATCGCCGCGGACGCCGCGAGTTGTGCCACCCGCCCGGCCATCCGTCAAAGCGGCGCTCCGGTGGGGCGGCGCCCCGCATCCCGCCGCCCCGCCGCTCGGCGCGCCGCCGGCCTGACCCGCATCGCGCTCGCCCGTCCGCCAACCTCGCCCCGCGCCCGTGCGCGTTGTGACGGCGGCGGCGTTCCCCGTGCCCTGAGGAGCACGCCGCGCGGATGGCGCGGTCACAGCGCGGCGCGCGTCGCGGACCCACCTTCCTCCCATAAGCGCGGAAGGAGGGAACGGAAAGTGAAGAAGGCCATCGCGGCGGCCCTGCTCAGCATCGCCCTCGCCGCCTGCGGCACGTCCGGGACGGCGTCGCGTTCGGTCGAGGCCGGTAACGACGGCCAGCAGGCGCTCTCCCAGATGGACGACCGCTTCTACGGCTCGGGCATCGCGGCTCCGGTCGACGGCAGCCCCGAAGCGGGGGTCGCCGCCATCGAGCAGGCGGAGTTCGACGGCTGGGAGGTCCCCTAGATCCTCGCCCTTCGGACGGTGGAGAGGCCGGCCCGGCGCCGGCCTCTCAGCGGCCGCCCGATCGGGTGATCCCCCGATCTCGCGCCGAGTGTGCGCGGGGCAGCGTCTTCTGACGCGTGGCGGAGCGTCTAGCGGCGGAGGTCCGCGACGAGCGGGAGGCAGCCGATGAGGCTCGCGACACTGGCGACGGCGAACGCGCCGACGAACCCAAGGCCCGCGTCGAGCGCGATCCCCGCCACGACCGGGCCGACCGCGCCCATCGCGAATCCGCTGAACGCCTGGATCGCTTGCGCGGAGCCGACGCGCGCAGGGGGCGCGAGCTCGGTCACGCGCGTCGAGTACACGGCCGAGTCCGCGGCGATGAGCGCGCTCCAGGCGAAGCCGATGGCGATGAGGAGGGGCCAGGCGATCCCGCTGAGCGCCCCGTACACCAGGCCGACCGCGCCGCTCGCGAGGCCGAAGGCGATCGCGGTCCTCGTCCTCCCGAGCCGGTCCGAGATCCACGCGCCGAGGAACACCGCCGGGATCCCCGCCCCGAGGATGAGCGCCGACCACCGTCCCGCCTCCGCGGTCGCGCCGACGGACGAGGCGCCCTGCGCCACGAGCGCCGCGGCGAGGAACGCCGCGAGCCAGCCGCGCACGGCGAAGAGCTCCCACGCGTGGCCCGAGTACGCGACGATCGTGCGCACGAGCGGTGCGTCGCGCAGGACCGCCGGATCGAGCACCGCGCGCCCGCGGGCCGCCGCGACGCCGCGCGACGCCGGCAGCGCGAGCACCGGCGCGAGGAGCGCGAGGAGCGCCGACGACGTCGCCGCGTCGCGCCATCCCGCGTTCGGGCCGATCACGAGCCCGGCGTAGAGGAACGAGAGCGACGAGCCGAGGTAGAACGCCGCGACGAACGCGCCGACCGCGGCGCCGCGCCGGCGCGCCTCGACGGTCGCGGCGATGATCCGCACGCCGGGCATGTACACGCCGGCGAGGCCCGCACCGGCGGCGAGGCGCGTGAGGACGGCCGCCGTCACGTCGCGACCGACGAGCGGCAGCGCCAGGCTCGCGACGCCCGCGAGCGTGGCGCCGATCACGACGATCGGCCGCGGCCCGAAGCGGTCTGTGAGGGGCAGCACAACGAGCACGGCGAGCGAGTAGCCGAACAGGTGCGCGCCGACCACCCAGCCGAGCGCGGCGTTCGACGCGTCCCATTCGGCCGCGAGCAGCGGGATCGCCGCGGCGGGGACGTTCGACGGAAGGAGGGTGAGCGCGAGCGTCGCGCCGAGCAGGATGGTACGGACGAGCGGGACGGTATCAGTCCGGCCCGAAGGACGTCCCATCAGCCGTCCGCTGCACTACGGTCGCTCTGTGGCGGACGTGCGCACCGTCAGCGGCGAGCAGCTCGTGCTCCGGTATGAGGCACGGCCGCACCGCCCGCTCGCGCTGCTCTTCGCCGGCGTGGGCACTGTCTTCGTCGTCGGCGGCTTCTCCCTCGTGGCGCGCGGCGATCCGCAGCGCGACGCGCTCATCGCGCTCGCGTTCGGCATGGTGGCGATCACGGTCTCCGTCGGACTCGTGGCGGCGTTCCCCTCGGTCACGGCGACCTTCGACCGCGCGCGCCGCACGCTCACGCTCAGCGAGTCGTCGCCGGCGCGGCGCCGCCTCGTGACGCGCGCGCTCGACGACGTGGCCGAGGTCGACGTCGTCAGCGAGAGCGGCGCCGAGGGCCGCGCCCACCACGTCGTCGTCTGGCTCGCGACGGGCGAGGCGCTCGTCCTCGATCCAGCCGGCGAAGACGCGCGCGACGACGCCGAGCGCGACGCCGACGAGGTCCGCCGCTTCCTCGACTCCGCGAAGCGCAGCGCGTAGCGCCGCCCCGCGCCCCTAGCATCGGGCGCGATGCTCCCCGCGTTCGCCGCCGGGACGGCCTGCGGCCTCGCCGTCGCGCTCCTCATGGGTGCCGTGGAGACGTCACGCCTCGCCATCGGGCCGCTCGCCTTCTACGGGAACGGCGCGCTCGTCGTGCCCGCCGTGGCGATCCCCGTGGCGCTCTACGCCCTGTGGGCCTGGGCGGTCCGCGCGGCACGGCCGGTCGCGCTCGCGGTGGCGGCGGTCGCCGGGCTCGAGGCCGGGTTCGCGCTCGGCGTGGCGCTGACGGTGGGGAACTTCCCCGGATCGCTCGGCTCCGGGGCGCTCAGCGGGCTCCTCTTCGTCGTCGTGCCCGCGGTCATCGCGGGCTTCGTCGTAACGGCCGCCCGGGCGATCCCCGAGTTCGCACGCGCGTCGACGCTGTTCGGCCTCGTCGTCGTTTCGCTCCCGTTCATGCTGCTGTTGCCCTTCGTCGCCATGGGCGTGCTCGCGGGAGCCTTCGTGGTCGCGAGCGCGCGCGCGGAACGCGCCGGGTCCATCGCGCTCGGCGCGCTGCTCGGGGCGGTGCTGTCCTCGGGCAGCGTCGCGATCCCGCTCCTCCTCGTGTGACGGAAGAGGCCCGCCTTGCGGCGGGCCTCTTCGGGCCTAGGCGGTGCTGCCCCCCTGGGGCGGCTGCGCGGGTGGAGCGGCCGCGGGCTGCGGCGCCTGCGCGGCGGGAGCCGCGGGCGCACCCGCGGGGCGGAACGGCATACCGCCCATCGGCGCGCCTCCGGGACGGTACGGCGGGCGCTCGGGCTTCGGCGGCGGCGGGCCGCCGGCCATCGCGCGCGCCTGCGGCGACATCATCGCGCGGACGTGCTCCGCCGTGTACGGCAGGAGCGCCATGAGCCGCGCGCGCTTGAGCGCGATCGTGAGCATGCGCTGGTGCTTCGAGCACGAGCCGCTCTTGCGGCGGGGGTCGATCTTCCCGCGGTCGGAGAGGTAGCGGCGGATCCGGCCCACGTCCTTGTAGTCGATGCGCTGCACCTTCTCGACGCAGAAGGAGCAGACCTTGCGGCGAGGCCGGCGCGGTCCGCCGTAGCGCGGACGGTCGCCGCCGCCGTCGCGCGCGCCGCCCGGTCCGCCCGGACGGGGCCCGCGCGACGCGTACCCGCCGGGCCGCGGGCCCTGCGGTTGAGGAGTCTCTGCGGTCATGTCTTCGCTCCCTTACCTGATCAGAACGGGATCTCGTCCGGATCGAACGAGTCGGGGTCCTGCGGCTTCCCGCCTTGTGCCGGCATCGGGCCGCCACCCTGACCGCCTTCGCGGTCGCGGCGCGAGCCGAGGAGCTGGAAGTCGTTGCAGGAGATGTCGAGGCTCATCTTCTCGACGCCCTCGCGATTCGTGTACGTGCGCGGCGTGAAACGGCCGTCGACGAAGATCTGCTGGCCCTTCTGCACCACCTGCTGCGCCGTCTCGGCCTGCTTGCCCCAGCACGAGATGCGGTACCAGTCGGTCTGCTCGGTGCGCTCCGCGCCGCCGCCCGAGATGCGGTTCACCGCGACCGAGAACTCGCACACCGGACGCCCGTTCGGCGTCATGCGGAGCTCGGGGTCCCGCCCGACGTTGCCGATGATCTGGATCTTGGACATCGATGCCATGTCTTCTTACTTCCTCAGTTCATTCGTCGCGGCGCACGAGCAGGTGCCGGAGGATGTCCTCCGTCAGCTTGATCGTGCGCTCGAGCTCGCGGGCCTGCTCGGGTGGCAGCGAGAGCTCGATCACGCCGTACTGGCCCTCGCGGTGGCGGCCGATCTCGTACGCCAGGCGGCGACGGACCGGCGGGCCCTGCTTCTCGATCTTCCCGCCGAGCGTGGAGATCGACTGCTGGAGACGCTCCTGGATCGCGCCGATGCGCTCCTCGTCCGCCGTGGGCTGGACGAGATACATGAGCTCGTATGGACGCATGGGTACCGTCCCCTCCTTCCTCTGGAGTTGCCGCGGGAGCGTCCGCGATCGCCGCGGGGTCTCGGCGGTCGCGCATCCCGGGGCAGAAAGGCGCCGCAACCCGGCGGTAGCGGCGGACCAGACTAGTGTACATGGCTGGTGATCGGCGGGGGCTTGCGCGCGTGCTGAGGTCCGACGGCACGGTGGAGTGCCCCGAGTGCGGCATGCCCCAGTTCCCGTACGCGCGCGAGGGCCGCACCGTGTCCATCGAGTGCGCGAACCGCCACCACGGGAGCGCCGTCGTTCGCGACGACGTCGTGATCCTCCGCGTGGTCGACAACTGGATCATGCGCCGCGGCGCCCAGCTCCACGAGCAGCACGAGCGCTGGGGGACCGACGACCTGCCCGAGCGTTCACGTGGGGGCTGACCCGGCCGTCGTCCGCGACGCGCTCGCGCGCGTGCGGAAGGCCGCTGTCGCTCTGCCCCATGCGACCGAGCGCCCCAGCCACGGGACGCCGTCGTTCCTCATGCGCGGGAAGATGTTCGCGATGTTCTGGGACCATCACCACGATGATGGGCACCTCGGCCTGTGGCTCGCCGCGCCTCCCGGGATGCAGGCGGCGCGCCTCGCGGCCGATCCGCGCCGTCCGGGCCCCCGGGCTGCAGCAGGCCATGAGCGACCTCGCCGTCGAAGGTCAACCACGGGCGCGCGTTCTACGTCGAGCCCGAGCAGCTCGGCGAGTACGTGCCGATCGACTACGTGGACAACAAGCGGAGGCGGGTCAGCTACCGGGCCCGCCGCGAAGGCGCGGGACCACCTCCGCCATCGCGCGTACGAGGACGGCCTCGGACGAACGCACGATCTCCTCGGTGGGATACGCGCGAGGCGACAAGAACGGCCAGTAGATGACGATCTCGTCGAACCCGAGGGCTGCGTATCCGCTGCAGACCTCCTCGAAGCTGTCGATGCTCTGAAGCAGCACGAGGCTCTTGTACAGACACACGGAGCGTCGGACCGTTGCTGGGTCGCGCCCGACCGCGCGGCACGCCGAATCCAGCGCCTCGATCTGGCGTCGCGTCTCGGCGAGCGCGTCCGCGAGCGGGATCGGCGGGGCCGCGCCCATCGGCTGGCCGCCGAGCGTGTTCCATGTATCCGCGTAGCGCGCGACGACACGCATCGCCGTCGGGCCTTGCGCCGCGATCACGATCGGTGGCCGCGGCCGCTGGACCGCCTGTATCACGCGTGCGGCGGTCGTCGGATACCGAGCATCGCTCGTGACCGTCTCGCCACGGAGCATGCGGTCGAGGATGTCGACCTGTTCGGCAAGCCGGTCGAGGCGCTCGCGTTTGGACCACGCCTCGACCCCCACGTACGCCGCGTCGAGCGGTGCTCCGCCGGCCCCGATGCCGAGCTCGACACGTCCGCCGCTCAAGTGATCGACGGTCGCGACCTCCATCGCGAGGAGCGCGGGGTGCCGGAACGCGATCTGGGTGACCATCGTGCCGACCCGCACGCGGTCCGTCTCGCGCGCCATCGCTGCGAGCAGCGTCCAGGCTTCGAAGTGGACGAGCTCCGGGTACTGCGTCGTCGTGTGGTCTGCGACCCAGATGGAGTCGAACCCGACCTCCTCCGCCCGATGCCAGCGCGCGATGAGCGCATCCGCCGGCCCGAGCTGCATCGTGAAAACACCGAAGCGCATCGCGCTAGGCGCGGGCGGCCGGGTCCCCCGTCCGGATGGACCCGAGCACCCGGCGCCACGAGTCGTCGCTCTCCTTCTTGGGGTCCGCGAACGTCCGGTCGAGGAAGGAGTGCGGCGCGCCCGGGTACACCTCGATGTGGTGGCGCACGCCGCGGTCCGCGAGCGCCTTCCGGAACTGCTCGACCGCGCTCTCGGGGATGCCCTTGTCCGGCCCGCCGAAGAGGCCGAGCACCGGCACGCGCATGCGGTCGCCCGCACCTCCCGACATCGGGAGGAGGTCGCGCGGGATCTCGGGCGGCCGCGATGACGGCGGGTAGCACATGAGAGGGTCGATCCTATCCGCCCGGGCGTCCCGGCGCGTCCGGTGACCGCTCGCTAGGATCCTTCGCGTATGGTGGACCTACGCGGCCCGGCCCGAACCGGCTGGTGTTCTCGCTGCAGATGAAGAGCGGGATCGAGCGCACGCTCAAGGACGCGATCCCCGACCTGCGCGGCGTCGAAGCGCTGAACCTCCCGCCGCACACGCTGCTCGGGTGGGACCAGCCGGCGTTCCGGCCGACCGACCTCCCTGTCGAGGGGACGCCGAAGACCTAGGTCGCGACCTTCACGCGGAGCGCCGTGCGCGCGTCGCGCTCGCCCATGCGCTCGGGTCCGAGGCGCGGCAGCTCCGCGCGGAGCGCGGTCGCGTCGCGGATGAGCGCGTCGACGTCGACGCCCTGGCAGGCCGGCGCGAACTACTACGCGCCGCGCTACGTCGGGCACCGCCGCTGGATCGGCGTCGACCTCGACCGCGGCCTGCCGTGGGAGAGGATCGAGAACGACATCGAGGTCGCGTACCTCACGGTCGCGCCCGCGGAGCTGCGCGAGCGGCTCGCGCCTACGCCGCCGGTGCCCACCGCCGGAACGCCACGAACGTCAGCGCGAGCGAGATCCCGAGCGCGGCGATCGCGCCCGCCCGGAGCTCGGTGGTCGCGGTGGGCCGGTCGGCCGCGCGCCCCTCGCCGAGCGCCGCGCGCTCCTCGGCGCTCGGCCCGCCCGGGTGCGACCCGCTGCAGGCGTCGGTCGAGAACCCGGCCGGCGAGTGTTGCTTCAGGAAGAGCGTGTGCTCGCTCCCCACGGGCGCGTCGTAGTCGACGCTCGTCGCGACGCCCGTGAGCGCGCCGCCCTCGCCGCGCGGCCCGGCCGCGACGAAGATGACCGCCGGAGCGGTGCCCTTGTACGTCCGGTCGACCTGCACGATGAGCGAGCGCCGGTCGCCGCCCTCGAGGCCGACGACTGCCCCGTGCGCGACGACGTCGGCACGCGCGATGCGCTCGCGGAGGGTCTCCTCGACGCACGACGCGTCGGCGTGCGAGGCGGCGAGCGTCATCGCCGCGGCGGCGGCGATGACGATCCGGAGGACGCTCATCGGTCCCCTATCGTGATGCATGCCGGCGTAGACCAACGGCAGAGTCAGCCGAATTAAGGTCGGCTCAGTGCGGGTTCGAGTCCCGCCGCCGGCACAGGCACACTGACGCTTCCTACTCCCGTTCCTGAGGAGGGCCACGTCTTGGGCGCTGCTCCCACGCGCTTCGTGATCATCGGCAACGGCGCGGCCGGTACGTACGCGGCCGAAGCGCTGCGCAAGGGCGATCCCGCGGCGTCGATCGTGATGATCGCCGACGAGGCCTACACGCTCTACAACCGCGTCTCGCTGCCGCGGTACCTGCGCGGCGTCCTCAAGGAGGAGCGCGTGTACGTCCGTGACCACAAGTGGCACGACGACCTGCGCATCGACCTCCGTCTCGAGACGAAGGCGACGCACGTGGACTTCGGCGCGAAGACGGTCACGGTCGAGCCGGGCGGGACGGTCCCGTACGACCGTCTCCTCCTCGCCACGGGCGGGCGGCCGAACCCGCTCCGCGCGCCCGGCGCGGACAGCGCGAAGTACCTCTTCAACTTCCAGTACTTCGACGAGACGAAGGCGATGGTGAAGCGGATCGAGGACGGCGCGAAGACGGCGGTGATCCTCGGCGGCTCCTTCATCGGCTACGAGCTCGCGGAGGCCTTCAACCACCGCGGCCTCGAGACGCACTGGCTCCAGCGCGGGCCGTGGTTCCTCCGCCGCGCGCTCGACGAGGCGGGCGGCCGCGTCGTCACGCTGCTCGCGCAGGACGCGGGCGTGCACACGCACTACGAGGAGGCGATCGAGCGGCTCGACCCGGAGGACGGCGCGACGAAAGTGACGTCGACCAAGGGCCGGACCTGGACCGCGGACATGGTCGGCGTCGGCCTCGGCCTCACGATGAACATCGACCTCTTCAAGGGCACGCCGCTCGAGACGAACGTCGGCATCGTCACGAACGAGTTCCTCGAGACGACGATCCCCGGCGTCTGGGCCGCGGGCGACGTCGCGGAGTTCTACGACGTCGTGTCGCAGCGGCACCACCGCATGGGGACCTGGGACAACTCGCTCAACCACGGACGCCACGTCGCGAAGAACATGCTCGGCGCGAAGCAGCCCTACGTCGAAGTGCCGACCTACGCGTCGGGCATGTTCAACTCGAACATCTCCGTCATGGGCGTCACGACCGAAGAGGAGCCCGACGCGGAGTCGCTGTTCGAGGTGGATTACGAGAGCCGCAACTACAAGCGGCTCTTCTTCCTCGGCGACAAGCTCGTCGGCGCGATCCTCATCGGCAAGATGAAGGGTCGCAAGAAGGTCCTCGAGCTCATCTCGTCGCGCACGCCGATCGAGGACCGCAAGAAGGTCTTCGAGATGCTCGCGCTCCCCGAGGTACCGGTCCGTCCCGCGGCGGCGGAATGACGCTTCAGCGTGTCTCGTTCGTGGTGCCGACCGGAGAGATCGAGGGCGTCCTGCATCTCCCGGACGCGAACGGCCTCGGCGGCTGCGTCGTCCTCCACGGGTACGGCGGTCATCCCGCCCAGCCGCACATCGTCGCCACCTGCGAGGCGCTCGCGGGCAGGGGGATCGGCGCGCTCCGGTTCGCGTACCGTGATCACCAGCCACCGAAGATGACGCTCGACACGGCGCTCGCGGATACCGCCGGTGCGATCCGATTGCTCACCGCTCACCCGCAGATCCCCGGCGGCCTCGCGGTCGTCGGATTCTCGTTCGGCGGCACCGTCGCCGCGGTCACAGCCGGGCGTGACCACCGCATCCGCGCCGCGGTCCTTGCCGCCGCGCCGGCGCTCGCGCAGTCGCGCCACCGCGCGTGGGCGAACGAGAAGTGGAAGCCGGTCGCGGAGCTGTCACGCACGCGCGCTCGCGTCCTGCTGGTCTGGGGCGCGCGCGACACACAGGTGCCCATCGCCGACGCCG
>DASSSF010000017.1:0-5794 GCA_035708565.1 Candidatus Limnocylindria bacterium
GGACATCGCGGGGAAGGGCGTCGCGGACCCGCTCGCGACCGTGTGGGCCGGCGCGCTGATGCTCGAGCACCTCGG
Organism: Candidatus Limnocylindria bacterium; assembly: GCA_035708565.1. Classification (GTDB taxonomy): domain Bacteria; phylum Chloroflexota; class Limnocylindria; order P2-11E; family P2-11E; genus JACDAF01. Next base: position 76 of record DASSSF010000017.1, read on the forward strand.
CGACCGCGACGCGGCCGCGCTCGTGATGCGCGCGCTCGAGCGCGTCGCGCGGTCGGGCCCGCGGACCCCGGACCTCGGCGGGCGCGCCACGACGCGCGAGGTCACCGACGCGATCCTCGCCGCGCTCGACGCGTGATCGACGCTCCGCGGCTCGAGCCGGCGGCGCGCCGGGCGATGATCGAGCGGCGCATCGCGCTCGTGCGGCGGCTCGCCGAGAGCCGCGGGGCGCGCGAGGCGGTGCTCTCGACGCGGCGCAACGTCGCATGGCTGACCGTCGGCGCCGACGCGCACGTCGAGGAGACGACGGAGGAGGCGATCGCCGAGATCCGCGTCATGCCCTCGACGTGGACCGTCGTGACGAGCGTCGGCGAGGAGCGCCGCCTCCGCGACGAGGAGCTCGCCGACCTCGACGTCGCGATCGACGCGCGCCCATGGGACGCCGACCGCGCGCCCGCGCGCGACGCAGCGGTCCTGCGCGACGCGGACCTCGAGCGGCAGCTGCGCGTCATGCGCGCGGACCTGACCGACGTGGAGCAGGACCGGCTCCGCTGGATCGGCGCCCGCGCCGAGCGCGCCGTGCGCGAGGTGGTCGCCGCCGCGAAGCCCGGCGACAGCGAGCTCGGCGTCGCGCACGCGGTCATGCGCGCCCTGTCGCGCGACGCGATCCGCGCGCCGGTCCTGCTCGTGGCGGGCGACGAGCGCATCGCGCGCTACCGCCATCCCCTTCCGACGCCAAAGCGCGTCGCGAAGACGCTCCTCGTCGGGCTCGTCGCGGAGCGCTGGGGCATCCACGCCGCGCTCACGCGCATGGCCGCGTTCGCGCCGCCGCCCGCTGACCTCGCGCTCCGGTACGCGGCCGCGCGCGACGTCGAGCAGACGCTCCACTCAGGCACGCGGCCCGGACGCTCGCTCGAGGAGGTCCTCGCCGACGGGGTCGCCGCGTACCGGCGCGCCGGCTTCCCCGAGGAGTGGCGGCTGCACCACCAGGGTGGCATCGTCGGGTACCGCCCGCGCGAGGTGATCGCGGCGCCGCGCGCCGGCGTGCTCGCGGCGAGCGGGATGGCGTTCGCGTGGAACCCGACCATCACCGGCACGAAGGTCGAGGACACCTTCCTCCTCCTGCCGGACGGCGCCCGCGAGGTCGTGACGCGCACGGGCGCGTGGCCCTCGGACAGCGTCGGCGCGCCAGCGATCTTCGAGCGCTAGCGGGCGAGCACCGCGCGCATGTCGATCGCCTCGTAGCCGCCGCCGTCGGGCCGGTTCGCGATGCACCGGCCGCCGGCGACGGCGCCGTACACGGTCCCGGTGCCCGCGACGGTGACGCGCCTCCCCGTCGCGAGGTCCACGACGCTCATGACGGGCTCGCTGTTCTTCCAGCAGACGAGGCCGTCGCGCACGCCGGCCCCGAACGGATACGGCCCCCGCGCCGCCGCGAAGAGCGGGAACGACAGGGCGGTCCCGACGCCGTCGAGCACGCGGCGCGCCGTCCCGGTCGCGAGGTCGATCACGACGAGGTCGTCGCCGCGCCGCGCGACGAGCTCATGCGGGCCGCTCCAGCCGAAGTACATGTCGATCGCGAGCGGCCGCGAGCCGCGCGCGTCCGCGATCGCCGCCGCGCCGATCGGGGTGCTCGGCCCGGACACGGCGAGGAGCGCGGCCGTCCCGTCCGGCGCTGACACGACCATGAAGCCGGTGCGCGGCAGCCCGGGTGCGCTGAGCTCGCTGACCCTGCCCTGGCGATCGACGAGCCGAAGCCGGTCGGCGCCTTCGCGGTACGCGAGCCGCTGGTCGTCGATCCAGCCGAGCACGAGGACCGGCTCCGACGCGGTCACGAGGTCGCGGCCGCCGGAGCCGTCCGTCGCGACGAGCCGCACCGTCCGCTCCGCGACCGCGACCGCGATCCAGTCGCCGTCGCTCGTGCTCCGCGGCAGGCCGTGGGGGGATACCTCCGGCTGCCCGAGCGGCAGCTCGACGAGTCCGCCGCCGACCCGCAGCACGAAGAGTCGCTGCCCGCGCGCCGGATCGGCGTGCGCGCGCGAGCCGGCGAAGAGCGTCCCGGACGAGTCGCCGAGCCATCCGTACGTCGTGGAGATCGACGCGAGACCGGTCGCCTCCGCGACGCGCCGGCCCTGGGCGTCGTAGATCGCCTCGCCCGGCAGGTTGACCTCGATGTAACGACCGTCGGGGGACAGCGAGGTGTTGGCGGCCCGCGGCAGGGCGAACGCGCTGACGCCGGCTCTCGGCGGCGACGCGGACGGCATGGCCGTCGCGGTCGGCAGGGGGAAGGGCGTCGGCGGCGCCGACACGAGCGCTGTCGCCGTCGCGCTCGGGGTCGCCGCGCTCGGAGAAGGCGGGGCCGTGGCGCCGGCCCGACCGAGCGTCGCGGCATCGCCGGGTGTGTCGCCACCGAGCGCCGCGCGCCAGCCGGGAAGCGCGAGGCCGACCGCGAGGCCCGAGAGGGCCGCGAGCGCGAGCGCCGCGGCGACCGCCGGAACGATCCGACCCATCGATCGATGAACGATCGACGGTCGCGTTCTGTTGCAGCAGCCGGACGGCCGCTAGCCTCCGTGGAGTGGACGACCGCCGTCGCGCCCTCGTCGAGCGGTACAAGCGGGGATACGACGCGATCGTCGACGCTCTCCGCGGTGCCGCCGACGCCGAGCTCGACGTGCGTCCGCCGGGCGACCGCGAGTTCACGGCTCGCGAGGTCGTGCACCACGTCGCGGACAGCGAGATGACCTCGGCGATCCGGCTGCGCCGGCTCATCGCCGAGGAGCGGCCGGCGATCTCCGGCTACGACGAGTGGGGTTTCGCGGGACGGCTGCGCTACGCGAGCCGTCCGATCGAGCCGGCGCTCCTCGCGATCCGCGCCGCGCGCGAGACGACGGCACAGATCCTCGAGCGCCTCACGCCCGAGGAGTGGGACCGGGAAGGGACGCACGGCGAGATGGGCCGCTACCGCGTCGACGACTGGCTCGACGTGTACGCGGCGCACGCCCACGAGCACGCGGAGCAGATCGGCCGCGCGCTCGCGCACGCGCGACGGGCGCGCTGAGCGCTCGGGAAGGAGCGGACCGGGCGGGCACCGGACGGCGGGGCGTCGGCCACGAAGCGGCTCGTCGTGGCGTTCGTCGAGCTCCAGATCGCGACGACCCTCGGCGCGGTCGTCTGCCTCTCGGGCGGCGCACGTCGCTCGGCAGGGCGGCCCGGCTCCTCTACCGCCGCGACGCCTGCGCGCCGGCTCGCGCTACGGGGGCGGCGCCGACCTAGGCGCGCGCGCCGTCCGCCGGGCGCGGGAGGACGACCCGGCCCTGGCGGCTGGTGCGCCGTCCGTACTCCCGCGCGATCCGGTCGCCGGCGGCGGCCGCGCGCCCGGCCGCCGCGACGAGGACGATCGAGCCACCGAACCCCGCGCCCGTGAGCCGCGCCGCGACCACGTCGGGATCGGCCCAGGCGAGCTCGACGAGCGTGTCGAGCTCCGGCGTCGACACGCCGAGGTCGTCGCGGAGGGAGGCGTGGCCCTCGCGCAGGATCGGCCCGAGCGCGGCCGCGTCGCCGGCGCGGAGCGCCGCCACCGCCGCACGAACGCGCGCGTTCTCGCGCACGACGTGGCGCGCGCGAGCGCGGAGCGGCTCCGGCAGCGCCGAGAGCGCGCGCTCGTCGTCCACCTCGCGCAGCACGCCCACGCCGAGCCGCGCGCTCGCGTCCTCGAGGTCTCGCCGGAGCGCGTTGTACGCGCCGGCGGCGTTCGCGTGCCGGATCCCCGAGTGCACGGCGCCGAGCTCGATCCCCGGCGGGAGCGGGATCCGATCGATACCGAGGTCACGCGTGTCGATGGCGAGCGCGACGCCCTCCTCGCCGAGGCTCGCGACGAGGTGGTCCATCAAGCCGACCCGCGCGCCGACGAACTCGCTCTCGGAGCGGTGCGCCACGCGAGCGACGTCGAGGTCGGCGAGCGGGAACCCGAAGGTGTCGCGGAGCGCGAGCGTGACGGCGACGCCGAGCGCCGCGCTCGACGCGAGCCCGGCGCCGCTCGGGATGGTCGACCGCACCTGCGCGTCGAAGCCGCCGATCTCGTGCCCGGCGGCGCGCAGCGCCCACACCACGCCGGCGACGTGGTCCGTCCACGCTCCGGTCGGGCGCTCGCCGCCGATCGCGAAGCCCACGCTCGCGCCGCCGCTCCGGAGGCGCACGCGCCCGTCGTCGCGCGGGCGCACCGATACCGCGGTCCGGAGACCGATCGCGACCGGGAGCACGAGGCCGAGCTGATGGTCGGTGTGCTCCCCGATGAGATTCACGCGACCCGGCGCAGATGCGTCCGTGGCACGGCAGGATACGGGCGTGACGACGAGCGTCCGCGTCGCGGTGCTGCCCGCCGGCGGCCTCGGGACGCGCCTCCTCCCGGTCACCCGCTCGGTGCCGAAGGAGCTGCTGCCGCTCGTCGACACGCCGATCATCGAGAAGGTCGTGGAGGACGTCGTCGCGGCGGGCGTGGATGAGGTCGTCATCGTCACGTCGCCCGGCAAGGACGCGCTCCGGACGCACTTCACCGCCGCGCCGGAGCTCGCCTCGCGGCTGCGCCGCGACGGGCGGACGGCCGAGGCCGACCGGGTCGAGCGCGCGGCGGCGCTCGCGCGGTTCACGTTCGTCGAGCAGCGCGAGCCGCTCGGGAACGGGCACGCCGTGCTCCTCGCGCGGGAAGCCGTCGGGCCGCGGCCGTTCCTGATGATCTGGCCCGACGACCTCGTCATCTCCGAGCCCCCCGTCGCGGTCCAGCTCGTGCGCGCGCGCGAGCGCCTCGGCGGCGGCAGCGTCGCCGCGGCGCAGCGCGTGCCCCTCGCGGAGGCGCCCCGCTATGGGATCGTCTCGGGCGAACAGCTCGACGACCGCACGTGGCGCGTGCGCGCCCTCGTCGAGAAGCCGGAGCGGCCGCCGAGCGATGTCGCGGTGCTGCACGGCTATCTCCTCGAGCCCGAGATCTTCGACGTGCTCGCCGAGCAGCGTCCGGGCAAGGGCGGCGAGATCTGGCTCACGGACGCCGTGAGCGCGCTCGCGGGTCGCGCGCCGGTGCACGCGTACCTCTACGACGGCGAGCGGTACGACGCCGGCGACCGGCTCGGCTACGTCCGCGCCGTCGTCACGAGCGCGCTCGCGCGCCCCGACCTCGCGGGTCCGCTGCGCGACTGGCTGCGGCGCGTCACGGAGGGCCGTCCCACAGAAGACGCGTGAGGGCGAGGCGGCCCGAGGTCACGCGCGACGGGCCGACCGCGATGGCGTCGTCGGACGACCGCTCCGCGGTAACGAGCCGGGCGAGCACGCGCACGCGGTAGGCACGCGCGCCCTCGGGCGGATCGAGCGGCACCAGCACCGTGCGCCGCTCGCCCGCGACGACGAGGTCCGAGTCGACGACGTCGAGCTGGCGCTGCCGCCCGCGCTCGCGCGCGTACCAGGCGACGCGCACGAATGCCTCGCGCACGCGCGGATCCGCGACGGCAAGCTCGACCTCGAGCGTCGCGGGACGCGGCGGCGCGCGCCGCAGCGCGCTCTCGATCCCCCACGCCCGGCCGCCCGGGACGCCGAGGAGCGTCCAGCCGTCCCGCTCGCCGAGCACCGCTCGCGGCGTCGTGCGGCGGAAGGCGGGCCCGTCGTCGGCGGCCGCCTGCGGCGCGGCGAGCGTGAGCAGGGCGAGGGCCAGGAGGAGGATCCGCACGCTCCGATC
>DASSSF010000018.1:0-13382 GCA_035708565.1 Candidatus Limnocylindria bacterium
GCTCCGGTCCTTTTTCATTCGGGGGCCGCATGACACCATCCGGCCCGATGACCGGTCCATCCGCGAGCGAGCCGAGCATCCTGTTGATCGCCGACATCTCCGGGTACACGGCGTTCCTTCGCGCCGTCGAGCAGGCGCATTCGGACCCCGATCCCGGCCGCGAGCCGCCGGCGTACCGGATCCTGGGCAGCCTCCTCGACACGGTCGTCCAGTGCCTCGTCCCGACCTTCGAGGTCGTGCAGGTGGAAGGCGACGCGATCTTCGCGCGGGCTCCCGTCTCGCGGCTCGCCGGGCGCGCGGACGAGTGCATCGCGCTCGTGCGCCGCGCGCACGCGGACTTCAAGCGCCAGCTCGCCGAGGCGCAGCACCTCCACGGACACGACTGCCTCGCGTGCACGATCCTTCCCACGATCGACCTCAAGTTCATCGTGCACGCCGGCGTGGCGGTGCCGCAGCGCGTCGCCGGCGCGTCGCTCCTCGCGGGCCAGGCGGTGAACGTCGTGCACCGCATGCTGAAGAACGACATCGTGGAGCGCATGGGCCTCCGCTCGTACGTCTTCATGAGCGACGCGGCGGCGTCGGCCCTGGGGGTCGCACCTGACACGGGGCGGAGGCACGTCGAGGGCTATCCGGACGTGGGCAGCGTCTCCGGCGCGGTGGTCGCCATCTGAACGGGCAGCGGAGGCTCCTGATCGCGGCGGTCCTGTGCCTGACGCTCCTCGTGCAGGTACCCGCGCGCGCGGCGCCCGTGGGCTACTCGGCCGAGTTCGTCGGCCAGAGCGGCGTCCCGACCGTCGTCGCGGGCGAGACGGCCACCCTCACGGTCTTCTTCGCGAACGTCGGCGAGCGCACCTGGGTGCGCGGGAGCGCGACGCAGGTCGACCTCGGGATGTGCGTCGCGGACAAGAGCGCGTGCGACGTCCGTGACGGCACGCGCAGCAGCTGGGACCCCGGATCGTGGCTGAGCTCCTCGCGGTACGCGACGCACTCGCAGACGAGCGTCGGTCTCCGCCAGATAGCCACGTTCGTCTTCAGCGTGAAGGCCGTCTCGTCGCTCCCCGGCGGCACGTACCGCTTCCCCGCGGACCTCGTGGTCGCCGGCACGGGCGAGCGCATCACGACGTCGCCGTACGCGCACGGGGTCGTCCTCCGCGGAGCGGCGCTCGCGCCGATCGGTCCGCTGCTGCTCGACGAAGCGGACGTCGGGGCAGGGTTCGTCCGCGTGCAGGACGTGCCGCAGACGCTCGCCGACCGCGCCGTGCGCTTCGGCTCGCCGGAGGAAGGCCGCGCGCTCCTCACCGCGTGGGGCTACGTCGATGGCGCGAAGCGCGACTTCAGCAAGGCAACGCAGCGCGGCGTGCGTTCGGTGACCCACTTCGTGAGCCGGTACGCGACCGCTGCCGGAGCGGCCGAGGAGGTCCGCTACCTCCGCGCCGGGTACGGGGCGCAGGCCGGCGCCAGCATCAGCTCGGTCGGCGACGAGAGCTCGAGCTACCTCGCGTCGTTCTTCACCGTGCTCGGCCAGGCGACGCAGGTCGCGACCCTCTCGCGGACCGGCGCGACCGTCTCGACCATCTTGATCACCGCGGCGGCGGGCGAGATGTCCCTGGAGTACGCGGAGAACCTCGCGACGGCGCAGGCGACGCGCGCGGGATGGGTGCGACCGGCGCCGCCGCCGGCGGTGACGGGAACGCCCGTGTCGACGACGCTCGGCGGCATCTCCTTCCTGCTCGACGCGACCGCCGCACGGCGAGCGTACGTCGAGTCGACGCTGGGACCGGCGACCGCCACGACGATCGCCGCGGCGCTGGACGGCGACATCGCTGCGCTCGAGCGCCTGTACGCGCGGCCCGCGACGAAGCCGCTCGACCTCTTCGCGTTCGCCACGAGGGCCTCGTTCGAGCGCGGGCTCGTCTCGGTGCTGGGCCTCGACCCGGAGGACGCGGCGCGCGTCGCGGCGTTCGCGGCGGGCGTGCATCTCCAGACGCTGCACAAGGTCGCGCTCAACTGGGAGAGGGTGGGGAGGGCTGCGCCGCTCGCCACGATCCGCCACGAGGCGAGCCACTACATGTTCCAGGATCTTGTGGGGGCGGGCGCGATCCAGGCGGTGCCCGCGTGGTTCAACGAGGGCGTGGCGGAGTCGGTCGAGTGGTCGTACGGGCGGCTGAACTGGCTCGCGCTCGCGAGCAAGTACCACGCGCGCTCGGTCGCCGCGGCCGGCGCGCTGCCCTCGCTCCTCGAGATGCGCACGCTCGAGCAGTTCCAGTCCGGCACGGACGACCAGATCCAGGCGCGGTACCTGGCGTCCGCGCAGGCCGCGGCGATGATCGTGAACCGCGTCGGCTATGGCGGCGTCGTGCGCGTGCTGGACTCGATGCGCGCCGGCACGACCTTCGACGCCGCGTTCCAGGCGACGTACGGGACCGCCCTCGCGCAGTTCGCGTCCGAGACCGCCGCGGCCGTGCGCGCGATGGACGCGTCGCCCGCGCTCGCCGCCGTGAGCGACACGCCGGGAGGTCCTGGGGGCCTCTACGTCGCGCTCCACGGCTTCCGGTCATCGACGTCGGTGAGCGTCACGTTCAGCGGCGCCGGCCACGTGTCGTTCACGCGTCCCGCCGACGTCTACGGCTTCGTGTCCTTCTTCTACCCGCCCGGCATGGTCCAGCCGGGTACGTACCTGATCGACGCGACCGACGGCGTGCGCCGTGCGTCGCTCGTCATCACGGTCGCGGGCGCACGCGTGACCGACGAGCTCCCGGGGGAGGTCGCCCTCGGCGAGCCCGAGGACGCTCCGAAGCTCCGCGTCGTCCGCCGCTGACCGCGGAGGCTAGAGGCGCGGGCGCGTGGAGACCGCGCCGGACCTAGGAGCGCTTCCACCCTTCGGGGAGCAGCATCGGGCCTTCCTCGAGCCAGTAGTAGACCTGCCACCCGTAGTAGCCGCGGAGGACGTTCGGGTCGAGACGGAGCGCCTCCGCGTACGCGAGCACGGCGTTCACGTAGGGGCCCGAGTGGTTGTACGCGAAGATCCCGCGCTTGATGTCCTGGCGCGCGCCCGCGGCGACGAGGTACCGCGCGGCCGACATGATCGAGTCACGCGGGTCGTACGGGTCGCCCTTTCCGTACGCGGCCCACGTCGCGGGCATGAACTGCATCGGGCCCATCGCGCCGGCCGACGAGAGCCCCTGGATGCGGCCCATGCGCGACTCGATCAGGTTGATCGACGCGAGGATCTCCCACGGCACGCCGAACTCCGCCTGCGCCTCGCGGTAGAAGCGGAGCAGCTCTGCCGACGGCGCGGGCGAGAGGATCTTCCACTCGGGCAGCGCCTTCGCCGGCGAGCCGCCCATGAGCCGGAGCTGGCGCCCGCCCTCCATGGTCTGGCGCAGCGGCTCCTGGTACTCGGCGGGCAGCGCGTTCACGACGGGCTCCTTCCACTCGGGGAAGTCGTTGAGCCGGCTGATGATCAGCTGCTGCAGGTGGCCGTACCACTTGAGCTGCTCGTCGCTGATGTTGGGGTCGCGGATCGCCCTCTCCACGACGACGAGCTGCCGCGCGAGCCCCGGCGCGTCGTTCGCCGCCTCGGGGAGCTTCCGCAGATCCGGCACGAACACCGTCGCGGTCGCCTGCGGCGGGAGCGGCGTCGGCGACGCGGTCGGGATCGGCGTGTAGCGGACGGTCGGCGTCGCCGACGGGGCCTGCCCGGCGGTCGGGCGGGCGCAGGCGGCCAGGGTCGCGGCAGCGAGCAGGACCGCGCCGGCACGCATCACCGTCATCACGCACATGCAACCGGCTCGCCGCGTTCGGCGCTACCCCTGCGAGTGCGGATCAGCCCGATCCGAGACCTGCCAGCCCCTCGTCCCCGCCGGCGGAACGGATCGAGCGAGCGGCGGCAAGCCCGGTCCCGCCGATCGCGGTGAGCGCGACGGCGGAGGCCGCGATGAGCGCGACGGGGCCGACGACCGTCGCGAGGGCGCCGGTGATCACGAGCGACACCGGCCCGGTGAACTGCATCGCGGTCCCGAAGGTCGAGAACACGCGGCCGCGCATCGCGCTCGGCACCGAGAGCTGCAGCTGCGCGGAATACGACGCGTTCACGACCCCGTTCGCGATGCCCATCAGGAAGAACGCGGCGCACGCGATCACGAGCGACGTCGTGAACGCGAAGAAGAGGTAGATGACCCCGGTCACGAGGATCCCCGCCGGGATGAGCATCACGAGCGGCAGCCGGCCGCGGGCGAGCGCGAGGGCGGCGTTCGCGACGAGGATCCCGCCGGCGATCGAGCCGAGCAGGGCGCCGTACTCGGCCGCCCCGCCGCCGAGGACGACGGCGACCCACGCCGGGACCATGACGCGATACGGGCCGACCGTGGCGAGCTGGTTCGCCGCGCCGATGAGCACGATCAGCCGGCTGGGCGGGTGGCCCGCGATGAACCGGAGCCCGTCCGCGGCCTCCTCGACGAGCGGCCGCCGCTCGGCGGCCGAGATCGGCGCGACAGGCGAGAGGCGTGCGAGGAGCGCGGCCGACCACACGAACGAGACCGCGTCTGCGAGGAGGAGCGTGACGGGACCGAGCACCTCGAAGGCGATCCCGCCCACAGGAGGCACGATCAGCGTGGCGCTCTGCGTCGCGATCGCGAAGAGGGCGTTCGCCGGGACGAGGAGCTCGCGCGCGACGTAGTGGGGCAGCACCGCACCGCGCGCCGGTCCGAAGAACGTCCCGGCCGCGGAGAGCCCCACACCGGCGAGGATCACGAGCGGGAGCGACGCGGCGCCCGTCGCAACGGCCGCCGCGAGCGCTGCGACGACCGCGGCGCGGACGAGGTCCGCCGTGACCATCACGCGGCGGCGGTCCCACCGGTCGACGAGCGTTCCCGAGACGATCGCGAGCGTCAGGTACGGCAGTGCGTAGCCGAGCTGCAGGAGGACGAGCGCGCCCGGGCCGCCGCCCATCGTGCTGAACACGAGCTAGGTGAGCGCGATGTTGTGCAGGCCGTCGCCGATGACCGACCCCGTGTGCGCGAGCCACAGCCGGCGCAGGTCCCGCTGCCCGAGGAGCTGTCGCGCCGCCGGCGCCGGCACGCCGCGCATTCTGCGCGCGCTAGGTCGGCAGCCTCCCCCAGACGAGCCGCGACGCGGCGAGCACCGCGACGGCGAACGCGAGCGACCAGGTGACCGCCGACAGGAGCGGTGAGTTGAAGTCGGTGCCGGAGAGGAACGCGTGCGCGAACGTCAGCGCGAACGCCACGTACGACGTGCGGTGGATCCACGACCACAGGCGCGGGTCGAGCCCGCGCCGGATCCACGACGTGACCGTCACGACCACGAAGATGTCGAACGCGAGCGTGCCGAGACCCACGGCCACGGGGCCGTAGTCGACCCCGAACGGGACCACGAGGTCGACCGCGCGCACGCGCGCGGTGCGGTCGAGGAGGAGCGAGACCAGGTGGAGCCCCCCGAGCGGGATCCAGAGCGCGGTCGTGAACTGGTGGAGCGACTGGATCTCGCGGTTCGAGCCGAGCCGGTCGAGCACGGACGTCCGGAGCGCGATCCCCGACAGGATCGCGATGAAGAGCGCGAGGAAGGAGGCGACGCCGGTCGCGCGCGCGAGGAGCCAGAAGAGGACGTCGGCCTCCTGCGCCGTCATGCGAGCCACCAGCCCGCCGAGCGGCCGACGAGCCAGGCTTCGGCCCGCGCGGAGCCGAGGAGCAGCGCCGTCTTCGCGAACGTCTCCGCCTCGGCCGCGGTCGGGGCGAGCACCGACGCCTCTCGAAGGTCGGTCGCCGCGGGAGCGCCCGTGCGCGGGTCGATGAGGTGGTGGAGCCCGGGGCCCCACGCGCGCTTCCACGTGCCGCTCGTCGCCGCACCCATGTCCCTGAGGAGGACGGTTCGGTCGCCGAAGCCGACCGGCCAGCCGGCGCCCTCCGGCCCGCCGCCGCGGGCGTAGAGGTCGCCGCCGAAGTTCACGAGCGCGTTGTCGCCGAGCTCGGCCGCGAGGCGGTCGGCGAGGAAGCCCTTCGCGATCCCGCCGAGGTCCACCGACGTATCCGGCGCGAGGCGGGCGCGCCCGCGCGCCACCTCGAGCATCTCGGGGAGCGGCCGCGGCGGCGCCGCGGCCGTGTGGGGCGTCGGGCCGTCGCCGAGGTCGCGCCCGTATCCGGCCGCGACGAGCGCGGGAAGCACGCCCGCGTGCACGAGCCCGCCGCTCGTGTCGTACGCCTCGAGGGCGGCGCGCAGCATGGCCTCGAGCTCGGCGCTCACGTCCACCCAGCGGCCCGCCGCCGCGTTCAGGCGCGAGAGCTCGCTCCCCGCGTCGAAGCGCGAGTACCGCGCATGCCGCTCGCGGGCCCAGACCTCGGCCCCGTCCACGCGCGCGCCGACCGCGAACACCTCGCACGCGCCGCCGAAGCACTCGAACGCGGCGCGCGCCGGCTCACGAGACATGCGTGAACGTGATGCCGGGGAGCGACGTCGCCTGCACGCCGGGCGCGAGCTGGATCCGTCCCGTCGGACGGGGCGTCGGCGTCGCCGCCGGCTTCGCGACCGGCGGCTGGAGCGGCGCGGCGGGGTTCTTCGGGTTCGCCGCGACGTACGCGGTCGATCCGAGGAGCGCGACGACCGTCGCCGCGGCCGCGGCGAGCCGGAGGGCGATCGCGCGCGGCACGCTAGGCCTTGAGCACGAGGGAGAGCGGCTCGAACTCCCGGTCGAAGATCGCGCGCGCGTCGACCTTGAGGTGCTCGCTCAGGATCTCCTGGTACACGGAGCGGAAGTCCACCGAGTACCCGACGTTGCCCGTCGCGTCGAGCCTTCGCAGGTCGGGCATCTCGCCGTAGAGGCCGCCCTTCACGGGGTCGCCGATGAGGATGACCGGCGCGGCCGTCCCGTGGTCGGTGCCCGCGCTCGCGTTCTCGCGCGCGCGCCGGCCGAACTCGCTCCACGTCGCGATCAGGACGCGGTCCGACATCCCGTGCGCCGCGAGGTCCGCGTAGAACGCGGACACGGCGCCGTCGAAGTAGGAGAGGAGCGCGTCGTGCCGGTTCTCCTGCGTGTAGTGCGTGTCGAAGCCGCCGAGCGTGACGTGGAGGATCTTCACGCCCGTGCCGGTCACGATGAGCTGCGCAGCGAGCTGGAGCGCTGCCGCGAGCTGGTTCTTGGACGAGTAGACGAGCCGCGCGTCGTCGCTGTACTTCGCTCGCGGGATGTAGGTCGCCGTCGACGACCGCAGCTGCGCGACCGTGTCGCGCGCCGTCGCCACGGCGGTGTCGAAGAGCGCGCCGTAGATCCCCGGTGTGCCGGTGTAGAGCGCGCCGAACGCGCGCTCGACCTCGTCCCCGCCCTGGAAGCGGAACGTACGCTGGTCGTTGACGACGGTGAGCGTGGCCTCGAGGTCGCGCAGCGCGCCGGGCACGCCGGTCGACCCGCACGAGCAGCCCACGAGCGGATGGCCCGCCGAGTCGTAGTTCTTCGCGATCGTCCTCCCGAGCCAGCCGTCCTGCTCGCGGCGCTCCGGATCGGCCGTCTCCCACACGCGGATGGAGTCGAAGTGCGAGAACGACGGCCTCGGGTACCCGACCCCGTGGACGATCGCGACCTTGCCCTGGTCGAAGAGCTCCTTCGTGCCCTTGAGCGTGCGGTTGAGGCCGAACTCGTCGTTCAGCGGGAGCGCCGAGTCGTACGCCTTCGACAGGACGGGCCGCAGGTCCCGGGCGGTGGGGTCCTTGAGCGGCATCACGGTCTGGAGGCCGTCGTTCCCGCCGGCGAGCTGGATCATCACGAGGATGCGGTCGTTCGTGACGCCTTCCCGCTTCGCCTCGTAGACCGCCCGCGCGAACACGTCCGGCACGGCCGCGTAGCCGGCCGCGAGACCCGCGGCCCCAGCGCCGAAGACCATGCCGGCGCGGAGGAAGTCGCGGCGCGAGATGCGCGAGACGCCCGTGCCCTGCGTCATCTGGATGTTCACCGGCCGTACCTCACTTCAGCTGGAACTCGGGCCCGGCGAGCGCGACGATCCAGCGCGCGCGCTCGTCGCGCGCCTCGTTGAGGAGGCGCAGCGTCTGCGGGGAGAGCACGGAGTCGAGCTGCGTCGCGTGCACGCGCTCCGCGGGCGGCAGCCGGCGCGTCTGGGTCACGGCCGTCGTCACGAAGTTCGCGCGGGCGAGCATCGCGTTCGACGAGATCCACGACTCGTTGTTGGGCCAGCCGCCGACGCTCGGCGGGTCGAACAGCGTCTGGCCCATCTGCTCGCCGAACTGCGTCGCGAGCCGCGCGAGCGCGCTGTTCCCGAGCGCCTTCGCGGTGCTCAGCATCAGCTCGATCGGTGACTTGATGAGCGAGCGGTACGCGGCCTGCGACGTGAACTCGGGCGAGAGGAGCACCGTGCGCATGAGCTCCTTCACGCTGTACTTCGTCCTCCGGAAGCCCGCGGCGAGCGCGGCGACGTACTCCTCGTCCGGGGAGGGGGAGACGAACTGCACCGCGACCTTGCGCGCGACGAACGGCGCGGTGACGTCCATCTCGAGGATCCGGTCGATGACCGCTTGCGTGTCCCACTGCCGCGTGACGCCGAGGAACGGGAGGCCGCCCGTGTGCGAGCGCTCACGCGCGAAGACCCCCGTGCGGACCGCGTCGGGCTTCGCGCTCGCGAGCTGCGGCGGGATCGTGCGCCCGCGCTGCATCGCCTCCTGCTTCGCCGCCTCGATCATCGACTCCGTGCGCGGCTCGCGCCACCCGGACAGCGCCTTCGACGCGCTCTTCACGTCGTCCTCGCCGAACGTGCCCGCGCCCATCGTGTAGAGCTCCATGAGCTCGCGGGCGTAGTTCTCGTTCGGGTTGCGCGCCGTCGACTGCGCGAGGTCGAGGTAGCGGAGCATCGCCGGGTCGACGGTGACCTCGTAGAGCATCGTGCGGAGGTCCCCGAGCGCGAACCGGCGCCACGTCTGGTTCTGCCAGTACACGAAGGGCGACTGAAGGCCGACCTTGCGGAAGTCGCTCGTGAAGTGGCCGTGCCAGAAGAGCGTCATGCGCTCCGCGAACGGCGTCGGCGAGGCGAGCATCCAGTCGAGCCACCACGCGCGGAGCTCCTCGAGGCGGAGCTGCTGCCCGGGCAGCTGGCTCGCCTTGTCCGCGTTCGCGAGCGGCTTCGGCTCCGCCGGCGGCGACTCGACGAGACGCTCCACCGTGCGGGCGTATCCGTCGCTCTGGGCCTGCTCGAGCTCCGCCTGCGTGTAGCCGAAGGTCGTGCGGCGGAGGAGGTGCGCGACCTTCGCCGAGTCGTCGCCGAGGGGCGAGACCCAGTCGAGGCCCTCGGCGTTCGCGAGCGTGCCCGTGACCGGCACGCGGATCCGCTCGGGCGTCCTCGTGCCGGCGAGGAGCCGGCCCGTGGCCATGCCGGCGCCCCCGAGGATCGCCGCCCCGAGCACCGTGCGCCGGTCGAGCGTGCGCGGCCCCCGCGCCCGCTTGCGCGGCGCCTCGGCGGCTTCAGCGCTCGCCTGCTCGTCCACGTCGCCGAAGATAACGGCCTGACAGCGGCCCGGAGGCGTCTCCGGGGGCGGTCTTACCGACTTCTTTCAGCTGCCCGGCCGGCGGACCGCGTTCGGTAGGACACGCGGGCCTAGATATGCCCTATTGACAGGCAAGCGGGACCCTCGCACATTCGACGGTTCCCGCCGGTTGACCCCGCCTGCACCGTGGTCCTATCCTTACAGCCTGGCCATTTCAGTCCCCGTCTTTCCGCCTGCCCGCACGCCCCTAAAGCCTGAGGAGGGCCTCGCATGACGTCCATGCTCGACCGCGTTGACGGCCGCCCGGACCGCGTCAACTTCGCGTCGCTGCCCGAGGTGCTGCCGCTCCCGAACCTCATCCAGACGCAGCTCGACTCCTTCACGTGGTTCTGCGACGAAGGCCTCAACGAGCTGTTCGCCGAGATCAGCCCGATCCAGGACTTCACCGGCAAGACGCTCGACCTTCGCTTCGTCTCGAGCGAGTTCCGCGAGCCGAAGTGGAGCGAGGAGGAGTGCCGCACGCGCGACCTCACGTTCTCGAAGCCGCTCTGGGCCAAGGTCGAGCTCGTGAACAAGGAGACCGGCGAGGTCACCGAGCAGGACGTCTTCCTCGGCGACTTCCCGTGGATGACCGACAAGGGCACGTTCGTGATCAACGGCGCCGAGCGCGTCGTCGTGTCGCAGCTCGTGCGGTCGCCCGGCGTGTACTTCACCGCGGTCGACGACCCGACGACGGGCCGCCAGCTCTTCTACGCGAAGCTCATCCCGAACCGCGGCGCGTGGCTCGAGTTCGAGACCTCCAACAAGGACGTCGTCTCGGTGAAGGTCGACCGGAAGCGCAAGCTGCCGGTGACGACGCTCCTGCGGGCGGTCGGCTACGGCTCGAACGAGGAGATCGCCGCGCTCTTCAACGCGATCGACACCGACCCCGAGCACCAGTACATCAGGACGACCCTCGACAAGGACAACACCACCAACCAGACCGAGGGCCTCATCGAGGTCTACAAGCGCCTCCGGCCGGGCGACCCGCCCACGGCCGACAACGCGCGCAACCTCGTGAACTCGCTCTTCTTCAACTTCCGCCGTTACGACCTCGCGAAGGTCGGCCGCTACAAGCTGAACCGCAAGCTCGGCCTCGACCTCCCGATGGAGCAGCGCACGCTCACGAACGACGACCTCGTGCGGATCGTCGCGCGGATCATCGAGCTGAACGGCGGCAAGGGGAAGGCCGACGACATCGATCACCTCGGCAACCGCCGCGTGCGCGCCGTCGGCGAGCTCATCCAGGGCCAGTTCCGCGTCGGCCTGCTCCGCATGGAGCGCGTCGTGCGCGAGCGCATGTCGATCGTCGAGCCGGAGAAGGCGACGCCGAAGGAGCTCATCAACATCCGTCCGGTCGTCGCCGCGATCAAGGAATTCTTCGGCGGCTCGCAGCTGTCGCAGTTCATGCAGCAGACGAACCCGCTCGACGAGCTCACCCACAAGCGCCGCCTCTCGGCGCTCGGCCCGGGCGGCCTCTCGCGCGAGCGCGCGGGCTTCGACGTCCGCGACGTGCACTTCAGCCACTACGGCCGCATCTGCCCGATCGAGACGCCGGAGGGCCCGAACATCGGCCTCATCGGCTCGCTCGCGACGTTCGGCCGCGTGAACCCCTACGGCTTCATCGAGTCGCCGTACCGGAAGATCGTGAAGGACGGCGAGCGCGTCCGCGTGAGCGACGAGATCGTCTACCTTACGGCGGACGAGCAGGAGCTCGCGACCTGCGTGCAGGCGAACGCGCGCCTCGACAAGGACGGCTACTTCGTTGACGAGCGCGTGCAGGTGCACCGCGGCTCCGAGTACCACGAGGAGTCGCCGAAGAACGCCGAGTACATGGACGTCTCACCGAAGCAGATCGTCTCCGTGTCCGCGGCGCTCATCCCGTTCCTCGAGCACGACGACGCGAACCGCGCTCTCATGGGCTCGAACATGCAGCGCCAGGCCGTGCCGGTCATCCGGCCCGAGTCGCCGATCATCGGCACGGGCATCGAGGAGCGCGCCGCCACGGACTCCGGCCAGGTGCTCCTCGCGCGCGCCGCCGGCACCGTCCGCTCGGTCTCCGCGACGGAGATCTGGATCGAGGAGGACGGCGGCGACGCCTTCCGCTACCGGCTCCAGAAGTTCGTGCGCACGAACCAGGGCACCTGCTTCAACCAGCGCCCGCTCGTGGACGTGGGCCATCGCGTCGAGGAAGGCCAGGTCATCGCGGACTCCTACTCGACGGACGACGGCGAGCTCGCGCTCGGCCAGAACATCCTCGTCGCCTTCATGCCCTGGGAGGGCGGCAACTACGAGGACGCGATCATCCTGTCCGACCGCATCGTCCAGGACGACAAGTTCACCTCGATCCACATCGAGAAGTACGAGGCCGAGGCGCGCGACACGAAGCTCGGCCCCGAGGAGATCACGCGCGACATCCCGAACGTCGGCGAGGAGGCGCTCGCGGACCTCGACGAGAACGGCATCGTCTACATCGGCGCCGAGGTCGGCCCGCAGGACATCCTCGTGGGCAAGATCACGCCCAAGGGCGAGACCGAGCTCACGGCCGAGGAGCGCCTGCTCCGCGCGATCTTCGGCGAGAAGGCGCGCGAGGTGAAGGACACCTCGCTGCGGCTCCCGTCCGGCGAGCACGGCAAGGTCGTGGACGTCGCGATCTTCTCGCGCGAGAACAACGACGAGCTCCTGCCGGGCGTGAACAAGCTCATCCGCATCGCGGTCGCCCAGAAGCGGAAGATCTCGGTCGGCGACAAGATGGCCGGCCGCCACGGCAACAAGGGCGTCATCGCGAAGATCCTGCCGGTCGAGGACATGCCGTTCCTCCCGGACGGCACGCCCGTCGACATCGTGCTCAACCCGCTCGGCGTGCCGAGCCGCATGAACATCGGACAGATCCTCGAGACGCACCTCGGCTGGGCCGCGGCGGCGCTCGGGATCAAGGTCGCGACGCCCGTCTTCGACGGCGCGCGCGAGGACGTCATCAAGGAGCAGCTGCGGAAGGCCGGGCTCCCCGAGAGCGGCAAGATCCAGCTGCGCGACGGCCGGAACGGCGAACCCTTCCAGGAGCCCGTCACCGTGGGGCAGATCTACATGATGAAGCTGCACCACCTCGTCGAGGACAAGATCCACGCGCGCTCGACGGGCCCTTACAGCCTCATCACGCAGCAGCCGCTCGGCGGCAAGGCGCAGTTCGGCGGCCAGCGGTTCGGCGAGATGGAGGTCTGGGCGCTCGAGGCCTACGGCGCCGCCTTCATCCTCCAGGAGCTGCTCACGGTCAAGTCCGACGACATCATGGGCCGCGTGCAGACGTACGAGGCCATCGTCAAGGGCGAGGACATCCAGCCGCCGGGAGTGCCGGAGTCGTTCAAGGTGCTCATCAAGGAGCTCCAGTCGCTCGGCCTCTCCGTCGAGGTGCTGAACGAGAACGAGGAGCGGATCCGCTTCATCGAGGACGCGCAGGCGTACGACACGCCGAACCTGGGGATCAACATCTCCGGGCTCGAGAGCGGGGAGTAGTCATGCTGGAAGTCAACGAGTTCAACGCGATCCGCATCTCGCTCGCCTCGCCTGACCAGATCCGCTCGTGGTCGAGCGGCGAGGTCACGAAGCCCGAGACGATCAACTACCGCACGCTCCGTCCGGAGAAGGACGGCCTGTTCGACGAGCGGATCTTCGGTCCGACGCGCGACTGGGAGTGCTACTGCGGGAAGTACAAGCGGATCCGCTACAAGGGGATCATCTGCGACAAGTGCGGCGTCGAGGTGACGCGCGCGAAGGTGCGCCGCGAGCGGATGGGCCACATCCAGCTCGCGTCGCCCGTGTCGCACATCTGGTTCTTCAAGGGCACG
>DASSSF010000019.1:0-8715 GCA_035708565.1 Candidatus Limnocylindria bacterium
GGCCCGTGCCGATCGACGACGTCGTCGCCGCGGCGCGCCCCTCGCCGGTGCAGGGCGACCCGCGCGCGCTCGCGCGGGCCGCGGACATGCTCGCGAGCGCGGAGCGGCCGGTGATCGTGACGGAGCACCTGGGCCGCCACCCCGAGGCCGTGCCGGAGCTCGTGGCGCTCGCGGAGCAGCTCGGCGCCGGCGTCATCGACATGAACGGCCGCGTCTGCTTCCCGAACCGGCACCCGCTGAACGTCACCGGCAGCGACGAGCCGCTCGCGGAGGCCGACCTCGTCCTCTCGCTCGACGTGGGCGACCTCTTCCGCCTGCTGAACGAGCTGGACCGCGAGACGCACCAGAAGCGTCCGCGGATCAAGGACGGCACCAAGGTCGTGGACGTCGGGCTGTCGGAGCTCCGCCAGAGCAAGTGGGCCGAGGACCTCGGCCAGTTCCAGCCCGTCGCGCTCTCGATCGTCGCGGACACCCGCCTCGCGATCCCCGAGCTCCGCCGCCTCCTGCGGGAGCGCGACACGCGCGACCGCTCGCCGCGGCGCCGCGCCGTGGAGGCGCTCCACGCGGACATCGAGAAGAAGTGGCGCGAGCAGGCGAAGAAGGACTGGGACGCGTCGCCGATGACCGCGCCGCGCCTCGCGAGCGAGATCTGGGACGTCATCCGGAAGTACGACTGGATGCTCACGGCGAACACCCTCGAGAGCTGGGCGCTCCGCCTGTGGGACGTCGAGGGCCCGAACCGCCATCCCGGCCGCTCGTTCGGCACCGCGACGCAGATCGCGACCTCGCTCGGCGTCGCGCTCGCCTACCGCGGGACCGACCGGCTCATCGTCGACGTCCAGCCCGACGGCGACCTCATGTACGACCCGGGCGCGCTCTGGACGGCGGCGAAGCACCGCCTCCCCATCCTCGCGGTCATGTACAACAACCGCGCCTACTACAACGACTGGGAGCATCAGCTCCGCGTCGCCGACCACCGGGGGACCGACAAGGCGAAGGCCTACATCGGCATGGACATCGAGGACCCGGCGCCCGACTTCGCCATGCTCGCGCGCTCGATGGGCTGGTACGCGGAGGGGCCGATCACGGACCCGGCGCAGGCCGGCCCCGCGATCGCGCGCGCCGCCGACCACGTCATGCGCACGCGGACGCCGGCGCTCGTCGACACCGTGGTGCGGCGGCGCGCGCTCACGAAGTACCGCTAGAGACCGACCTCGGCGGCGCGCGCCGCCGCGCGCGCCCGCGCCCGTACCGACTCGCAGACCCACTCGCACACCCGCGGCAGGTTCCTGTCCTGGACGCGGTAGTAGATCGACGTGCCCTCGCGACGGCGCGCGACGACGCCGGCCTCGAGCAGGCGCGTGAGGTGCGCCGAGGCGTTGAAGCGGGACGTGTCCGCCGCGGCCGCGAGCCGGCCGACCGACATCTCGCCCTGCTCCATGAGCTCATGGAGGAGCCGCAGCCGGGTGGGATCGGCCAGCAGGGCGAACTGGCGCGCCGCGTCCTCGATGAGGCTGAGGGGCATCGTCATGACGCCACGGTCCGATATGTGAGCGTGTGATCACAGAGTCGAAGGGCCTGTTCGCTTCGTGCCCTCCGGCCCTCGCTCGGCGCGCCGCGCGGAGCGAGCCTCGTGACGGAGGCGAACGAATGGAAGCGACCGAGACCCCGCTCTCCGTGATCCTCTTCTCCGGCACCGACGACAAGCTCAACGCCGCCGCGGTCCTCACGGTCGGCGCGGCCGCGATGGGCCGCCCGGTGAACCTGTTCCTCCAGTACTACGCGGTGGACGCGTTCCGCTCCGACCGCATCAGCAAGGAGCACGGGCTCGCGCCCGAGGCGACCGCCGCGCAGCGATCGATCGTCGCGGCGCACCCGGGCGCGCACTGGTCCGAGCTCCTCCGGCAGGCGAAGGAGCTCGGCGACGTACGCATCCACGCGTGCGCGCTCTCGACCGAGATGTTCGGGATCGCGAAGGACGATCTCGACCCGCTCGTCGACGGCATCGAAGGGGTGGCGGCGTTCATGACCGACGCCCAGGGCCCGATCACCTTCATCTAGAGGAGGCGGCGATGACGCTCACCGAGCCCGCGCTCACGAAGTCGATCGACGCTCGCGGCATGGCGTGCCCCGGACCGCTCCTCGCGCTGATCGGAGCGATCCGCCAGGGCCAGGTCGGCGACACCTTCGAGGTCATCTCGAGCGACGCCGGCTCGAAGACCGACATCCCCGCCTGGGTCGGCAAGGCGAAGCACGAGCTCGTGCGGATCGACGAAGAGGCGGGGTCCGCGCGCTTCATCGTGCGCAAGGCACGCTGATGCCCGCCCGGGTCGTCGTCCTCGGAGGGGGCGTGGGCGGGACGCTCGCCGCGAACCTCATCAGCAAGGAGCTCGGCAAGGAAGCGGCCGTCACCGTCGTCGACGGCACGGGCATGCACGTCTACCAGCCGGGCTTCCTCTACGTCGCGCTCGACCAGGCGGACGCGCTGTGGCTCGCGCGGGACGAGCGCACGCTCCTGCGCAAGCAGGTCGAGCTCGTCGTCGACCAGGCGACGAAGGTAGACCCCGTCGGGCAGACGGTGACGCTCGCGCGGGGCGGCCGGCTCCCGTACGACTTCCTCGTCCTGGCGACCGGGTCGCGCCTGGACCGCGATGCGGTCCCCGGCTACGGCGACACGCACGACTTCTACTCGGTCGAGGGCGCGCTGCGCCTCCGGGAGGAGCTCCGGCGCTTCGACGGCGGGCGGATCCTCCTCGGCGTCGCCGGCATCCCCTACAAGTGCCCGCCCGCGCCGGTCGAGTTCGTCCTCATGGTCGAGGAGCACCTGCGCAAGCGCGGCGTCCGCGAGCGGTCCTCGGTGACGCTCCTCTCCCCGCTCAACCGGGCCTTCACCATCGAGTCCGCGTCCAAGCTCGTCCAGCCGATCTTCGAGCGGCGCGGGATCGGCCTGTCGACGTTCTTCAACGTCGAGTCGGTCGACACCGCGGCGCGGACGGTGTCCTCGATCGAGGGAGAGACAGCCGAGTACGACCTCCTCATCCTCGTCCCGCCGCACAGGGGCGCCGCCGTCATCTCGGACTCCGGCCTCGGCGACGCGGGCGGCTGGGTCCCGACGGACCGCGACACCCTGGCGCACAAGGCGCACGAGCGCATCTTCGCCATCGGCGACGCGACGGACCTGCCGATCTCCAAGAGCGGGTCGACGGCGCACTTCGAGGCGCCGATCGTCGCGAGCCGCATCGCATCGTTCGTGCGCGGCACCGCGCCGAAGGCCGCGTACGGCGGCCGCGTGATGTGCTTCCTCGAGACCGGCGGCGGCCGCGCGACGTCGCTGCGCTTCGACTACGCGCACCCGCCGGTCCCGCCGCGGCCCTCGCGCCTGTGGCACTGGGCGAAGTGGATCTTCAACCGGGCGTATTGGGTGACCGTCCCGCAGGGACGCATCGGCTAGGAGGACGACATGACGACGACGTTGGTCGCGCGGACGCTCGACTGCAGCGGCCTCGCCTGCCCGCTGCCGATCGTGAAGACCGCGCAGGCGATGAAGCAGCTGGCGCCCGGCGAGCTCATCGAGGTGCTCGCGACGGACAAGGGTGCGAAGGTGGACTTCCCGGCGTGGTCCAAGGCGACGGGCAACCCGATCGTGGAGGCGTCCGAGGACGGCGCCACGCTCCGCTTCGTGATACGGAAGAAGGGGTGATCGACATGACGCTCACCGCGGAACGACCGTCGGAGCTCCCGCTCCCGGCCCTCGAGGAGACCGAGGCGAAGGGGACGGGCGGGCTCGTGATCTTCGCCTGGAGCGGCGACCTCGACCGCGTCTGGCCGACGCTCATCCTCGCGAACACCGCGGCGGCGCTGGGCCGGCCGGTGACGGTGTTCTTCACCTTCTGGGGCCTCTTCCCCCTCGTGCGCAACGACCGCGGCATCACGGGCAAGCAGTGGATGCAGAAGATGCTCTCGGTCATGAACCGCGGCGGCACCGCGAACCTCAAGCTCTCGAAGATGAACTTCCTCGGCATGGGGCCCGCGATGATGAAGAGCCTCGCGAGCCGGTACAACGTCGCCGGACCGCAGGAGCTCCTCGAGACCGCGCGCGACATGGGCGTGCGGCTCGTTCCCTGCCAGATGACGATGGACCTGATGGGCCTCACGAAGGCGGACCTCATCGACGGGATCGAGGAGCCCGCGGGCGCCGCCGCCGCGCTCGCCGCGGCCGAGGGCGCGACGACGCTCTTCATCTAGCCCGCGGGGCGCGTGTGCCGTCTACGCGGGCGGGATGTTGTGGTTCGAGCGGAAGAGGTTGGCCGGGTCGTAGCGCGCCTTGACCTGCCGCAGCCGGTCCAAGGTGCGCCCCGGGTAGGCCTCGCGGATCCCGGCCTCGCCCTCGTCCGTGAGGAAGTTGACGTAGGTGCCCTTCTCGCCGCGCCGCAGCTCGGCCGCGAACGCGTTCGCCCACGCCTGGTGGGCCGGCGAGTCCTCCACCCGCTGGTGGATGGCGGCCGTCGCGATCATGTGGACCCGGCGGCGGTGCGCGAAGGCCGTCGCGTCGTCCGGGACGGTCGCCATCGCGCCGCCGAGCGCGCGGATGTGCGCGACCGGCATCGCGCCCCTGGAGCGCCCGAGGTGCTCGAACACCGCGTCAGCCGAGCGGCGATCGAACGTATCGACGAAGAACGTGCGCCCCGCGGCGATCGGCCGGTACGACGGATCGTCCGGCGGGTAGATCTCGTGGTACGGCATCGGCCGCAGGAGGTCCGCGATCGGCGCGGCGAGGGCGCGGAACGGCGCGAGGGCACGCTCTCCCGGCTCGGCCGGCCCGGCGTACGCGAGCAGCGCGAGGATCACGAGCTTGCCGTGCTGCTCCGCGGGCACGAACGGCATCGGCGGGGCGGGCATGACGTTGCAGATCGTCGAGAGCTCGTCGGGCGCCGCACGAGCGGCTTCGACGAACCCGAGGACGGTCTCTGGCGTCGCGGGCAGGAGCAGCATGCCGCCCACGATCGACGGCAGCGCGTGGAGCCGCAGGTGGAAGCGCGTGGCGACGCCGAAGTTCCCGCCGCCTCCCCGGATCGCCCAGAACAGGTCGGGGTGTGACGTCGGGTCGGCGCGGACGAGCTCGCCATCGGCGGTCACGACGTCGGCGGCGAGGAGGTCGTCGATCGTGAGGCCGTACTTCCGCACGAGGTAGCCGATCCCGCCGCCGAGCGTGATGCCGCCGACGCCGACGGACCCCGTGTCGCCGAAGCCGGTCGCGAGCCCGTGCGCGCCCGCGGCCTCCGAGTACGCCGCCGCGGTGATGCCCGTGCCCGCCCACGCCGTGCGGCCCGCGGCGTCGACGTCGACCCCGTTCATGTCGCGAAGGTCGAGCACCAGCCCACCGTCGCTCGTGCCGTGGCCCGCCGCGCTGTGGCCGCCGCTGCGCACGGCGAGCTCGATGCCGGTCTCGCGCGCGAGCGTCACGACGCGCGCCACGTCGTCGGCATCCGCGGCCCGGACGATGACGCCCGGCCGCCGGTCGATGCCACCGTTGAACACGAGGCGTGCGGCGTCGTAGTCGGGGTCGCCGGGCACGATGACGCGCCCGCGGATGCTCGCGCGGACGGCGCGCACGTGGTCGGGCCGCACGGTACGGCGGTCGATCGTCACCGGCGGAGACTAGCCGATCGGTACGTGCGCGGCGCCGCGCTCCGCTAGAGGCGCTCCTCGGCGCCGCTCCAGCGGAGGTAGCGCAGCGCGGAGCGCTCGACCGCCCGCATGCCGTCCTCACGCACGACCCGGTCCCACCAGCCGCCGTAGATCCGGTCCGCCGGGTACCGCCGCGCGACGGCGACCATCCGGCGTATCTCGCCCGCCGGGAGCGGGATGAGGTTCGGATACGAGCGCATGAACGAGACCGCGCGCACGTCGGGCACGACCGTGATCGTGTCGCCGACGAGGAGCGCACCCTTGCCGCCCGCGCCCGCCGGCCAGTGGACCATCGCGCTCCCGTCGAAGTGCCCGCCGACCTGCACCAGCGTCACGCCCGGGACCACCTCGCGGGTCCCCGCCCACTCGACGATGGCGGGATCGTCGCGCTGCACCCACTCGCGATCGGCCGAGGGCACGTACATCGGGCAGCCGCCGAACGCACGGCTCCACTCGACCATGACGCCGTAGAAGTGCGGGTGCGAGAACGCGATCGCGGCGACGCCGCCCGCGGCGCGGACCGCCTCGACACCCGCGTCGTCGACGTACCCGACGCAGTCCCACAGCAGGTTGCCCGCGGCCGTGCGGACGAGGAGCGCGCGCTGGCCGATGCCGACCGCGGGCTCGACGCCGACGCCGAGCAGGCCCGGCTCGAGCTCGCGGACCAGGATGCGGTGCCCCTTCGCGGCGAGCTCGCCGAGGGTCGTCCAGGCCTGCCCGCCCTGGCGCACGTACTGCCGCTCGTCCTCGCAGATCGGGCAGCGCGGCGGCGGCGCCGCGGAAGGCGCCTGCTGGACCCCGCACGTGGCGCAGATGTGCGCGTTCACGGGCGCGCGAACAGCGCGATCGCCTCCTCGACCGTGCGGACGCGCGCGAAGTTCGGGAAGATCGTGTCCATGAACGCCTCGCGCATGCCCGGGCGCGTCGAGCGGCACGCGTCGCGGAGGACGACCTGGGAGAAGCCGAGGTCCCGCGCGGCGTAGGCGGTGCTCGCGATCCCGACCTCGATCGCGCCGCCCGCGAGCATGAGCGTGTCGATGCCGGCCGAGCGCAGGCTCAGCTCGAGGTGCGTTCCGAAGAACGCGCTCCAGCGGTGCTTCTTGATCACGTAGTCACCCGGGCGCGGGGCGATCTCGTCGATCACCTCCGCCCGCGGATCTCCGGACGCGACGCCCGGATGCTCGAAGACGTGCGGCCCCGGCGGCCGCGAGCGGGTGGGCGCGTCGGCGACGTACCGCTGCACGTCCTTCCAGTCGGGCCGGTGGTCGGCCTGCGCGTAGACGATCGCGATCCCGGCCTCGCGGCACGCGCGCTCGATCCGCACGAGCCTCTGGATGATCCCGGACCCCACGACCTCGGCGGCCGCCGCGGCGTCGCGCGGGTGCAGGTAGCCCGCGAGGCAGTCGAAGAAGAGCATCGCCGTCCGCGCCGGGACGATCGGGTGCCGGCGGTCCTTCTCAGGGTCGATCACCGCCCGGCCAGCGTCCGGTGGACCTTCTCGGCCGTGACGGGCAGGGAGCGGACGCGCGCACCGCAAGCGCTCGCGACGGCGTTCGCGACGGCCGGACCGACCGCGGGGTTCGAGAGCTCGCCGACGGACTTCGCGCCGAAGGGGCCGGAGCCCTTCGCCTCCGTCAGGAGGATCACGCGGAGCGGCGGCACGTCGGCCGCCGTCGGGATCTTGTAGTCGCCGAGGTTCGCCGTGACGACGCGGCCGCCCTCGACGCGCAGCTCCTCCATGACGGCCTGGCCGAGCCCGAACGCGAACCCGCCCTCGAGCTGGCCGCGCAGCGCGACCGGGTTGATGACCGTGCCGACGTCCGCGACGAGCGTGGCCCCGGTGAGCCGCACCTGGCCGGTCTCCCGGTCCACCGTGGCGTCCACCGCGTATGCGTACACCGCGAGCGCGTGGCCGCCCGCGGTGTGCTCGCCGACGACCCGGAGCGGCGGGCGCTCGCCCGCGGCGAGCCGCTCCCTCAGCTTGCGCGCGGCGTCGAGCGCCGCGCCGCCGGCCACGGCCGTGACGCGCGAGCCGCCCACGCCCGGGTCCTCGGGCGCCTCGGCGGTCGTGCCGCGGCGCACGCGGACCCGCGCCGGGTCGACGCCGAGCTCCTCCGCGACGACGCGGGCGAGCATCGTGTGCGCGCCGCCGCCCTGGTCGGTGACGCCGGTCAGGATCTCGACGCCGCCGTCCGCCTCCTGCGTGAGCACGAGCGAGGTCTTCCCCCGCCCGCCGTGGCGGCCGCCGACCGCGTAGCCGCGGCCGGGCCGCGGAGGCGCCTCGGCGCGGAGGCGCTCGAGCACCGAGCGCGTCGTCGGCTCGCTGAAGGGCTCGCCCTCGACGTCGGGGTCGCCGTCGGCGGGCGCGTTCCGGAGGCGGAGCTCGAGCGGGTCGAGGCCGAGCGCCTCCGCGATCTCGTCGAGATGCTGCTCGACGGCGAACGCGTTCTGCGGCTGCCCGGGCGCGCGGGCGTGGCCGGACGGGACCGCGTTCGTGTACGCGGCGATGGCCTCGACGCGCGCCGCCGGGACGCGGTAGCCGACGAGCGTGAACAGCGCGTCGCCGGGCAGGCCCGTCGCGACCGGCTTCCCGCCCGCGTACGCGCCGCCGTCGTAAAGGACGCGCGCCTCGTGAGCGAGGATGCGGCCGTCACGGTCCACCGCCGTGCGCAGCCGGACCCTTGCCGCGGCGCGCGTGTTCGTCGCCTGGAGATCGTCGGCGTAGCGCATCACGGAGCGCACGGGCCGGCCGGTCGCCTTCGCGAGGAAGTACAGCGCGAATTCATCCACGGAGAGGCCCTTGCCGCCGAAGTCCCCGCCGACGTGCGGCGTGTCGACGACGACCTTCGCCTTGTCGAGGCCGAGCGCCGCGGCGAGGTGGTCACGAAGGTTGAACGGCGCCTTGTTCGTGGAGATCGCGTGCACGACGTCGCCCTCGATCCACACGATCGCGGCGCGGGGCTCGATGTACGCCTGGTACGTGCGCGCGGCCTCGTACGTGCCCTCGAACACGCGGTGCGCCGAGGC
>DASSSF010000020.1:0-9034 GCA_035708565.1 Candidatus Limnocylindria bacterium
TAGGTCATCCAGTCCGTCTGCCGCTCGCGCGACCCCTGGGTGAGCTTCCAAGTAGGCTGAGTTCGAGGAAAGTTGGAGTCATGGCTCGTTACGTTGGTCCCGTCTGCAAGCTCTGCCGCCGCGAGGGCATGAAGCTCTACCTCAAGGGCGAGAAGTGCGTCACGAAGTGCACCTTCGAGAAGCGCTCCTCGCCGCCGGGCATGCACCAGCAGCGGCGCCGCAAGGTCTCCGACTTCGCGCTGCAGCTCCGTGAGAAGCAGAAGGCGCGGCGCATGTACGGGGTCCTCGAGCGCCAGATGCGCAGCACGTTCGACGAGGCATCCGAGACGAAGGGCGCCACGGGCGAGCAGCTCCTGCAGCTCCTCGAGTCGCGTCTCGACAACGTCGTCTACCGGGCGGGCTTCGCGCGCTCGCGCTCGCAGGCGCGCCAGCTCGTGGGCCACGCGCACATCACGCTCAACGGCCGGGTCGCGAAGACGCCGAGCACGACGGTGAAGGTCGGTGACACGGTGTCCGTCCGCGAGTCGAGCCGCCCGCTCAACTATTTCAAGGACGTGCTCGCCTGGGCGAAGACGCAGCCGCGCCCATCGTGGCTCGAGACCGACCCCGAGGCGATGACGGCGAAGGCCATCGGCACGCCGGCGCGCACGGACATCCAGGCGAACATCGACACGCAGCTGATCGTCGAGCACTACTCGCGCTAAGCAGCAGGCTGCGTAGCGCGAGCCGGTCCGCGAGGCGCAGAAGGCGCCGAGCTGGAGCGGAACACAGCCGCGACGCGGAACGCGACGCGAACCGAAACTCGCGTATCCAGCCCCAGCGGAAGAGGTAAGGACAGATGGCGATCGTCGAACTGGAATACCCCAAGATCGAGCGGCTCGAAGGCGACGAGCGGTACGGCCGCTTCGTCGTGGAGCCCCTCGCGGCCGGCTACGGCACGACGCTGGGCAACTCGCTCCGCCGCGTGCTCCTCTCGTCGCTCCCGGGCGCGGCGATCACCGCCGCGCGCATCCGCGGCGTCGCGCACGAGTTCTCCACCATCCCGGGCGTGAAGGAGGACGTCGTACAGATCGTCCTCAACCTGAAGCAGATCCGCCTCCGCTCGTTCGCGGGCGAGCCGGTCACCCTCACGCTGGAGAAGGAAGGGCCCGGCCCCGTCACGGCCGGCGACATCCAGACGACGAGCGACGTCGAGATCATCGACCCGACCGTCCAGATCGCCACGCTCGAGCCCGAGGCCTCGCTCTGGATCGAGCTCACCGTCGAGAACGGCCGCGGCTTCACGGCCGCCGACCGCAAGGAGGGCCTGCCGATCGGCGTCATCCCGATCGACGCGCTCTTCAGCCCGGTGAAGCAGGTGAACTTCCGCGTCGAGAACACCCGCGTCGGCCAGGTCACGAACTACGACCGCCTCATCCTCGAGATCTGGACCGACGGCACGACGCCGCCGGACGAGGCGATCGCGCAGGGCGCGCAGATCCTCGTGCAGCAGTTCTCGCTGTTCGCGGGCCTCACGCGCTCGCAGGCCGCGCTCGCGCAGCCGGCGCGCCAGGACGGGCAGTCGCTGCCCGCCGGCGTCGCCGACATGCCCATCGAGGAGCTCGACCTTCCGCAGCGCGCCTTCAACTCGCTCAAGCGCCACGGCATCACGAAGGTCGGGCAGCTCCTCCAGACGCCGGACGAGGAGCTCCTCCGCATGCGCAACTTCGGCAAGAAGTCGCTCGACGAGATCAAGGAGCGGCTCGCGGCGCGCGGCCTCATCGAGGCGCCGGTCCGCGACGAGAACGCGCCGATCGAGGACGAGGACGAGCTCCGCTTCGACGACGAGGTCGGCGAGGGCGAGGCGCTCCAGAAGGACGCCTTCGGCGCCGAAGAGGACGCCGAGGCGACCGTCGACCGGAGCGAGGAGCGCTAGTGCCCCACCAGACCCATCTCCGCACGTTCGGCCGCCTCTCGCCGCACCGGCGGTCGATGCTGCGCAACCTCACGCTGTCGGTGCTGCGGTACGAGAAAGTGCGGACGACCGAGGCGAAGGCCAAGGAGATCCGCCGCTTCGTCGACCGCATGATCGGGCTCGGCAAGGACGGCTCGCTCGAGGCGCGGCGCCGCGCGACCGCGTGGCTCCCCGAGCCGGAGATCGTCGAGAAGGTGTTCTCCGACCTCGCGCAGCGCTACCCGGACCGGAGCTCGGGCTACACCCGGATCACGCGGGTCGGGCACCGCGTGGGCGACCACGCGCCGCTCATCCAGATCGAGCTCATGCCGGGCCACGAGGAGACCAAGGAAGAGGAAGCGGCGGCCGAGGAGGCCGCGAAGCCGCGCCGCCGCCTCGGGCTCCCGCGGCGCAAGAAGGCCGAGGCGGCCGAGGAGGCCGAGAAGCCCGCGAAGCGCACGGCCGCGAAGAAGACGACGCCGCGCAAGAAGACCACGGCGACGAAGGCGAAGACCTAACGAGGAACTGGCGAGCGCGGGTCGCGTACGACGGGACCGCCTACGCGGGATTCCAGGTCCAGCCGGACGCGCCGACCGTGCAGGGCGAGCTCGAACGGGCCATCGCGGTGGTCAGCGGCGCGCCGGCGAAGGTGATCGGCGCGGGGCGGACCGACGCGGGGGTCCACGCGACGGGGCAGGTGATCTCGTTCCGCTCGGCGACGGAGCTGGACGGAGCGGTACTGAGCAGGGGGGTCAACGCCCTCCTGCCGGCGGACATCGCGGTTTATGGCGTCGTGCCGGTCGCGGACCCGTTCCACGCCCGGTACTCGGCGACGGGCCGCACATACGAATACCGGATCCTGAACGCGCCCGAGCGCGATCCGCTCGAGCGGCTCCGGGAGCACTGGCTCCCCGGCGCGCTCGACGCGGACGCGCTCTCGCGCGCGGCCGAGCGGATCGTCGGGAGGCGCGACTTCGGCGCCTTCGCGGCGGGACCGGGCGGCGTGCGCGAGGTGCGGCGCGCGGGCTGGCGCCGGGAGGGCACGCGTCTCGTCTTCGAGATCGAGGCGGACGCGTTCCTCCGGGGCATGGTCCGCGCGATCGTCGGGACGATGATCCGGATCGGGCGGGGCAAGCTCAGGCCGGAGGAGCTCGACGCGATCGTCGCGTCACGGGACCGGTCGAAGGCTGGCCCGAGCGCCCCGGCGAACGGGCTGTGCCTGGTGAACGTTGAATACGGCGAATACGGCGAACGGCGGAACGAGGTGAGCGATGGCGACGGCGACGACGAATAGGACGTACTCCACGAAGGCGGGCGACCTGACGCGCCAGTGGCGCGTGGTCGACGCCGAGGGCGAGACGCTCGGGCGTCTCGCGACGAAGGTCGCCGCGCTCCTCCGCGGGAAGCACAAGGCGACGTTCACGCCGCACCTCGACACCGGCGATCCCGTCATCGTCGTGAACGCGGCGAAGATCCGCGTCACCGGCAAGAAGCTCACGGACAAGACGTACGTGCGCCACTCCGGCTACCCGGGCGGCCTCCGCGTGGAGACGCTCGAGCGTGTGCTCGCGCGCCGACCGGAGGAGGTCGTGCGCCGCGCGATCCGCGGCATGCTGCCGCGCAACCGTCTCGGCGAGCAGATGTCGCGCAAGCTCTTCGTGTACGCGGGTCCCGATCACCCGCACGCCGCGCAGCGGCCGCAGCCGCTCACAGGGGAGGCCACCGAATGAAGGCGTCGCCGTACTTCCAGGGCACCGGCCGTCGCAAGACGAGCGTCGCGCGCGTCCGGCTCGTGCCGGGCGAGGGCAACGTGATCGTCAACGGCAAGCCGGTCGAGGACTACTTCGCCCGTGACGGCCTCTCCGAGGTGGCCACGCGGCCGTTCACCGTGACGGCCGCCGCCAGGCGGTTCAACGCGATGGTCAAGGTCACCGGCGGAGGCGACGGCGGGCAGGCGGGGGCCATCGCGCACGCCATCGCCCGCGCCCTCGTCCAGGTCGACGCGGCCAACCGCGCGCCGCTCCGGACCGCGGGCCTCCTGACCCGCGACCCGCGGGCGAAGGAGCGGAAGAAGCCCGGCCTGAAGCGCGCCCGCAAGGCGCCGCAGTTCACGAAGCGCTAGCTGCTGGACCTGGGCGCCTCTGCGCCCGAAACTGGTCCGCGCAGTGGCGCTCAGGGCCGCGCAGGACTTCAACTACAAGGTCGCGCTCGCGTCGGGCCTCAAGAGCCTGCGCGCGGGACGGCTGCGCCAGGCCGAGGACCAGTTCCGCTACCTGACGCAGAAGTTCCCCGCGGCGGACGGCGGGTACCGCGGCCTCGCGAAGGTCCTCACCGAGCTCGAGGACAGGCCGGGCGCGCTCGCGGTGCTGCGCGGCGGCGCGTCCGCGATGGCGAAGCACGGCGAGCGCGACGGCGCGATCTCGCTCCTCCGCGAGGCGATCGAGCTCGACGACCGCGACCTCGGCACGCACCGCCGGCTCGTCGCGGCGCTCACGCTCGCGGGCGAGCAGACCGCTGCGACCGACGAGGTCAGCCGGTTCGTCCGCGCGCTCGAGGGCGCGGGCAACACCGATAGCGCCCGCGCGGCGATCGAGTACGCGCTCGAGCGGCTCGGTCCGCTCCCCGGTCTCCACTACCTCGCCGCCGAGCGCGGCATCGCGCTCGTGCGCGAGCCGGAGCTCGCGCCCGAGGCGCCGCGGGAGGAGCCGCGGGAGGACCCGTGGGTACAGCAGCCGCGGGAAATGGAGACGGTCGACCTCGTCGCCGCGCCGCGGCCCGAGCCGGAGGTCGCGCCCGAGCCCGTGCCCGCGAGCGTCCTCCTGAGCGCGGCGGTCGCGGAGGAGCGCGCGACGCGGCTCATCGCGCGCCGCGATCCGGGCGCCGCGAAGGCCGCACTCGACGCGGCGCGCATCCACCTCGCCGACGGGCGCACGAGCGCGGCCTCGGACCTGCTGCTCAACCTCATCGCGTCCGGGCTCGCGGAGCACGACGCGCAGATCCTCCTCGTGGAGGTCGCGAAGGCGATCGGCAAGCGTGACGTCGCGAAGGCGAAGTGCGAGCTCCTCGCCGAGGCGCTGCGCCTCGAGGGGCGGAGCGAGCTCGCCGGCGAAGTGGACAGGCTCGCGCAGGCGGTCTGATGGACCGGATCGCCGAGCTCCTCCGGTCACAGCCGTTCGGGTGGAACAACGTCCTCGACATCGCCCTCGTGGCGATCTTCGTCTACTACGTGCTCGTCCTCATCCGCGGCACGCGCGCGGTGCAGCTCCTGCTCGGCGTCGTCGTGCTCTTCGCCGTGTACGGGCTCGCCGTCGTCCTGCGGCTGCAGCTGACGGCGCTGCTCCTCCAGGGCCTCTCGGTCGTCGCGGCGTTCGCCGTCGTCGTCGTGTTCCAGCCGGAGCTGCGGCGCGCCCTCGGTCAGCTCGGCCGCCTCGCGCCGCTCGACCGCTTCCTCGGACCGCAGGACGAGGCGTCCGTCGACCACGTCGTCGACGAGCTCGTGCGCGCCGCATTGATCATCAGCGCGAACCGCCACGGCGCGCTCATCGTCGTCGAGCGCGCGACCGGGCTCCAGGACTACAGCGAGACCGGCGTCCCGATAAACGGCCGGCTCACCGCAGAGCTCCTCGCCTCGATCTTCATGGTCCGCTCGCCGCTCCACGACGGCGCGGTCATCGTCCGCGGCACGCAGATCGTGGCCGCGGCGTGCCTCCTGCCGCTCGACGAGCCGCAGGAGCGCACCGCGCACCGCTACGGCATGCGCCACCGCGCGGCGCTCTCGATCTCGAGCCAGACGGACGCGGTCGTGCTCGTCGTGTCCGAGGAGACCCAGGGCATCTCGATCGCGAGCAACGGGCGGATCATCGGCGGGCTCGACGAGGAGCGCCTGCGCCGGGTCCTCTCGTCGCTCCTGCGCAGCCGGCTCCAGCCCCTTCCCTTCCGCAGCAAGGCCGGGTAGGCCCCGGCCCCCGTCATGCGGTATGACGGGTAGGTGAGAGCCCCGGCGATGCGACTCCTCACGCCGCAGCGCCGCTCGTTCGTGCGCGGCCTCCGGCGCTGGGTCACGCGCGACATGCCGCTCAAGGGCGCCGCCGTCGGGCTCGCGGTCGCGTCCTACCTCCTCGTGACGCTCGTCGTCCCGCGGGAGGTCGTGGCGCCGTTCGACGGCCGCATCCCCGTGGAGCCGCCGGAGGTGCCGTCGGGCTTCTCGCTCCGCGGGCCGCTCGGCGACGTGAGCGTGCGGCTGCGCGGCCCGGAGCCGGTGGTGGCACGGATCGGCCGCGAGCAGCTCCGCGCGACGCTCGACATCAGCGCCCTCGACACCGGGAAGGCCGAGCCGCAGGACGCGCCCGTCCGCGTCGCGGTGGCCGACCCGCAGGTGACCGTGGTCGACGTAACGCCGGCGACCGTCGCCGTGCGCATCGAGCCCATCATCTCGCGCACCTACACCGTGCAGGCGCGCTTCGCGAACGAGCCGCCGGCGGGGTTCCAGCGCGGCGAGCCGCAGGTGACGCCGGCGGAAGTGCAGGCCACCGCCCCCGCGTCGGTGCTCGGCACCGTCGCCGCCGTCTACGCCGCCGTCCGCTTCGGCGACATCGGCGTGGACCTCGTCACGAGCGCGACGCCGGTCCCCGTGGACGCGGCGGGCGCCGTCGTCGACGGCGTCACCGTGGAGCCGGCGGCCGTCCAAGTGAAGGTGCCCGTCCTGTCGACGTCGACGACGCGCACGCTCGCCGTGCTCCACGACGTGCGCGGCGTCCCCGCGAACGGCTACTGGATCGTGCAGGTGGTCGCGGAGCCCGCGGCGATCACGGTCCGCGGTCCGCAGGAAGCGATCGCCCGCCTCGACGTCGCGCGCACGGCGCCGTTCGACGTGACCGGCATCAACGGCACCCGCACGTTCCAGATCCCGTTCGCGCTGCCGCAGGGCGTCGAGATGCTCGAGCCGCGCGACGCCCAGGTCACGGTGAACGTGCAGGTGCTCACCGGCACGCGGCCGTTCCCGCTCGTCGCCGTCGTCGCCGCCGGGCTAGCCGACACGCTCGTCGCGGAGGTCGAGCCCCGGACGATCGGCCTCGTGCTCACGGGGCCGGTCCCCGCGCTCGCCGCGGTCGCGGCCGACCAGGTCACGGCGACGGTCGACGTGACGGGAAGGGGACCCGGGACGTACGCGCTCGACGTCGCCGTCCGCGTGCCGGCGGGGGTCGTCACGCAGCAGGTGCAGCCGGCGCGCGTCACGGTCACCATACGCAACCGGTGACGCGCTAGATGGCCGAGCGGCTCTTCGGCACCGACGGCGTGCGCGGCGTCGCGAACAAGGACCTCACGCCCGAGCTCGCGCTCCGCCTCGGCCGCGCCGCGGGCCACGTCCTCGGCGGCCCAGGCCACCGCGTCGTCATCGGCCGCGACACGCGCCGCTCGGGCCGCATGCTCGAGAGCGGCCTCGCCGCCGGCCTCTGCTCCGTGGGCATGGAGGTCCGGCAGGTGGGCCACATCCCGACGCCCGGGCTCGCGTACCTCGCGAAGGAAGGCGACTTCGTCGCGGGCGCCGTGATCAGCGCGTCGCACAACCCCGCGCCCGACAACGGGATCAAGTTCTTCGACCACCGCGGGCTCAAGCTCCCCGACGCGCTCGAGGACGAGATCGAGGCCGCGATGGCGCGCGACGCGTCGCTGCCGCGGCCGACCGAGGACGGCATCGGGCTCGTGGGCGACGCGCGCGGCCTCGTGAAGGACTACGAGGACCGCCTCGTCTCCCTCGCGCCCGACCTCCGCGGGACACGCGTCGTGCTCGACTGCGCGAACGGCGCCACCTACCGCGTCGCCCCCGCGGTGTTCGCGCACGCGGGCGCGGACGTGCTCGCGCTCTTCGACCGGCCCGACGGGCTCAACATCAACGACGGCTGCGGCAGCACGCATCCGGAGGCGATGCGCCGCGCGGTCGTAGAGAACAAGGCGGACATCGGCTTCGCCTTCGACGGCGACGGAGACCGCGTCGTCATCGCCGACCACACCGGCACGCTCCACGACGGCGACACCGTGCTCGCGCTCGCAGCGCGGCACTTCGCGAAGCACGACCGCCTGCGGCCGCGCGTCATCGTCGGGACGGTCATGTCGAACGGCGGGCTCGAGGCGACGCTCCGGACGTGGGGCGTCGAGCTCGTGCGCACGCAGGTCGGCGACCGCTACGTGTGGGAGGAGCTCGAGCAGCGCGACGCGCAGTTCGGCGGCGAGCCGTCCGGGCACGTCATCTTCCGCGAGTACGCGACGACCGGCGACGGCATCCTCACCGCGCTCGAGGTGCTCCACCTCGCGAAGGCCGAGGGCGGCCGGCTTGCTGACCTCGCGGCCGACGTCGAGCGCTGGCCCCAGATCACGCGCAACGTCCGCGCCCAGCGGAGGCGGGAGTGGCGCACCGTCCGCGCGTTCGCCGACGCGGTCGCCGCCGCGGAGCGCGAGCTCGCCGACGCCGGCCGCCTCGTCGTCCGGCCGTCCGGGACCGAGCCCGTCCTCCGGATCACCGTGGAGGCGCGCGAGCCGGGCGTCGCGGAGCGGCTCGCGGAGCGCCTCGCGACGGCGGCCGCGGACCACCTCTCCTAGACGATCCGTCGCTGGCGGGCGTGCCAGCGTAGGGCGGCGTCCATCCGGCGCTCCGCGGGAAGCGCTTCCAGCCGCTCGGCGAGCCCCTCGTCGATGTACCGCGCGGACCACGCCACGATGCGCTCCTCGAGCGCCTCGGCGACCCGCCGCGCCACGCGTGCGAGACCTGGCCTTCCCGGTGTCGCTCGGACCGTCGCGATCGTCGTCGTCGTCATCTCCGGCCTCCTTCTGTGCTGACCGGAGCGTCGCGCGGACCGCCCGCCGGGTCGTCCACAGGACCATGTACATGGCCCTGCAAAGTCAGCTCGGGTCGGCCCGCTCCCGCGCCGGGAGGCCCTCGGCGACCGCCCAGGCGGCGATCTGCGCCCGGCCGTGTGCTCCGAGCTTCACCAGGATGTTCGCGACATGACGATCGACCGTCGCCGCGCTGATGACGAGCTCGCCGGCGATCTGCCGGTTCGTCAGGCCGAGCGCGACGAGCCCGGCGATCTCGCGCTCGCGTGA